>NZ_JBQFYP010000002.1:0-390645 GCF_056541545.1 Ruegeria sp. AG7
AGCGCACCCTGCGCAACTTGCCTCGGTCCCATCATCAGCAACTCTCCTGCAACTCAAGAGAATTGAATCAGCAGCCAAAGCATCGCTCAAGCAGAGTTTTTCAACAGTATCTCCGCAAAGCGGTCCTTGAAGCGAATTGAAACAAACGACCACTCAGACCTCAAAACAGTCGCTCAAAAACTCAAGAGACGTTGCAACGCAGAGAACGGTTATTTGGAACCAAAGCAGCCTTCAAATTGAACTGTTTCTCAATTGTAAGCACCGGACGAATACGTCAATTCATAGGAATGGCTGTACAGTTCGAACACAATACCGAATGGATCTTCTACATAGACCATCCGGTAAGGTTTATCGCCCGGATAGTAGTAACGAATGGGCATCCGCTGCTTTCCCCCCGCCGCTACGATTTTTTTCACCAGGCCTTCCACGTCGGGATCTTGGATGCAAAAGTGAAATGTCCCATTGCGCCGGTAGTCTATGTTGTTTTCGGGTGCATAATTCCCGTCGAACTCGAAAATTTCAATCCCAACACGGTCCGCAGTCGCCATGTGAGCTATGCGCAGTTTTTTCCATTCTGGTCCAAAGACATCCGTGCACATTACACCAATATCGCTATCATCCTCCAGAACGTCCGTTGGCGGCATGATGACGTAGAAGCCAAATACCTCGGAATAAAATTTTACTGCTTCATCCACGTCCGGCACTGAAAGACCTATGTGAGAAAAGGATCGAGGCGTATGCGACATTGTTGTTCCCTTCAACTGTTGTGGACCAAGGATCAGTTTCAACAAAATGATCTGCAAGTAGAAGTTTGCTTAACAACAGAAAAGTCAAATTGAGTTTGCCAGATTCACGACCATTGCAGACAAATTGATTGACCCTTCGGCGTTGATCCACGGGTAGCTATCTGACAGGTATCGAAAGCGACCAAGTCAGCAATGCAGGCGTTGTTTAGCCTGCAGAAAACGTCTTTTTCTTTATTGCGTCTAAAGCCCGCCTTAGCGCGGAAGTTCAAGGTGAAGAGGTGCAAATTACAGTATTGCGCTTCTCAAAGTGCCGAATGCATTCCAAGTTCTGATTTGATTATTTGCCTCCTAGCGACGACCGATTTTAAATACATTTGGATAAAGCCATTTTGACGTTGCCACTGAGGAACAAGATAATTTTTGATCATGGGCCTGAATCGAGCTTTCGAACGTCCCCAATTTTCTATCTCTGAGTTGCGACCGCCGGCAGTCGCACGCGACCCGCGCGCTATGTCCACAAAATGAAATCCGTCCGCATTGTTCTTCCGTATCCAACTATGAAAATGGAGGCGTGGAATGTTTCGGATAACTGTGCTTTGCGGCTTTCTCTTGCCAGGCGAACACGTTCGCGCCCTTGAACTTGACGCGAAGTTTGACTCGATCGACGGGGGAACCTTGTCTTTGTCAGATTGGAATGGTCAACCGGTTCTAGTCGTCAGTACGGAATCCCAATGCGCGTTCACCCGTCACTACCGTGGGCTTCGAGACCTTTATGATCGGTATCGCAACCGGGGACTGGTTGTCGCCGCGGACCGTTCGGATAACTTCAAGCAAGAACTGGTAACCAACGACGAAGTGCGCGATTTATGCGAACTGCAATACGGTACCGATTTTCCAATGAGCGTGATAACACACGTGACTGGCCCTGACGCTCACCCTTTCTTCCGGTCCTTGAAAGAGGAGGAAGGATTCGCGCCAAGGTGGAATTTCAACAAGGTCTTGATTGGCCCCGGTGGTACAGTTGTCGAAACATAAGGCTCGATCATTGATCCGCTTTCGGCGTCCGTTACGAACGAGATCGAGGAACTCCTGCCATGAAAAACCGCTCCAGCCGGATCACACTGCCCATTCATCATAAAGCGCAAGCACCCAGATGATTGTGCGGGTATAGGACTTGAACCGCTCGTCCAGCAATGGCATCCCAAAAGGAAACCAGTCTCACGTGGAAAATGTCAGATGAAAAACCTTCTTCTAACGTGCTGCTTTGGATTTGTTTTTCTTGGGTTCACTTCGCTTCCGTCGGCCGCCCAGCCTCAGTTAGGCTGGGCGTATCAGGTTGATGGGCTTGCCGCGTTTCAAGGGGATGCGGATTTGAGTGGCGGCGGCAAGTTCTCTGCAAGTCGAGCGTTTCTACGTACTACCGCACTTTACAAACTAGAAGGCGGAAGCAGCGTTGGGCTTTCCACCAGCTTTGGCAAGCTGGATTACAATTTCAGCCAATCTAACAACCAGCCTTGGGAAAACATCCGGGACCTTCGCGTAGCTGTTCCTGTCCGGTTTCGTGTGGGGGATACAACAACGGTTTTTGTTTCGCCACAGATCAGGTGGGACTACCAAAGCGGGGCCTCCTCATCTGACGGTAGAACCTACGGTGTTTTTGCAGGTATTGCATGGCAACTGAACGAGCGCCTAACGATAGGCCCAGCCTTTGGTGCGTTTTCCGAATTAGACGAAAGCGGTACTGATTTTTTTCCGGCTCTGCTTATCGACTGGGACATAAATGAACGTTGGAATTTGAACACTGGCTCTGGTGTCGGAGCAACGCAAGGCCCCGGGTTGTCACTAAGCTACGCTCTAAACGAGGCTATCGACCTTTCGTTAACCGCACGATCAGAGAGAATTCGTTTCAGGTTGGATGGGGATGGCGTCGCCCCTGATGGGGTGGGTGAAGATAAGAGTATCCCTGTGGTTCTTTCTCTTGGGTACAATCCGAATCCTGGAGTTTCATTGAGCGTATTTGCGGGCGCAGAATTTGATGGCCGCCTGACTTTAGATGATGCGAATGGAGCAGAAATCAGTCGGCAAAGCTATGACACTGCGCCGTTGGTTGGGCTGGCGTTTAGGGTCAGGTTCTGATCACGGCATCGAGCCAGTTTGCCATATGTGTGCGGAGGTTTTCTCGCGGCTGAGTCTGAACCACCGCTTTGTCCGCATTGCGGTCGCTCGCGACAATCGGGCGAACGTCCGAACTGAGCCCAAAGTTACAGTTAAGTAGTAACGGTGACGTTTTGGGCTTCACCGGGCCGATCGTTTGATCGTTCTGGTCTCGATTCTAAAGTTTTCTTGGGGCCACAGGTGATCAGGTCGCGTTGAATTCGACACAAGTACGCTGGTTGCGCTCACACCTGTTACGGCATTAGAAGCCCGGCTGCAATGAGGGGCGTAGAGTGGCGGCGGGTAGGTATCGGTGATTCCTCGTTAACTGACAGCAATCTTAGATCGAGCGTGCCTTTCAAGCACAAAATGATATCGCGATCTTGGTTTCAATAATTGCCTTGACGTGACATGAACTAAGCTAACGGTATCCGCGCAAAGCCCTTGTTTGTAGAAGAAAGGAACGACTCATGACCTCAGCCAAACCAAATGTCGGCGCGCGAATCGAGCAAATGAGTTTTTTAAGGCTGGGGTCTGATGACAAGGTTACGATCGGTCAACAAAAAGACCGCTGGACCATGTTGTTTGTTTATCGAGGTAAGCATTGTCCACGCTGCAAGCGCTTTTTGAACAAGTTGAATGCGGCGCTGTCGGCATGGGCTGACGTTATGGACGTTATTGTTGTCTCTGCCGACACCAAAGAAAAAGCTGCGGCAGACAAAGCAGAATTCGGCTGGGATTTTGAACTTTGCTATGGAATGACTGAAGCGCAAATGCGCGCGCTTGGTCTTTACGTGTCATCGCCTCTATCTGATGCAGAAACGACGGGTCTGTTCGCCGAACCTGGCGCGTTTGCCATCCGTCCGAATGGAACACTGATGATGGCCGATATCTCTAACGGCCCTGCGGCACGTCCCGATTTAGAAGAGCTTTTGGACGGCATGAAATTCAATATTGATAATGATCGTCCGGAACGAGGAACGGCCTGAGACCACCAGATCGCATGGCCTCGGTTACTCAAAGTAGCCTGGGTGCGTCTTGTGGATGAAGTCGATGGTTTCGTCGAGGCGGGACAGGTGTTTTCTGACAGCGGCTTGCGCTTGGTCATGGTCTCCTGCCGCCATGGCCTGTGCAATCTCTCGGTGATCGGCGAGGATGGCCTCTGCGGCACTGCCCTTTTCAAGACTGAGCATACAAAGCCGGTCAACCTTTTGCTTGGATTCTAGCATTACATCAAATGCCATCGGATTGCCGCTGAGCACGTAGATCAGTTTGTGAAAATCATAGTCCAGCGAGTGAAACGCCGATAGATCACCGTCACTGATCGCCTGCTCTTGTAAGGCGAGATTTTCTTCAAGTTTTGCTGCACTTGCTGCGTCCCAAACTTCCATTGCTCGATGGACGATCTCTAGCTCCACCGCCATTCGAACCAATCGCGCGAGAGCCACACGCTCCATAGAAAACCCTCGAACTACGGTCGCCTTTTGTGGTCGTATTAAGAGCAGATCTTCGTTACCGAGCCTTGTGAATGCGTTGCGAACAGGTTGGCGTGATACGCCGAATCGGCTGGCTACCTCTGTTTCGGATAGCTTTGTACCGGGAAGAATTTCAAGCGAAACGATCTCGTCGTGTAGCGCTTCATAGACCGCATCGGTTGTGGTTCGTCTGACAATTTCTTCCACGGTATGTTGCTTGCGCCCTCTGTCTTAGTCACGTTTAAAATTACAGATCCACTGTTATGGCATTGAAACAAATAGAATATTCTATTTTGTTTTGCTTGAGTGAACCAATGTAGGCCTGTCACCTATCAAATGCCCTGCGCTTTCGACTGTCAAGCAATCTGACATTCTAAAAGCCTACAGTTGACATAACTTGGATACTAGTGTCCCTTTAGGGGCAGCAGCGATTCTGGTTCTTGGGGGAAATCGAAAGCTACGTGGCTTACGGTCTCTGAAATTCCATGAAAGCCAAATCCTGTCCAAAAATAACCGGGGAGGAGAACCCATGACTTTCACGAAATCGTTCTTTGCAACTGCGACCGCTGTGGCATTCATTGCAACGTCAGCTTCAGCCGAAAACTGGCGAGCCTGGAATATCCACAACGACGGCCATCCCAACACGGCTGCAATGGACAAGTTTGCCGAACTGGTTGACGCCGCTACAGACGGCGAAGTTACCGTCGATGTGTTCCACGGTGGTGTTCTTGGTTCCCAACCGGATGCCCTAGAACAGGTTCGTATCGGCGCAATCGAGGTTGGTAACTTCAACCTCGGTCCTATTGGCCCAATGGTGAAAGAAGCTAACCTTGTATCGCTTCCTTTCATCTTCAAAGATGTGCCGCACATGTTCCGCGTGCTGGACGGCGACGCCGGTGAGGTTGTTTCAGCTGCGATGGGTGAAGCAGGCGTTCTGCCACTGGCATGGTTTGATGCCGGTGCGCGTTCTTTCTACAGCCAAAAGCCGATCAACACGCCCGCAGATGTCGAAGGTCTGAAAATCCGTGTGATGAACAACGATCTTTATACATCTATGATTTCAGCTATGGGCGGTAACCCGTCTCCAATGGCATTCTCCGAAGTTCAGCAAGCGCTGAAAACCGGCGTTGTTGATGGTGCGGAGAACAACTTCCCGTCGTTCAAGAATGTCGGTCACTATGAAGTGACCACAAATTATTCTTTGTCCGAACACCTGATTATCCCCGAGTGCATCTGCGTGAACACGGCCAAATTCAATGCGCTGTCTCCTGAATTGCAAGCCGCTGTGCGCGGTGCAGCAGAAGAAGCCGCATTGGTCCAGCGTGAGCTTTGGGCAATTGGTTCTGAACAAGCGCGTAAAGATGTTGAAGCGGCCGGCATCACCGTCAATGAAATCGCCGACAAAGGCCCATTCCAGTCCGCAATGGATTCGGTCTATGCAGACTACTTGGCTGCAAATCCTGATATGAAAGCGTTGGTAGAAATGGCGCAAGCCACTGAATAAGTTGTCTTAACAGTTCAACTTTGAGCGCCCGGCTCCGACAATTGGATGCCGGGCGTTTTGTCTCAGAGGAAATCCAATGCAAGAGCCCGATACCGCCCCTGCCGCCATGCGCAACATGGACAGGATTCTTGACCTGCTCGCACGAGTTTGCATGTTGCTGTCTGGCATCGCCATTGTCGTTATGACTGCGATCTTTGCCTGGCTGGTGTTCGGTCGCTACGTTCTGAACAACACGCCCACTTGGGTTGAGCAGGTTTCACTGCTTTTGGTTATGGTCATCGCTTTTCTCGGGGCGGCTGCGGGAGTGCACAATCACACGCACCTCTCTGTTGTCGTGTTCCGCAATTTAGTCCCACCCTCTGTGCGAACGGTTTTCGTCGTGCTCACTGATGTCCTGATGGCAGGTTTCGGTGGCATGATGTTTTGGTACGGGATCGAGCTGACAATATTCAAATGGAACACCCTGATCCCGCTCATCCAATGGTCAGAGGGCTTGCGCTCCTTGCCACTGACAATCAGCGGCGCGTTGGTGTTCCTTTTTTCCACTGGCCATCTGATCCGCCTGTTTCTGGGCCGAGACGAACGCCAAGACAACATAGATCAGGGATAGTCATGGGACTCATGATTCTGTTGGGGGTTTTTGCCCTATGTGTCATCATCGGCGCTCCAGTGGCATACGCCCTTGGTATCGCCGCATTGGCTTCCTTTTGGTTTGAAGGATTGCCGATGTTTGTTGGGTTCCAGCGTATCGTGTCCGGGATCAACGTCTTTTCCCTAATGGCGATCCCGTTTTTCATCTTTGCGGGCGAGCTGATGTTTCACGGTGGAATCGCGATCCGGTTGGTTCGGTTTGCGCAGGCCGCCGTAGGCGCTGTGCGCGGTGGGCTTGGTATCGTCAATGTCTTCTCGTCCATGTTGTTTGGTGGCATTTCCGGATCGGCAATTGCAGATATCTCGGCGCTTGGGTCAATCCTGATCCCGGTGATGAAAGACAAAGGTTATGACGCCGACTATGCGGTGAACGTCACAGTGACATCATCAATTGCCGGGATCATCATCCCACCCAGCCACAACATGATCATCTTTGCCCTCGCAACAGGCGGTGCAGTTTCAATCTCAAAACTGTTCCTGGCCGGAGTTGTGCCCGGTGTCCTTATGTGTTGCTGCCTTGCCATTGCCGCCTATGTCGTGGCGGTCAAGCGCGGCTATCAGGCCGAACAGTTTCCGGGTTGGACCGCACTGGCCATCGCCTTTGTGGGCTCGATCCCTGGCTTGTTGACGGCCGTGATCATTGTCGGAGGGGTCTTGTCAGGCGTCTTTACAGTGACTGAATCCGGTGCATTTGGGGCAATGTATGCCTTTGTGGTGACGCTTGTTGTCTATCGCAGCCTGTCTTGGGAAAACTTTAAAATCGCCGTTATCTCTTCGGTACGCACAACTTCGATGGTGATGATCCTGATCGCTTGTGCCGGTGCTTTTGCCTATATGCTGACGTTCAACCGGGTGCCGACAAAAACAGTCGAATTCCTGTTGGGTATCACAGAAAACCCGATCCTGATCTTGTTGATGATCAACGCTGTGCTGTTGCTCTTGGGGATGATCATGGACATGGCCGCGTTGATCCTGATCTGCACACCGATTTTCCTGCCGGTGATGAACATGCTGGGCATCGACCCGCTACAGTTCGGCATGATCCTTTTGGTGAACCTCGGTCTCGGTCTTTGCACACCACCCGTCGGGACCTGCCTCTTTGTGGGTTGTGCTGTTGGAAAACTACCGATGGAGAAAGCGGTCAAAACGATTTGGCCTTTCTACCTCGCCATCTTGGCCGCGCTCATGCTGATCACTTTTGTACCGGCAATATCGCTGACACTGCCGAACTTGATCATTGGTCCCTAAATCAAAGGAGAATGAGGCGATGCTGACAATAAGACGCCTGGACATCGATGACGCGGGCAAGTTGATCGCAGGAGCGCGAGCCAAGGCGCAGGAAATCGGCGTACCGATGTGTATTGCCGTCACCGATGAAAGCGGCAACCTCATCGCGTTTGAGCGGATGGATGGTGGCAAGATTACCAGCATCATTTTGGCCATCGACAAGAGTTTCACTGCAACCGGTATCCAAAAAGGAACCGATGCTCTTGGTGAAGCAAATCAGCCTGGCATGGCCGCACACGGAATATCCTCAACGCTCGGCGGACGAATGGTGACCGTTGCAGGTGGCCTTCCCGTGACGGTCGACGGACAGGTGGTTGGCGGGATCGGTGTCAGCTCGGGCTCACCAGCCCAGGATCTCGAAGTTGCACAGGCAGGGGTCACGGCGCTCTGCGAAGCCCACTTGGAAAGAGTTTAAGGAGTCAGATATGACAAAACCCGTCATCGGTTTCATCGGCCTCGGTCTTATGGGCGGTAACATGGCAAAGTGCTTGCAAAACAACAGTTTTGATCTGGTTGTTATGGGTCGGAGCAAGGAAGCCGTCGCAGCCACAGTCAACCGCGGTGCTGTAGAGGTTACAACGCCACGAGAGCTTGCTGAAAACAGCGATATCGTGATGCTTTGTGTAACAACATCGGATGTCGTCGAAAGCCTGATCTACGGCGATGACGGCATCCTGGCAGGCATCAAAGATAGTGCTGTGGTCATTGACTTTGGCACCTCGATCCCAGCGTCCACACGCAAAATCGGCACAGACTTGGCCGCAAAAGGTGCTGGTATGATTGATGCGCCGCTGGGACGCACACCCGCGCACGCCAAGGATGGTTTGCTGAACATCATGGCAGCAGGCGATATAGCCACCTTTGAGAAGGTGAAACCTGTCCTGGATGTACTAGGGGAAAATGTCTTTCACCTCGGCGAACTGGGTGCGGGCCATGTGACCAAGCTCATCAATAATTATATGGGCATGACGACAGCTTGCACCATGAGCCAAGCCTTTGCTGTGGCTGAACGCTCAGGGGTTAACAAACAGCAGCTTTTTGACATCATGTCAGCTGGACCGTCCAATTCCCCCTTTATGCAGTTTTGTAAGAACTACGCGGTGGATGGTGTCAGCGATTTGGGGTTTTCGATTAACAACGCCAACAAGGATCTTGGATACTTCCTGAAGCTGGCCGAGGACGTGGGCACTCGTGCCGAGATCGCTGAAGGAACCGCGAACAACCTTCAGGCAGCCGCGGACGCAGGCATGGGT
Source organism: Ruegeria sp. AG7 (assembly GCF_056541545.1). NCBI lineage: Bacteria > Pseudomonadati > Pseudomonadota > Alphaproteobacteria > Rhodobacterales > Roseobacteraceae > Ruegeria > Ruegeria sp. AG7. Next base: position 9,071 of record NZ_JBQFYP010000002.1, read on the forward strand.
GACGGCAACGTGCCGGAAATCTTCGACTATTTTGCCAAGCTTTAGCGTCAGATCCATCAGTCACGCATAGCAGCACCAATTGAACGGGAAAGAGCAACCATGAGACTTCAGGGAAAGACCGCAATTGTCACGGGTGGTGGCCGCGATATCGGGCGCGCCTGCGCTGTCAAACTCGCCTCCGAAGGGGTGAATGTCGCGGTGAATTACTTCGCCAGTAGTGCCGGCGCCGAGGAAACCGTAGCCGAGATCAAAAAGATCGGTGGACAGGCGTTTGCAATGCAAGGCGACTTGAACAAACCCGAAGAGGTCGATGCGTTGATCGCCAAGACGGTCGATACCTATGGAAGCCTGGACATTCTGGTGAACAATGCCGGAGGTTTGGTCGCGCGCAAGAAAATCGCCGAGATGTCGCTTGAGCATTGGCAGGCTGTCATGGATCTCAACCTGACCAGCACGTTTCTTATGGTCAAAGCGGCACTGCTGCATATGAAATCCGGGGCCATTGTAAACATCGCCAGTCAGGCGGGTCGCGACGGTGGTGGCCCGGGTGCGTCGGCTTATGCAACGTCAAAAGGCGGGGTCATGACGCTCACCCGTAGTCTTGCAAAAGAACTGGGTCCTGATATCCGTGTCAACGCAATCTGCCCAGGCATGATCGATACGGATTTCCATAACATCCATACTCCCGATGCAGGCCGTCGGGGGCTAGAAGCTGCTGCGCCGCTCAAGCGGCAAGGCCAGTCTCAGGACGTTGCGAACCTCGTGGCGTTTCTGGCAAGCGAGGACTCGGCTTATCTGACCGGGACCAATGTCGATATCAATGGTGGGATGCTGTTCTCGTGACCACTGCAGAACAGGTTACCTAATTGTCGAACGCTACCGTTTGTCAAACTTCGAAGTACTGGAAACCGGAATATGCGAATTCTCGCGATAGGTGAATGTATGGCCGAAATGGCCCCAACTGACGCGCCAAGCACGTATCAAATGGGGTTCGCCGGAGACACGTTCAATACAGCTTGGTATCTGGCCAAACTCACACCCGAAACGCCCTTGTCCTATTTTACAGCCGTCGGAGATGACGCCATCTCATCACGGATGCTGAGTGTCATGCGCGAAAGCGGGGTCAACACCCAGCAGGTGCGGATCGTGCCAAACCGTTCAGTGGGGATGTATCTTATCACGCTAAACAACGGGGAACGCAGTTTTACCTATTGGCGCGGCCAGTCGGCCGCACGCCTATTGGCCCAAGACAAGCAAGCACTTGCCCACGCCATGACGCAATCAGATCTCATCTATTTCTCGGGCATCACTCTGGCAATCTTGAACCCTGAAGGGCGCGCCGCCTTGCTCGACGTTGCTCAGTCAGCGCGGCGCGCTGGAAAACGGATTGCCTTCGACCCCAATCTGCGCCCGCATCTTTGGGACAGCCCCTCTGAGATGACCGAGAACATCATGCAGGCGGCCGCCGTTAGCGATATCGCCTTGCCATCATTCGAGGACGAGGCACTTTGGTTCAGCGACATTAACCCTGCGGCCACTTTGCGGCGCTATGCAAGGGCGGGTGCAGAAACGATCGTTGTCAAGAATGGCGCAGAAACGGTCCTTTATCGTACTCGCGGCGCAGAGGGCTCTGTCCATGTTCCGCCTCTGGCCTCGGTTGTGGATACGACTGCTGCAGGCGACAGTTTCAACGCTGGCATTCTGGCGGGGCTGGCAACGGATACACCCTTACCTGACAGCATAGCACTGGCCTGCAAACTGGCAGGGCATGTCGTGCAAGGCAAAGGTGCACTTGTTCCCATCAACCAAAGCCTGCTCGATAGTTGCCAACAGCCTTAGCAGAAGGATCCAGCCCTTGCCGAACCCTCAGCCTGCCGAAACGATCAAACTGCATCCGAATACGCTTGATCGCTTGTCAAAGGTCAGCACAGCGACTGTGGCCACGCTGCTTTACAAACGCGGTTATCAAAACGCCTATGTTCAAGGCGTTGCCCCATTGGGCAAGGGCAGGCCCTCCCTTGTCGGCCCGGCTTTTACACTGCGCTACATTCCTGCACGGCCTGACACCGACCCGATCGAGGCGTTTCGTGAGCCAGATCACCCGCAGCGCGTGGCCGTGGAAACATGTCCTGAACGCGCGGTATTGGTCATGGATTGTCGGCAGGATGCATCGGCGGCCTCGGCAGGTTCGATCCTTTTGACGCGACTGGAAATGCGCGGAGCAGCGGGCGTTGTCACGGATGGTGGAATTCGCGACGCCGACGGTGCCACAGCACTTGAGATGCCAGTCTTTGCTGCAAAACCGTCTGCCCCAACCAACCTTACGAAACATCATGCGGTAGATATCGGTTTGCCAATCGGGTGTGGCGGCGTGGCGGTCTATCCCGGCGACATCGTTCTGGGTGACAGCGACGGTGTCATGATTATCCCACGCCACCTCGCCGATGACATTGCGATCGAGGCAGGCCCAATGGAGCTGTTCGAACGCTTCGTTCTGGAAGAGGTGCGAAAAAACACCCCCGTAATTGGACTTTATCCTGCAACCGACCCAGACGTTCTTGAACGATTTGAGGTCTGGCGCGCAAGGCTCTCTGACTGATGTCTGAATCGCTGCAATGTAGGTTTTGTCAGAAGAACTTGGCTTGAGGCGGGCAAGGGGGCAATCATAGCCTTTGTGGATGGAAAGACGATCACCATTTAAATGCTTCAAAACCAGTCTCGAGATCATCCGCTTTGCGGTGATGCTGTACATCCTTTCCCGCTCTCGCTTCGGAATGTCGATAATTTGGTGCACGAGCGAGGCATCGACGTGAGCCACGAAACTGTTCGATTTTGGTGGCACAGGTTTGGCCCGATGTTTGCTGCTGATATAAGGCGGAAGCGTGTTCAGCTGCTGCGCGCGTTCTCCAAATGGAAGTGGCACGTTGACGAGGTTTTCGTGAAGGTAAATGGCAAGCGGCATTATATTTGGCGGGCCGTTTATCAGGAAGGCGAGGTACTGGAAGCTGTTGTCACCAAGCGCCAAAACAATGCTGCAGCATTGAAATTCCTTGAGAAATTGATGAAGCGACACGGCAAAGCGGAAACCATCGTCACGGATCGCTTTGCCTCATACAGAGCCGCTCTCAGAGAACTGGGCGCGCTTGAAAAACAACAGACGGGCAGGTGGCTCAACAACCGCGTCGAGAATTCGCACCTGCCGTTTCGACGACGCGAACGCGTAATGCAGCGGTTCATACGGGTGCGAAGTTTACAGACATTCGCCTCCGTCCATTCCTCCGTCTACAACCACTTTAACAAGGAGCGATCTCACCAGCAGAGATACATTCAAGCTGACCCGCGCCGCCGCCCTTAGCGAGTGGCGTCAACTTTGTTCCGGATAGGTTCGCGGTTTCCGCGGCAAACTGAGGCAAGTTCGAATTAGTCGGAAAACATCTAGGGAGATCCGTTTTCGGTCGGGCGGGCAGCGCGACGCCATTTTTTGCGCCAGAAATCGGATCAATGACGGACGACGCCGCAGCTTAGGTTAAGAATTGCGTCCCTCGCGTGCTGATCCGATACCAAGGATCAGGTCGGCGCATCGTTCGCCAAGCATCATGGCAGGTGCGTTTGTGTTGCCGGCGTTGATGTCCGGAACGGCGGACATGTCGCACACCCGCAAGCTCTCGATCCCCCGCACGCGCATTCTGGCGTCCAGCACGGCCATTCCGTCGCCGTCTTGGCCCATTTTGGCAGTGCCCGCCGGGTGATAGTTGGTTTTCACGAATCGCTTGCAATGTGCTCGTAGCGTCTGGTCGTCGTCCGCTGTAGGAATGACGATTTCGCGAACCCTTTGAGCAAGCGGGCCCGACGTGAATGCCCGGCGAAAGAACCGCTGCCCCCGGATCATCTCCTGCATGTCGTCTTCATGCTTCAGAAGGTTGGGCGAGACCACCGGCATGGCGTGAGGATCGGCCGAGCGAAGCCGGACCTCTCCGCGTGATTTCGGTTTGACCACGACGGTCGTAACGGTCAGGCCAAAGTCATCCTGCACCTCGTCCAGTGCGTCGCGATCCAGATAGACGATGGGCACGCAAAAGGCTTGAATGGTCGGTTCTCCATCAGGAATCGACGGATTGACGAAGGCGCCAGCTTCGACCCCGGCCGAAGTCACCGGGCCGCTGCCGAACAGTTTGAACTGGATGCCGTTGCGAAGCATCCGCCAGCCCTCACCTTGTTTGAAGTATCCGTAGGGACCGTTGGCAAAGGCGGTAATTGGAACTTCAGGGTGGTCAATCAGGTTCTGGCCAACCCCAGGCAATGGGCAGATCACGGGAATACCGTGATCGGCAAGATGTGCATCAGGTCCGATGCCTGATAGCATTAGGATTTTCGGCGTCACCAGAGCGCCCGTCGCAACGACAACTTCACCATCGCACCGGACCGTGTGGGCTCCGCGTTTGTCTCGATACTGCACGCCGACGGCCTTATCGTTTTCGATGATGATTTTGCTGACCGTTGCGCCAAGCTGGATGGTCAAGTTCGGGTTCGTCTCGAGTGGGGCGAGAAAAGCATAAGCCGACGAACTGCGCTTACCGGCGCGATTGGTGAACTGATAGAACCCGACACCGCGCTGCGTTGCGCCGTTGAAGTCCGTGTTGAATGGTTCGCCAAGGGCCTGCACCGACTGAACGAACCAACGTGACATGTCGTCGATATGCCCCGGATCCGAGACCTGCACCGGACCGTTGCTGCCATGCAGGTCATTGTGAAGCCTGTTATTGTCTTCCATTCTACGGAAGTAGGGCAGCACATCATCCCATCCCCAGCCGACTCTGTCGTTGGTCTGTCGGAGCAGGTTTTCCCACGCGTCATAATCAGAAGGGCGGCCACGCATATAGACCTGGGCATTCACAGACGACCCGCCACCCAGCACGTTGGCCTGCGGAATGTCATGCACGCGACCGTCCAGGTGGTCCTGCGGTTCGGTCTGGTGGTAGGTCATGAACTTGGACCCGTTGATCATCTTGAAGATACCCGGCGGCATGTCCAGCAACGGATGGCGGTGCGAATGCCCGGCCTCCAGCACCAGAACCCTGCACTTGCCCTGGTTGACCAGTCGCGCTGCAGCGGCTGCGCCGGCAGAGCCGCCGCCGATGACGATATGATCGAAGGTTTCCGTCACGAGTTCGCCTTCAGGCCCGGCGTTTGGGTTCGCTGATCGAGTCGCGCTCCACCAGTTCGCATTCAAGCTTCACGAGAGGGTGTCGCTGACCATCCGTCGGACCGTGGAACAACTGTTCGATGACCCAGCGTCCCATCGCCCTAGTTGGAAGGATCATCGAGGTCAGGGGTGGCGACAGGTGTCGCGCGGTTTCGTCATCGTCGAATCCGATGACCGAGATGTCCTCGGGGATGGATAGGCCAAGTTCCTTGAGCGCCTCATAGCAGCCGATTGCCATTCGGTCATTCTGACAGAAAATGGCGGTTGGCGGAGAGGGCAGGTCCATCAATTCGCGCGTGGCAGCATAGCCTGCGCTGGGCAGCCAGTTGCCCTCGATGACCAAATCCTCGTCAAATGGGATGTCGGCGGAAGCAAGGGCGTTTCTGTACCCGGTCGTTCGCCCTGCGGCGCATTCCATGAACGGCTCGCCGGTGATGGTGGCGATTCGTTTGTGCCCCGCCTTGATCAGGGCGTTGGTCGCCGTATGTCCAGCGGCGACTTCGCCGGGGATCACCGCAGGAAAAGAGAGGTCGTCGCAAAAGCAGTTCAGCAGCAGAACCGGGGTTGCGGTCTGCCTGAGGATTTCCGGAACGACCACCCGCCGGGTGAAAACGGTTGCGTAAATGATGCCCGCAACCTGTTGGTCGAGGAAATACCTAAGCGTTCTGGGTTCGACCTCGGGGTCGTTTTGGGTTTCTGCCAGCAATACAAGATTTCCCGTGTCCCGAACGGCCTGTTTCACGCCATTAAACGCGTTTACCATTTCGGGGCTCGACGCCAGATCGTCCACGACAAAAGCGATGGTGCCGTCTAACGCCGAGGGCCGAGGCGCGCTGTCCTGGGGTTTCCTGAGTTGAGAGGGCATGGCGTATCCAAGCGTGTTGGCGGCGTCCAGGACTCTTTGCTTTGTGTCCTCGGAGATTTTGACGGAATCGTTCTTGTTTAGAACCAGCGATACTGTCGTCTGTGAGCACCCGGCGACGCGTGCAATATCATGCATCGTTATGCGCTGCCGGCCCGCGACTCGTCCCACGCCCCTGTGCTGCCCGGCCTTGTTCGCTTGATCGTTCATTGCTCAACCTTTTTGTTCGCTTCCTTTTTATCGACTATGCGGAGGACGCGCAACTAATATTAGTGAATAGTAATTAATATTAGTGTTGACGAAATAATATTATTAGTGTTTTGATCGATGGTGCGGTCGCCAATGTGGTCTGACCGAGTAAGCGCGGGAGGCGAAATTGCGGTCTGTAGTGGGGGAGTTGGGTCAGGTGGTTCGGCATTCGATGTTCATCGATGGCCGCTTTACCGACTCTGACGCGGACACGGTTGGTGTCGAGAACCCTGCAAATGAAGAGATCTTTGCGCAAGTTCCAGATGGCGGTGCCGCTCATGCGGATGCGGCCGTCGAGGCGGCCCATCGTGCTTTTGGCTCGTGGTCCTCGCGCCCAGCGATCGAGCGGGCGCGACTGGTTCAGCGGTTGGCCGAAGCCATCCGGATTGACGCCGGGCGTCTGGCCGCTCTGATCACGGTCGAGCAGGGCAAGCCGATCACGCAGGCCCGAAGTGAAGTTGATGCCGCTGTTACCTTTCTTTGCCATGCGGCTGAAGAGGCCCGGAGGATTTCGGGTGACATAGTGGCATCGGACAACAAGTCCGAGGAAATCCAGATCCGGCGTCATCCTTATGGCGTTGTTGTTGCGTTGACGGCTTGGAACTATCCGCTGGCATTGGCCGCCAGGAAAGTCGGGCCTGCGCTGGTCGCGGGCAACACTGTTGTTCTGTTGGGACACGAAATCACGCCGCTGTCCGGTCTCGCGATCGCCGAGCTTGCCGAAAAGGTCGGGTTTCCGCCCGGTGTTCTGAATGTTCTGACAGGCAAGGGGCCGGTGGTAGGGCAGCGGTTGGTCGAACACCCCGATACCTCACTGATCACAATGACCGGCAGCACACGAGCCGGTAAAGAGATTTTTCGCGCCGCGGCCGACCGGATCAAGGTTGTCCGGCTCGAGCTTGGCGGCAAGGCTCCGTTCATCGTGATGGAGGATGCGGATATTGACGCTGCTGTTTCGGCCGCCATTGCCGCCCGGTTTGCCAATTGCGGCCAGATTTGCACCTGCAACGAGCGTATGTATCTGCATCGCGGTATTGCGGATCAGTTCTTGGAAAAATTCGTGACAGCAGCCCGCGCATTGTCGATCGGAGATCCGATGGAGGACTGCGACCTGGGGCCCAAAGTCAGCAAGGTCGAAGTGACCAAGGTCGCCGAAATCATCCAGCGCAGCATCGCCGAAGGTGCCACGGTCCATCTGGAAGGCGGGCCTTTGACGGACGGCGCGCACCGCGAAGGGCACTGGATGTCCCCAACGGTTCTCGAGGTCTCCGACAACGGCAATGCCGCGATGCAGGAGGAGGTCTTTGGACCCGTGGCGACAGCCATGCGAGTCGATGATTTTGATCAGGCGATAAGTTTTGCGAATGACACGTCATTCGGGCTGTCCGCCTATCTCTTTACGGCATCGCACCGGCGATTGATGGAGGCCCCGAGCCGTTTGAAGTTCGGCGAATTGTACCTGAACCGCTCCAATGGTGAGGCCGTACAGGGATTTCACACCGGTTGGGGTTTGTCCGGGGTTGGGGGCGAAGACGGCGCGTATGGCTTTGATGGCTATCTGAGGAAACAGACGACTTACATGAATTGGGCATGACCTAAAACTCGCGGTCAAAACGGAGGCGACCGCACCAATGGAGGAGGAATAACCATGAAACGCAGAAATCTTTTGATCTCGACGGTTGTCGCGGGTGCGCTGTTGGGCACGACTGCGATAGCGCAGGATCTGCCACCGCTTGAGCAGAAGGATCGCTACAAGGTCGGCTTTGCGCAGATGGAGTCGAACAATCCGTGGCGCATTGCCGAGACAAAATCGTTCCATGACACGGCCGAGGCCTGCGGCTGGGACCTTATCGCGACGGATGCAGCCGGATCTGCAGCAAAGCAGGTTGCGGATGTGGACAGCATGATCGCCCAAGGCATCGACGTTCTGTTCCTGCCCCCGCGGGAAGAAAAGCCGTTGATCCCAGCCGTTATGAAGGCCCGTGCCGCGGGAATCCCGACCTTTTTGGTGGACCGCTCGGTTGATCCGGCCGTTGCCAAGCCGGGCGAGCATTTTGTGGCGTTCCTTGGGTCGGATTTCATTGATCAGGGCAACCGTGCCGCACAGTGGCTGATGGAGAATTTCGACGGCGACAATGGCGTCATCGTCCAGTTGGAAGGCACGACTGGTTCTTCACCTGCAAATGACCGCAAAAAAGGTTTCGACGACGCGATTGCAACGGATGACCGCTTTGAGATCGTGGCTTCTCAGACCGGTGACTTTGCGCGCGACCTGGGTCGTCAGGTGATGGAAACCCTGCTGCAGGCGCACCCCGATGTGAACGTGGTCTACGCCCACAATGACGAGATGGCAATCGGTGCGATCCAGGCTCTGGAACTGGCCGGCCGCAAGCCTGGCGAGGACGTGACCATCGTTTCGATCGACGGGACACGCGATGCACTTCAGGCTATTATCGATGGCAAGATGGGGGTGACGGTGGAAAGCTCACCCTTCTTCGGCCCTCTGGCTTGTGAAGTCATGAATAAATACGCGGCTGGCGAGGCGATCCCGGAATGGGTGAAAGTCGAAGATCGCATCTTTACCAAGGACAATGCGGCCGATCACATCCACGAAGCCTATTGATTCTCCCTGGTGGGTGGTGCTGGCCTGTGGTCGGCGCCACCTGCAAGCAATCGGAGGAAGACATCTCATGAATGCGCTCGTCTCGATGTCGGGAATTGAAAAGTCCTTTGCCGGCGTGCCGGCACTTAGCCAGGCCAACCTGGAAATCGCGCCCGGCGAGGTTCATGCGCTGATCGGCCAGAACGGTGCGGGCAAATCGACGATGATCAAGGTTCTGACCGGAGTTTACGATCGGGATGCCGGCGACGTTCATCTGGCGGGTGTGCCAAGCCGCATTTCCACTCCGCGCGAAGCGCAGGAATCCGGAATTGCCACCATCTATCAAGAGCTCAACCTGGTGCCGCTGCGGTCAGTGACTGAAAACATCATCATGGGGTACGAGCCCAAACGTCTCGGCTTTCTGGTCGACTGGCGCGAGGGCAACAGGCGCGCACGCGAGGTTCTTACGCGCTTTGGCATAGATATCGACGTGACCGAGCCGCTAGGAAATTTCTCGACAGCGATCCAGCAGTTGGTTGCGATTGCGCGGGCTGTTTCGCTGGATGCGAAACTTGTCATCATGGACGAACCCACGTCGTCGCTGGATGCCAGCGAAGTCGAGGTGCTGTTCGGTGTTGTGCGCGAGTTGAAGAAACAGGGCGTGTCTGTTCTTTATGTTTCGCATTTCCTCGATGAGCTGTTCCAAATATGCGATCGAGTCACAACGATGCGAGATGGGCGCACCGTCAGCACGCGTAACGTCCAGGATACGACCAAACTGGAAATGATCGCGGACATGCTGGGCCGCAACAAGGATGAGATCGCGGCAGACGGTTTGACGGACTTCGCAGGTGCCAAGGCCAAGAAAGGCGATATCGTTTTGCGGGCGGACTCTGTTTCAACAGGCCCGCGGCTGACGCATTTCGACCTCACTCTCCACCGCGGGGAAATCGTTGGGCTGGGCGGATTGCTGGGCTCAGGCCGGACCGAGGCGGCGCGCGCTTTGTTCGGAGTGGACGGGAAACGCAGCGGCGCAATCGAGTTGCATGGCGTGGTCGGGCAACCGTCCGGACCGGGTGACGCGATCGCAAACGGCGTCGGCTTTCTGACCGAAGATCGCAAGGCCGAAGGGATCATTCCAGACATGTCCGTGCGCGAGAACATGACGCTGGCCCTGCTGCCGAAACTGGCTAGTCGTGGTCAAATCGACTTTGCCCGCGAGCGCGAGATTGTTCAGGCCTTTATCGACGATCTGGGCATCAAGGCGGCGCATATGGACCAACCCATTCGCGAATTGTCCGGCGGCAACCAGCAGAAGGTGCTGCTTGCCCGTTGGCTGGCGACGCAGCCCGACATCCTGATACTCGACGAGCCGACCCGAGGCGTGGATGTTGGCGCCAAGCGAGAGATCCAATCGTTCATTCGGTCTTATGTCGAGAAGGGGTTTGGCGTCGTTCTCATCAGTTCGGAATTCGAAGAACTGGTGGAAGGCGCCGATCGCATCGTGGTCATGCACGAGGGACGCTCGGTCAAGGAACTGACCAACCCCGGGGTCACCGAGAACATACTGGTGCGCGCGCTTGCGCATCATGAAGAAGGAACTGGTTCATGGACCGCGCAATGAAGTTGCCGCAACGGGTCGCATCAATGCCCTTCCGCTTTCACGGCGGCATCGCCGCGTTAGTCGCCCTGCTGGTGTTCAACGCGTTTTTCACACCTAATTTCCTGCAACTGCAAACCCTGTTCGTAAATATCAGCCAGGTCGCTACGATCGCCATCGTGGCCATGGGGATGACGCTGGTAATCGCCACGGGTGGGATCGATCTGTCGGTTGGGGCGGTCATGGCGCTGGCGGGGGCGCTTGCTCCTTTGATCTTTCTGTCGGATCTGGGCTCTGCCAATCCGATGCTAGGCGTCACTTTGGCCATTGTCCTGCCGCTGTTCATTGCGGGGCTATGCGGGGTATTCAACGGCGTGATGGTTGCCGTGTTGAACGTGCAGCCCATCGTTGCGACGCTCATTCTCTTCATCTCTGGTCGCGGTATTGCCCAAGTCTTGACGAACGGGAACCTGCAGACGTTTTCAAACCCTTCATTCAGTTATCTTGGAACTGGTAAAGTGCTTGGATTGCCGTTCCAGGGCTGGCTGGCGCTGGCCATTGCCTGTGCGCTGTTTTGGGTGATCACCAGAACCACATGGGGCCGTTACTTGCTGGCCATTGGGGGCAATGAACGCGCGGCCTATCTGTCGGGTGGTCCCGTCCGACGGGTCAAGATCGGGGCCTATGTCATCTGCGCGGTGCTTGCGGGCCTAGCCGGTTTGATTGTGGTTGCAATCAACTCAGCCTCGGACGCCGCGCGCAACGGCAATCTGATGGAGCTTGATGCCATCGCGGCCGCGGTTGTTGGCGGGGCTCTTTTGCAAGGCGGGCGAGCGCCGATCTTTGGTGCCATACTGGGTGCCGTCATCATCCAGTTGGTCAAATATACATTGTTGGCCAACGGGGTAGAGGACGAAGTTGCACTGATCGCCAAGGCCGTCATCATTATCCTGGCCGTCTGGGTCCAGCAGTTTCGGAGGGCTTAATCGATGTTGGATGATACGGCTTTTGACCTGCGAAAATACCTTCGACGTAATTCGGCCTCGGTGACGGTTTGGATCGCACTGCTGGCTTTGATTCTGTTCGGGCTGATGCGCTATGACAACTTTGGCAGCGCCTACAATTTCTCGTCTTTCCTGAATTACAACGCGATGTTCATCGCGATTGCGCTGGGCATGTGTTTTGTGATCATGACCGGCGGGATTGATCTGTCGGTCGGATCAGTGGCGGCCTTTACTTCGGTTGTTGCGGCCTATCTCAGCCCGTATGGGATTCAGGTTGCGTTGCCGGGGGCCGTTCTTGCCGGGGTTGGTTTCGGGGCGATCAACGCCTTTTGCATAATCATCCTTCGGATCCCGCCCTTCATCGCCACGCTGGCCACCATGCTGGCCGCAAAAGGCGGCGCATTGGTGATTTCGGGCGCCCAGACAATTTCGGTCGATTGGGGGTCGAACTTCACCAAGCTTGGCATGGGGCAGGCGTTTGGCCTGTTTCCATGGGCAATCGTCATCGTGGCCGGACTGACTCTGGCACTTTGGCTGGTGCTGGAAAGAACCACCATCGGGCGGACCGTCTTGGCGATCGGTGGCAGCGAGGATGCCTCGAACCTCATGGGCCTGAAGGTCAATCGCGCCAAGGCTTTTGTCTACCTGCTGTCGGGTGGCTGTGCGGGGCTGGCCGGAGTCTTTCTGGCCTCGGGTTTTGGAGCTGGGCAACCCCTTGAAGGCATCGGATGGGAATTGTCAGCCATCGCTTCCGTGGTTGTAGGCGGCACTTTGTTGACGGGTGGGATGGGATCGATCCCTGCGACGGTCGCCGGCGCGCTGTTGCTGGGGCTGGTTTTCAACGTTCTAAACTTTGAAAACGGTCAGGGCACCATCAGTTTCAGTGCCTATTGGCAAATGGTCATACGTGGAGGCTTTCTATTTGCGGTCATCCTTTTACAGTCTCGGGTTATTGCCAGGCAGCAGAAGGTCTTGGGTTAATGAATCGCATAGAAAGTGTATCAGCGCGGCTGTTCAACGTTCCGCTCGCAGAGGTCCTGGTCGATGCCAAACATGGGGATCACACGTTTTTTCAATTGATCACGGTCACCATTCAAACCTCGGATGGGGTCGAGGGGGTCGGGTATACCTATACCGGGGGCAAGGGTGGTCACGCCATTCTGGCGATGATCAAGCATGACCTGGCACCGTTCCTTGTTGGACAAGACGCCGAACAGATCGAAAGCCTGTACGATGCCATGCAGTGGCACGTGCACTACGTCGCACGGGGCGGGATCGCCTCGTTTGCCATCTCGGCCGTGGATGTTGCACTGTGGGATATTCGCGGCAGAACGCAGAACGCGCCATTGTGGCAGATGGCCGGTGGAGCGTCGAAAAGGTGCAAGGCCTATGCCGGCGGGATCGACCTGAATTTCTCGTTGGAGAAACTGCTGCGTCAGACCGAAGGGTACCTTGCGCGTGGGTTCAACGCAGTCAAGATCAAGGTCGGTCAACCAGACCTGGCCGACGATCTTGCACGTGCCCGGGCGGTGCGCGAGATGCTGGGGCCGGACCGGTTCTTCATGGTCGATGCGAATTACTCTATGAGTGTCGAACAGGCCATCGTCGCTGCCAGAGGGTTCGCCGACTGCGATATCCTGTGGTTCGAGGAACCGACAATTCCAGACGACTACAAAGGTTATGGCCGAATTGTCGAAGCGACGGGCGTTCCCCTTGCCATGGGTGAAAACCTGCACACCATACACGAATTTGAATACGCCTTTGATGACGCGAAACTGAGTTTTATCCAGCCCGATGCCTCAAACTGCGGTGGAATCACCGGCTGGCTGCGCGTGGCCGCGCTAAGCGCACAACACGGCATTCCGGTTTGTAGTCATGGGATGCAGGAGCTGCACGTCAGCCTTGTTTCTGCGCAATCCAACGCAGGCTGGCTAGAAGTACACTCATTCCCGATAGACCAGTACACGACCCGTCCACTAGTTGTCGAAGACTGTCTGGCCGTGGCCCCGGATGCCCCGGGAACCGGAGTGGAATTCGACTGGGACAAATTGAATGCGGAACACAAGGAGATGCGTAGATGACGACCCAGACGATCACTGCCGCATACTACAGGGGTGAAAAGAGCTTTGCAGTAGAGCAAGCCCAAGCGACAGAGCCGGGTCCCGGCGAGGCTGCCATTCGTGTTGCCTATTGTGGGATTTGCGGGACGGATATGCACGTCTACCACGGCAACATGGATGCCCGCGTCGGCCTGAACCGGGTGATTGGGCATGAGATGTCAGGTGTCGTCGAAGCGGTGGGCGAGGGCGTCGATACGGTCGAACCCGGCCAGAAGGTCGTTGTCCGACCGCTTGATCACTGCGGAGAATGCCCAGCTTGCAAGCGGGGGCATCAGCATATCTGTCAGAATCTCAAGTTTCTCGGCCTCGACACCGATGGCGCGATGCAAGAGATATGGACTGTTCCGGCCCACACGTTGCACGTTCTGCCGGATGACTTGCGCATGGATCACGCGGCGCTGATCGAGCCGGTTGCCGTTGCCTGCCACGATGTGCGGCTGTCTGACCTGCAACCTGGAGAGGACGTTGTCGTTATCGGCGGCGGCCCGATTGGCATCCTGGTTGCCATGGTTGCGCGGGACGCGGGTGGAAATGTCGTAATTTCCGAAGTGAATCCGAACCGTCTTGCGATAGCTGAAAAAATTGGCTTTGACACAATCAACCCAACCGAAACCGACCTGGTGTCCACAATCAATGCGCGCACGGGCGACAAAGGGGCAGATGTGGTTTTCGAGGTGTCAGGAACGCAGCCCGGTGTCGATGCAATGACCGCCGTTGCCGCGACTCGGGCCCGGATCGTAATGGTCGCGATTCATGCTCAAAAACCTCAGATAGACCTGTTCCAGTTCTTCTGGCGAGAGCTGCAACTGATCGGTGCTCGGGTCTATGAGCCAGAGGATTACGAGAAAGCCATTGCAGTTGTCGCCTCGGGCGGAGTGGACGCGGATGTTGTGATCACGGACGTCAGCCCACTGGCAGACATCCAGGCCGCGTTCGAAGCACTGGATCGCAGCCCAACCGCAATGAAAAGCCTGATCGAAGTAGGACCGCGTTCATGAGTGTTTTGCAAAGTTTCGGCCTGACGGGAAAGACGGCCCTTGTGACCGGGTGCAAACGCGGTATCGGGCGCGGTATGGCCGAAGCATTGGCATCGGCCGGAGCCAATATCATCGGAGTGTCCGCCTCGCTCGAGCTGTCTGCCTCGGATGTCGAAAAAGCCGTGACGGCGATGGGACGCAATTTCCGGGCCTACCAATGCGACTTCTCGGATCGCGCCGCGCTGCATGGGTTAATTGATCAGTTGAGGGCCGACGGACAAACCCCTGATATACTTGTCAACAATGCCGGCATGATCAAACGCAAACCCGCCGCCGAACACCCGGACGACTGGTGGGACGAAGTGATGGAGGTAAACCTGTCCTCGCAGTTCGTTCTGTCACGCGAGATTGGCAAGGACATGCTGGCGCGCGGCTCGGGGAAGATCATCTTCACTGCATCGCTGCTGACATTTCAGGGCGGCATCACCGTTCCGGGCTATGCGGCCTCGAAAGGCGGGATTGGACAGCTGACCAAAGCCTTGGCTAACGAATGGGCCGGACAGGGCGTAAACGTGAATGCGATCGCGCCTGGCTACATCGCGACCGACAACACCCAAGCCCTGCGGGATGATCCGGTCCGGTCGAAGTCGATCCTGGAACGAACACCCCAAGGCCGTTGGGGTACGCCTGTTGATTTTGCCGGACCGGTGGTCTTTCTGGCCTCTGCTGCGTCGGACTTCGTCAACGGTGAAATCCTTGTAGTCGACGGGGGCTGGATGGGGCGTTAGCACTGCCAACGCTCCATGTGATCTAAGGCATCACGTCCCGATGTAGTGCACCTTCAATCGGCGTGCCTTGGGTGCTTCCCGATGTTCGAACAGGTACAGGCTTTGTACGCGACCCAGCGGAAGCTGCCCTTGTTCGACCGGGATCGATACCTGAGTTTGCGTCAACAGCGCCCGCAGATGCGATGGAGCGTTGTCGTCCTCGGTCGGGCGGTGGTGATACTTGCCTAGTGACTTGGGTACGAGTTTCTCGAAGAACGTCTCGATATCCTTGAGCACTTCGGGATCGGCATTGGCCTGCACCAACAGCGCGGCACCGGTGTGGACGCACCAAAGGGTCAACAGGCCCGAGACAAATTCGTGTTCGGACACCGCACGCTGAACGATCCCGCTGATGTCGATGAGGGATTTGCCCGGCGTTTCAATGGACAGGTCAAAAAACTGTTGTTTCATCCAGCAGGCCCTTTCCTTGATTTCACGCGAACGCGCCCAGCTTTCTACATCCCACTTGGCATTCAGCAATGGGGGTAAAACTTTTGATTTTGAACGCATATTGACTGCATTTTCATGCAAACAGGCTTTTAAACTGGTCCACACACAGACGAAAACCATCTTCGAAGTTCCCGTTGCCGGGGTGATAAACGCTTTCGAAAGAAATGACGCCATCATAGCCGTCGGATCTGAGCGCGTCCGCGATGGGTTGGAACAATGGCGCAAGCTGACCTTCCCCCATGCGGCGCACTTCCAGTGTTGCCCGCGGCGTGTCGACCTTTACGTCCTTGATATGAATGTGACCCAGATATCCGCCGCGCAGTTCTTCATAACCGTCCGGATATGCCAGTTCATGGCACCAGCAGTTGTTTCCGGGGTCCCACAGCACTTTCAAAGTGTCTATTGCGTCCAAATCGTCAATCAGCTTGCGGGCTGTATAGTTGGAGTTGACCAAGGTGCCGTTTCCGGTTTCCACGACAAGCGTCACGCCCTCAGCTCTTGCCAGTTCAACGGCCGGCGCGATCAGCGGCGGCATCGTGTCCCATACCCCATGCGCCACGTTCCACTTCTCGGCGCCGTTTTTTCCCCACAGTATCTGCTCTTTTCGTTGCGTCATGATCCGAACCAGCGGAGACCCAACAACATGCGCCATGTCGATTACGCGTTTCAAGGCGTCCATGTGCCGAGTGTGCAGGTCGTCGCCGGGCCTGTTGGCAGCTGTCATCCCCGCAAAGATATGGCGCGACAGACATGACACAGGCTTGCCTCGGTCGCGCAAGAGCGCGTTGATCTCGGCAACTTCCTGCGGGGAATGATCCCCGACCTCCGCATCGCCAACGAATTGAAGCTCTGCATAGTCCAGGCCGAACTCGTCCATCACGTCCACGGCATGCCGCAGATCGCGGGAAATGCCGTCGCAAATTACACCTAATTTCATGTCCGGTCCCCTCAGCGATGCAATTCTGCGTCAACGATTTCTTCGATGACGCGAGTACACACCCAGTTGTCACCATTCGGGTATTTGGTTTTTCCTGCGTGAAAGATCTGCATAGCGGATGATGCTGTGTGCATTGGAACGCCCAACGCACCGGCCAGTGCCAGCGAGATCGTCAGGTCCTTGTGCATGGTTGCGATATGGCTGCCGGTGGCCTCGAACTTGCGATCAATGATGTTTTCAAGGGCGGAATTCACGACGCCGCACCCCGCGCTGGATGAGGAGAACACATCAAGTAATGCCTGACCGCTGACACCGGCTTTGGCCGCCAGGGCCGCAGCCTCGAATGTGGCGGAAAAGATCGATCCGATCAGGGATTGCAGGCAGGCTTTCACGGTTTGCCCGTCGCCAGCGTTTTCGCCGACCCGATGAATTGTTGCCGACACTGCCTTCATGACTTCTGCATTTCGGTCCAGCACATCCGCAGCACCGGCAGCCATCATCGTCAATGTGCCGTTCTGCGCGCCGGGAAACCCACCTGAGACCGGCGTGTCGATTAAGTTAATGCCCGAGCCTTCCATATCGTGCCCGATGGCGCGGGCTTCGGCCGGGGTAATGGTCGCCGACAGGATGACCGTTCCGCCTTTGGCCATGTTCGCAACCAGCCCGTTTTCACCCAGAATGACATCGCGGGCCTGATCTCCGTTCATCACCATGACAAACACACTGGAGGCGTGACGGCCGACCTGTCCCACGCTGTCCTTGGGCCGGCCGCCCATGTCAGCAAAAGCCGTCATGCGCGTCTCGCTCAGGTCGAAACCGGATGTTTCGAAGCCATTCTTGATCAGGTTCTTGGCAAGGCCGCTGCCCATGTCCCCAAGACCTATTACGCCTGCAGTATTCATTTGGGCTCCTCCCGATATTTCGCCGTTGCCGTATGGCAGGCGTTTCGAAAAATGATGCCTAATCGCATCGGTTTTCGCGGGAGTTTCACGCGTCTTGAACAGACGTCGGGCGAGTCCGGAAGACACCCCGCTGCCCGTTTACGTACAGTAATTAAACGAAGAATGCGGCGCTCAGGCAAGCATAGAAGTGTTGCGGGCGAAAAGAAACCGCCTGATCCGACGCGTTACGAGAACGCCGCCATGATGCCGCGCAGTTCCGCAAGCCCGCGCATACGCCCGATCAACGGATAGCCGGGAGTACTGTGTCCACCCAGATCGCTCAGCAGTTCTTGTCCGTGGTCGGGCCGCATCGGAATTTGCCAGTCGCAACGCCCTTGGGATTTGCGGCGGCGCTGTTCGTTCATCAGTTCGCGAATGGTGCCGACCATGTCGGTGTCGCCCTCTAGATGCGAGGCCTCAAAGAAGTCCGGCTTCTGGCTGTCTGACCCGGCGATGCGTTGGGTATTCCGCAGATGGACAAAGTGAATTCGGTCGCCATGCCTGCGCACGAAGTCCGGCCCATCAAATTCGGGGGACACTCCCAGCGATCCGGTACACAACGTTGCGCCGCTCGCCAACAAATCAACCGCATCCAGAACGGCGCCGTAGTCATCGGTACTGGACATGATCCGCGGCAGACCAAGCAACGAGAACGGCGGATCATCCGGATGACAGCACAATCGTAGTTCCAGTTCTTGGGCGACTGGGGCGACTTCTGACAGGAAGTCGATCAGGTTTGCGCGAAGCCGGTAACGGTCGATATGTGCATAGGTCTGCAACAAAGCGCGCACGTCCTGTACGCTCCACTGATCGTTGGCGCCGGGCAACCCCGCAGTGACATTATGCTGCAACTGGGCCATGGATTTATCTGACATGCGCAAGAAGCGATCCTTGGCCGTTTGCTGGACGTCGCTGGAATAGTCTTCGGACGCGCCCGGCCGCTTGAGAATATGTATGTCGAAAACAGCAAAATCGGTCAGGTCGAACAGCATGGCCGCTCCGCCGTGCGGCTGCGGTGCGCGAAGGGCGGTGCGTGTCCAATCCAGGATTGGCATGAAGTTGTAGCAAACGACTTTGATGCCACGGGCGGACAGGGCCCTGAGGCTGGACTTATACGCCTGCAGATGTTCAGCCATGTCTGCGGACTGTGTTTTGATCGCCTCGGAGACGGGCAGGCTTTCGACAACGTCCCAACTGTACCCGGCAGTAGCCAGAACTGCCTGCCGATCGGCGATGCTTGGTTCGTCCCAGGGCTGTCCCGGCGGGATGTGATGCAGCGCGGTGACGATGCCCTGAACCCCGACTTGATGGAGAGCGGCCAAGGCGATCGGATCATCGGGTCCGAACCAACGCCAGCATTGTTTCATGGCAGCCATCCTTCATACAGCGGGTGATCGGGCCTGATGGGGAGAGCAACGCGCTGCCCGGTGCGCGCCGCGTGATAAATCGCGGTCACAAGGCCGATGGACGCAGCACCGTCCTGCAGTGTAACGGCCGAATTTGCCTCGGACCGCAGCGCCCTGCCGACTTCAGTAAAGAACCCTTCGAAACCTGTTTGTTCGTCAGCGGCGGCTGCAAGGGCCTCGTCGATAGCGGCTTGATTCACAGGGTCTCGCGCGACGAATGTCCAGGGCGTTTGACCCGGGGCATAGGGTTCGGTGCCAGAGGTGGCGGTCACCTTTTCAAAGACGAGCCGCAGGCGGGTTTCGTCCGTGGCAGCGCCCAGGGTGATATTGCTTGTACACAAAGCTCCGGAAGTCATGCCAAAGCAGATCGCGGCGCAGTCTTCGGTCTCGATCGGGTTTACCCGCGTTGTGGCCATTGCAGACACCCAGGCGATATCACCCGCGATATGAGTCAGCAGATCATGGTTGTGGATGGCATGGCCCAGCACTGCGCCGCCGCGTTCACCAGCCCATGTTCCCCGCCACGGCACCGCGTAATAGTCTGCCCCTCGGGACCAATGGGTCTCAAGCGCGGCAGTTTGGACCGCTCCGGTCAGGCCTGCGCGTTGCAAGTGGCGCAATTGGGCAAGTGACGGGCCCCACCGGTATTGAAACACCGGAAACACCTGCTTGCCTGCGTTGCGTGTGGCTGCCGTGATCCGATCCACATCTTGCATCGAGGTCGCAAGAGGCTTTTCGCAGACAACGTGTTTTCCTGCGGCCAGTGCCGCAAGCGTGGTTGGTACATGCAGATGGGGCGGCAGGCAGACGTCGATGACATCAATCGCCGGATCATCCAGAGCGTCCTGAATGTTGGTCAGTGCTCGAAAATCCGAGTTCTGCCGTATCTGTTCGATCCGGTCCGTATTCTGGTCGACCACGGCGGTTACGCGGAAGGTGCGGTCAAGCCGTTCCAGAGCGTCCAGATGTTGCGCACCGATACCTGCGCCAAGGATCGCAACGTTGATCATCTGCGTTCCGCCATTTCCTGCGCGTGCAGTGCCAGTTCCATGACCGTAAAGCAGTGGGTCTGTGTCATCGCGGTTTCGGTCCGGTTGCGGATGTCATCGGCCAGGCGCGCGAAGTAGGGAAGGCCGGCGTCGGCTGCGTCGATCTTTTGGCAGGTTTCACCATTGACGAGGATCAGATGGTCTGTCCCTGAGGCCCCACCCACATCGACGTATTTCCGCAACTCGATATATCCTTCGGTTCCGAGGATCGTCAGACGACCATCCCCCCAGTTTGGCAAGGCATCCGGCGTGAACCAGTCAACCCGGATGTACCCGGTACCATTCTCGCTGCGCAGATTGAGCTCTCCGAAATCCTGCAACCCGGGATCTTTGGGGTTTGCGTAGTTCGCCACATAGGCGTTTGTAATTTCTGCGGTTTCCGAACCTGTGTAGTGCAAGAACTGATCGATTTGATGCGAGGCGATGTCGGTCAGAATACCTCCATAGCGGTCACGCTGAAAAAACCATTCCGGCCGCGTTGCCGGGTTCAAGCGGTGCGGGCCAAGTCCGATCGTTTGGATCACGCGCCCGATGGCACCGGCCTCGACCAACTCGGTCGCCCGCGTGCTGACGGGTGTTTCAAATCGTTCGGAAAAATTCACCGACCAGATTCGACCGGTGTCGGCGACCGCTCGCTTGATCTGGTCGAGTTGCTCGAACGTCGTGCAGCCTGGCTTGTCGCTCATGACATCCATGCCGTTTTGCATGGCGCGGATCGTCAACGCGGCCCTATCTGCCGGTATTGCCGAAATCAGCGCCAGATCCGCCCCACTAGTTAGGGCGTCTTCCAGTCGGGCCAGCCGCGGAATACCGGGAAACCTTTTGACGTAGCCCGGCAGCGTTTCCGGATCGCCTTGTGTCCAGTAGCCAACGCAGTCCACGCCGGTTTTATGCATGTTTTCCGTCATGCCATAGATATGGCGGTGGTCCAGGCCAAGGGCGACGCAGGTCAGGCTCATGAGATGACTCGTGTTTTCTGGCCGGTTCGATTGGCGATCTGCATCGCGTCTATGACGGCGTGGGTCAAAAGGGTACTGCGTCCGGTGGCCATGGGCTGCGTTCCACCGACAACGGCCTTGGCGAAATCCTCGATAACCGCCTGATGCCAAGCATGGGTGAACGCCATGGGATCGGCCCCTCCGCCTGTGGCGGACGTTTCGCCAACCGTGGATTTATAACCATCGAAAGTCGTTAAGGTCAGGACACCTGACTCCAAATGCGCTTTGGCGCGCGTGCCTTGGATCGTGATAGATTCGGCGGCCCCGGGAAATTCGGCAGTAGTCGCCATCAAAGTGCCCACGGCGCCTCTATCCGTTTCAAAGACTGCACCTGCCCAATCCTCAGCTTCGAGATCGTGTAACGGAGTTTTTCTCATCATGGCTTGAATGTCCGAGATCGGCCCCAGCAGCCACATCGCAAGGTCAAGCGTGTGGATTGCCTGCGAGATCATGACACCGCCTCCGTCGCGCGCATAAGTGCCGCGACCCGGCTCGTCATAGTAGCTCTGATCGCGCCACCAAGGGACACGGATTTCCACCGTGGCGATCGCGCCCAGCTCACCCTGTTCAATGGCTGATTTCAGCGCCTGCGAGGCGGCGCGGGCGCGGTGCTGAAAGACGATGCCTAGCGGCACGCCAGACACCTCGCACTGCTCGACAATGGCTTTCGCGGCGCCCAGCGTTCTTTCAATGGGCTTTTCCATCAGGATCGGTTTCGACGCGGTCGAAAGAACTCGTACCAACTCTGTGCGCTGATCGGGCGGGGTTGCGATGATCGCAAAGTCGACGTTTGGGTCGTTTGCGATTTCCTCGATCGAGCCGAATGCGCGGGTGCCGTTTCGCTGCGCGAACTCAGCTGCTTTTTCAGAGTTGCGCCCAAGAACGCCGGCAAGACTGAGGCCTTGATCCGATGCTTGAATGGCAGCGACATGCGTGCCCGAAACCATCCCCAAACCAATCAGCGCAATATTCATTCATTCCCCCGGATCACCCGGTCAGTCTGCGGGTTCGAACGGGAAAGATGCAACCATTAAAAACTGTGTTAACAATTGCGGGCAGCAGTATCGGAGGCAGAATTGACTGGTAATTTGAATGGCATGGCAGAAGACCTGTACTTGGGCATCAAGGACCTGCCGATCGTGTCTCCGCATGGTCACTGCGATCCGGGGTGGTTTGCAACCGATGAGCCGTTTCCCAACCCGGCAGAGCTGCTGGTGGTTCCCGACCATTACGTGTTCCGTATGCTCTACTCTCAGGGCGTTCCCTTGTCCGAACTTGGCGTTGGGGAAGAGGGGCGAAAGAAGGATCCTCGCGCCGTTTTCCGCACCTTTGCCGAGCACTGGCATCTGTTTCTGGGAACGCCTTCCCGGATCTGGATGAATTTTGTGCTGCATGAAACGCTGGGCGTGTCTGAGGAGTTGTCTTCGCGCACGGCAGATCTGATCTATGACACGATCTCAGACAAGCTGACGCAACCCGATTTTCGCCCGAGGGCTTTGTTCGACAGGTTTGGGATCGAGGTTCTGGCCACCACAGATTCGGCTCTCGACAGCCTCGCGGAGCATCGGAAGATCCGTACAAGCGGTTGGGGCGGGCGAGTTGTTCCGACGTTTCGCCCAGACGGAGTTTTGGATGGGGCGGACCCGGGGTTCGTACAGAATCTGAACAAGTTGGCCGAGCTGACAGACTGCGATCTGGGCAGCTATGATGGCTACCTCAACGCGCTGCGAATGCGGCGGGCTTATTTCATCCAGCTGGGATGTACTGCCACCGACCACGGTATCGAAGGCGTACAGACCGAGTGGCTGGACGACCCGGATGCGCTGTACCAGCGGCTGAGACGGCGGGAAGGTACCGAACAGGATGCTCGTCGGTTCTATGGGCATATGCTGATCGAAATGGCGCAGATGTCTGTCGATGATGGTCTGACAATGCAGATACATGCTGGCAGCAAGCGCAACACGAACCACGCGGTAATGCGGGACTTCGGACGGGACAAGGGGGGCGACATTCCAATCGCGATGGATTGGGTCACGGGCCTCGAGGCGCTGTTGAACCGGGTCGGAAACTCAGCGGAACTGCGCATCATTCTGTTCACACTGGACGAAAGCACCTATGCCCGCGAACTGGCCCCGATGGCGGGACATTGGCCGTGCCTTAGGATCGGGCCACCTTGGTGGTTCCACGACAGCCCAGCTGGGATTGCGCGGTATTTCGCTCAGATCGTTGAAACGGCCGGATATTACAATTTGGCCGGATTCAATGACGACACGCGGGCTTTTCTGTCCATTCCTGCACGTCACGACCTGTGGCGACGGGGTGTGGCGATTCATCTGGCCGAGCAGGTTGCGCGCGGCTATTTCGCTCGGGACAGTGCCGAGCATCTGGCGCGGTTGTTAGCGGTCGATCTGGCGAAACAGGTTTACGGGTTGCAAAGCTAAATGGGTACAATTCTTCATTTCGGCCTTGGAAACTTTGCTCGGGCGCATTTGCTGGATTACACCGATCAAGTGGGCGGTTGGGACGTTGTCGGAGTCAGCCTGCGTTCATCCTCGGTTCGGGATGGATTGGCCCGGCAGGGTTTCGAGTACGATTTGTGCGTGCAGGGGCAGGGCGTCCGGCGCATCAAAGCTCTGCGTGACGTTCTGGTCGCGCCCAAGGATCGCGCAGAAATTTTCGATGTGATGTCTGATGCCGAGATCATCTCGGCGACCGTCACCGAGAAAGGTTACCACTTGGACGCCGCGGGCAAGCTGAACCTTCAGGATCCAGCGATTGCCGCCGATCTGGCAGGGCAAGGGCCTTCGACGCTGATCGGGTTTTTAGCTTATGGCCTTGCGGAACGGCGCAAGCCAGTAACGGTACTAAGTTGTGACAATCGCATGGAAAACGGCAAGACGCTCGAAACGGCAGTTACCGATTTTGCGGAAGCAGCCGGTCTGGACGTGAATTGGGACTCTGTTCGCTTTCCCAACGCGATGGTCGACCGGATCACCCCGGCTACCACGGACGCCGTTCGCGCAATTAGCAGCGATCCTATGGCTGTTCCGACCGAGGCGTTCTCGGAGTGGGTGATCGAAGACAGTTTCGCCGGTCCGCACCCGGATTGGCCGGGTGTGCAACTGGTCGAAGACGTAGCCCCGCACGAGATGCGAAAGCTGCGCATGTTGAACGGTGCCCATTCCCTGTTGGCTTATACCGGGTTGGAGCGGGGCCTGACCTACGTCCACGAAGCGGTTCGAGACCCGGTTTTGCGCCCGCTGGTTTCCGAGTTGATGAAGGATGCGGGCGCAACGCTGCCCGCAGCACTGCAAGCACAGGTTCCGGACTATGCCGAAGCTTTGCTGCGCCGCTTTGAAAACCCCGAGCTGGCGCACCGTCTGGGCCAAATCGCGATGGATGGCAGCCAGAAGCTGCCGTATCGGTTTGTTCCCACACTCCGTGAGACCGGCTCTCAGGCGGTGATTGCAGGGATGCGGGCCTGGATCTCCTATTGCATGTCCGAGATCGCAAAGGGCAGGGCGCTGAACGATCCTTGCGCGTCGGAAATTGCCACGGCCGTCAAGCAGCCGGACCCGGTAGCGCCGTTTTTGGGTCTCGTTGGTGCTGAGGATCTCGCGCCACTTATCCGGGAATGATCGCGCCGCGGAACTGAACAACGGTGGAAGCCAGATTGTGTCCAGCCATCAGGGCCTCGGCCTGTGATTTTCCCATCAGCAAGGCCGCGAGGTACCCACCGTTGAAACTGTCGCCCGCCGCTGTCGTATCCAGCACGTTTTTAGCAGGTTCATAGGTTTGGTCAGTGTTCTGACCGATGGACAAAGGGCCATTCTCTCCGCGTTTCAACGCACCAACACCGTGATGATCGGCAAAGCGTGCAGCCACTTGGTCCGCGCTTTCCCCGAACAATGCCATCTCGTCGTCAATGGACGGCAGGGCAATGTCTGCACGTTGCCAAAGCCGTTGGTTAATCTGCCGAGCGTGTTGGACGCTGTCCCAAAGACGCGGACGAAAGTTGCTGTCATATACCAGCCGGACGGAAGAGCCTTCGAGCCAGTCCAGAAGCGCAAGCCTGACTGCATGCGGAAGAATGGCCACGGAAATCCCTGACAAATACAGCACGTCGTAACCGTTCAGCGGGCTGAAGTCGTGATCGGCAAAAAGCTGACGGGCGGCCGCCTCGCTGCGCCAATAGGTAAAGCTGCGTTCACCGTCCGCAGATGTCGTGATAGCGTATAGTCCCGGAGAGGCGTTCGGAATGATGCGGATCCCGGATGTTCCGATGCCATGACTGGCGATGAAGTCCACGATGCGCGTTGAGAACGGGTCGTCGCCAAGACATGTCACATACTCCACCTGCAGGTCAGGCGCGGCACAGTGCATGTAGATGGCCGTGTTCAGCGTATCCCCCGCGACGCCCACCTTTGCGCCGGTTTCCAGCATGGACAACTCGATCATTGCTTCGCCGATGCAGGCAATTCGCGTCATTTCTTTTCTCTTTTCCAGATGATGAGACCGGCGCCCATGATTAGCGCAGCTCCTGCCAACGTGAAGGCGTCCGGTACTGTGTCAAAGAACAGATAACCCCAGATTGCCACGTAGATTAGGAACGAATAGGTGAATGGCATCAACTGGTTCGCCGTTCCAAACCGATGCGCGTTCGTCAGCAGTTGATGCCCGCACCAGCCAAACACACCAAGGCCGATCAGTACAATCAGGCTCCACGTGTTTTCTGGCTGGACCCAAAACCAGATGGCGAACGGCAGCAGGACCACCGTCCCGGTAAGCCCGAGGTAGAATTGCATAGTGTCCACGGCAACGACCCCGGACAGCTTGCGCGTCATGATCGAGTACAAGGCCAAAGCGGTGGCATTATATACGATCAGCAGCATGGTCGGATGAAAGGCCGAACCAAACGGCCGTACGACAACCAACACCCCCAGAAAGCCCAGGATGATAGCCGCCCAACGCCATGGGCCCACGCTTTCTTTCAATACAAAGACGGACAGAAAGCACACGATGACCGGGCTTGAGAACATGATTGCCGACACAACGGTCAGTGGCAAAAACCGTAGGGCATAAAAATTGAAAACGGTCGCCGAGATCAGCAGCAAGGCCCGGCTTATCACCTGCCATGGATGGGCAGTCTTGAACCGACCGGCCTCTATCCCGCCCTTGGCGATCACGCCCACTGAGATCACGAAGTGCCCCGCATAGCGCATGAACGCCAACTGAAATGCCGGCACTCCGGCCAACGCCAACCACTTGGCCCCAAGGTCAACCAACGAAAAGAACAGCCACGCCATCAGCATCAGCACAATGCCAAGGCGCGGCAGGTCAGCGGTGGGGTTGGCGGAGACGGCCATCGATCAGGTGTTGAAACGCTTGACGTAGTAGTCAACCATCTGGCTTACCATGTCATCCGCCTGACCGTGGTCGCGGGCGTCATTCAGCGCCGAAAGCGCGCCCTGCGACATCACGCTGGTAACGCCTTCCTCGCGCGCCATTCGGTCATAATACCCGAGGTCTTTTGCCGCGTTCTTGATGGCAAATGCCAGCTGATTTGGGTCGCTCTCAACGCCATAGGCTTTGACGAAATCCATCATTCCGGAATGCAGCGGCCCTGCGGCCATCACATCATACAGCTGCTTGCGGTCAACACCGGTGATGTCAGCCATGGCAAAGGCTTCGGCCATCGCGTTCGCAACGGTCATTCCGAAGAAGTTGTTGATCAGCTTGATCGTGTGCCCGGACCCAACGGGGCCAAGGTAAAAAACGTTTTCGCCCAAATCTTTCAGTGTCGGCTCGGCCTTGTCAAAGGCAGCCTTGTCGCCAGACGTCATAATGTTGAGCTTGCCTTCTAGCGCGTGTGAAGGTGTCCGGCCAAGCGGTGCATCAAGATAGCTTCCGTCGGCTGCGGCAACCTCCTCGGCCAAGGCGCGTGTGCTGCCAGGAAGCGAGGTGCCAAAGTCGATGACGATCGCGCCGGACTTCAATCCTGAAATCACTCCATCTGCACCGTGCATTCGGCTCTCGACCTGTTCGGAGGTGCCCATGCACAGCATCACGATGTCGCTGGCCTGAGCCAGTTCTTGGGCGTTTCGCATCTCGCGGGCGCCTCGGTCAATCGCGGCGTCCAGGTACGTGCGGTCGCGGTTTCCCAATACCGTGACCGAGTATCCTTGGTCCAACAGTCGGCTCACCATGGCTCCGCCCATTAGTCCCAAGCCGATAAACCCGATTGATGGTTTGCTCATTGGTTTCCCTTTCCTTGAATGTGTCTGGTTTTTATTCTTGTGTTTGTTGCGGGCGGCTTTGCTTTCTTAATGCTCATATTGCCCGGTGGATAATCATTGATTTTTGGGTGGTCCGGCATTTGGCCGGGCCGCATGTCCATCAGGCCGGCGCCCGCGCTCGAGTCGTTTGCGCCTTTAGCCCCTGTTCGACCCGTGATGTGACCTCGAGCGTTCGGGCTGCATCTTCGACGTCGATCAGTGGGGGAGCGCCATCGATCACGTCAAGGAAGTGATCCAGTTGCACCTCCAGCGGTGCGCGTTGTTGTTCCGGTCGTGTAAGTTGGTCTTTTTGGGCCGCAGTGCCCCAATCCTGTCCGCGCCACAGGGTCATGGATGGAAAACTGACGGCGCCCTTAGTTCCCGTGATCCACATCATGTCCTGATGGGTCGTGCCGATGTTCGGGTTTTCGCCGGTTCCGGCCTCAAACCCCCAGGGGCTGGGTGCGGTATCGGCAAAGCTGATAGTGCCCGTCGCGCCGTTTTCGAATGCGATCGCGATAGCCCCGCTTTCTATCCGTTCCGATCCGCGGATGGGCGCTCCGGGCAGGGCGACGACATCCGAGATTTCTCCGATCACAAAGCGCAGGACATCGATATCATGCACCAGATTGATCATGACTGGGCTGCCATCGGAAGTCCGCCAGTTCTGTTCAAAATAGCTGTCGGGTTTGCGCATGGCCCACAGCAACGAGACATTGATGACTTGTCCGATCGTACCTTGCGCGATCACCTCCTTCAGGTGTTGCAAGATTGTATGATACCGCCGATGGTGGCCTACAAGGCTGCGGACATTGGCCTGGCGAACGGCCGTCTTCAGGCGCAGGGCGTCATCGACCGATGCTGCAACCGGCTTTTCGATCAGCATGTGCCAACCGCGGGATGCGGCCAGAATGCCATGTTCGGCATGCAGGCGGGTTGGCGTCGCGATGATGACGCCATCCACTGGGCCCTGCACCTCGTCCATACTGGCAAAACGCGGCGCGTCGATCTGGATCGAGCCATCTGGATCGGCCAACCCGACCAACATGCAGCCGGGATGCTCAATCACGGCGCGGACGTGACGGATACCGATCAATCCGCCGCCGGATACAAGGATTCGTTTCACATCACCGCTCCGATTTGCCAGGGAACAAATTCGTAGTCACCCAAGCCCTGCGCCTCGGACTTGGTCCGCGCGCCGGAGGCGACTTGGAGCAGCCGTTGGTATATTTCCTGTCCTTTTTCTTCGACGCTGGCGCCTTTGGTCAGAATGTCGCCCGCATCCACGTCCATGTCCTCGGGCATGCGTGCTGCCAATTCAGAGTTGGTAGCGATTTTCAGCGTGGGTGCCGGTTTGGACCCAAATGCAGAGCCGCGTCCCGTGGTGAAGCACACAAGGTTGCACCCAGCCGCGATCTGCCCGGTCACCGAGGCCGGATCATATCCGGGGCTGTCCATGAAGGTGAAGCCTTTGGCGGTGATGTGTTCGGCATATTTGAATACACCGGTCAAAGGGGTGGTTCCGCCCTTCGCCGCTGCCCCCAGCGACTTCTCTAGGATGGTCGTCAGACCCCCTTGCTTGTTGCCGGGGCTTGGGTTGTTGTCCATCGAACCGTGATTGCGAGCGGTATAGTCCTGCCACCAATCGATCAGTCCGATCAGTTTTTCCCCAGTTGCGCGACCAAGGGCGCGGCGGGTCAAAAGGTGTTCGGCTCCGTAGATTTCGGGAGTTTCCGCAAGGACACCTGTGCCGCCTTGCGCAACCAACAGGTCGCAGGCATGTCCGAGCGCCGGGTTCGCAGTCACACCGGACCAAGCGTCCGAACCACCGCATTGCAGCGCAACCATCAGTTCGGACGCCGGGGCTTCGCTGCGCCTCGCCTCATTGGCAATGGGAAGCATCTGGTTGATCTTGTTGATGCCCATTTCCACGGTCCGACGCAATCCGGCGACGTTCTGGATGTTCATCGTCTGGAAGGTGGGACTTTGCTTCAGCCCATACGCGTCCAGCAGCCAGTCGATCTGGTTCATCTCGCAGCCCAGACCGACCATCAGGACGGCAGCGTGGTTGGGGTGTTTTGCAAATCCCCACATGACCCGTTGAAGGGCTTCAAAACCGTCGCCGGAATCGGCCATTCCGCAGCCCGTTCCATGGACAAAGGCCACCACGCCGTCGATGTTCGGAAACTCGGCCAGCTTGTCCGGCGTGAAGTGATTGGCGATCATGCGGGCCGCAGTCGCCGAACAGTTCACGGTGGTCAGAACCGCGATGTAGTTGCGCGTGCCGACCCGACCGCTATCCCGGTGGTAGCCCATAAACGTATCGACCGAGGTGACGGGTTTCATGGGCCTGTGATCCGTCGCAAACTCGTAGTCCACACTGGTGTTGCGGAACTCGACATTGTGGGTGTGCACATGGTCACCGGGTTCGATCGGTTGGGTGGCGTAACCGATGATCTGGGCGTATTTTCTGACCGGATCGCCGAGCGCAAGATTCCGCGTGGCGACCTTGTGCCCCGAGGGGATGCGCGCATTGGTCGTGACATCCTCGACCATACTGCCGGCCTCCAGGTGCCGAGTTGCAACCACCACGCTATCCGTTCGATCTAAACGTACAAAAGTCATAATCAGCTTTCCTGGCGGCAGCAGCTAGGCGCAGAACGGTGAGTCCGATGTCCACCGGTGAATATCTATATGCGGCTTGCCGGACAGTCTTGCTCGCGCCGCCTCCCAATTGGACTTGCAGACGCGCCAATCTCGCAGCTCGGTTTCGGGGCGCGATCTGGACCTCGCGATGAAGCTGGGGAAATGATCTCGACCGGTCGGCTGGCCTGCCGCGCTAAAGCGGATGTCGAACGACCAGCGGAACCGGCCCGTTTTATTGATCAGCGAAGCGTGTGGCGTCAAAGGGTGAAACAGGATGATCCCGCCGGCCTTGACAGGAAGGGGTACGGCGCGGCCTTCATCAATGAACCCGTCAGCAATGCCTGTCTGCGTCCGGGCACAATGCGGCAGGATGGTTTGGTCCTGTGCCTTCGGCAGCACTTGCAGGCAGCCGTTTTCGACGGTTGCATCGTTGACGGCAATCCACACCGTGACCATGTCGGTCTGATCAGCATCCTCCAGCGCAACCGCTCGGTCCTGATGCCAGTCCGTTGCGGTGATGTGCGCGCGCACCTCGTCCTTGGACAGCTTCAGGGCAGGGGGCTTCAGCCGAACGTGCTGGATTGGATTGCTCACCAACTCTGGCCCGATCAGCTGCTCGACAATGTCAAGCATGGGGCGGGCCGTCAGCAAGTCGAACACTGCGGGCCCAATATGGAACGGTGTGTCCGCAATGATCCGATCGCCGGGCAGCGAGATGTCCAGCGGCTGGAAATAGTCGCATCCGGCTTGATAGGCGGACAGAAGTTTGTCCCAGAAGGTCATTCCGGACGGCTCGTCCTTGACCAGCCCTTTTTTGTACCAACAGTCATAGAGCCGGTTCAGGACATCCGAGTATTCCGCTTGCACCCGACCCAGGACATCGCGGGGAATAACATCCTCAACCACGAGGTATCCATCGGTCTGGAACTTGCCAATCTGATCTTGTGTCAGCATGGGTGCAACCTCACAACAGCAGCGCGATGATGCCCGGCCAGATCAGAAGAACGGAAAGCGCCAGCAACTGGATCCCGATGAATGGCAGGAAGCCGCGGAAGATATCCGTCAGGCTGATATGCGGCGGGGCCACTGACTTCAGATAGAACGCGGCCGGGCCGAAAGGGGGCGAGAGGAAGCTGACCTGCATGTTCATACAGAACACGACGCCGAACCAGATGGCGACATGACTCGGCTCCAACTGGCCAAAGACTCCGATTTCCTCGATAGGAAGGCGCATGACGATCGGCAGAAAGACCGGAATGATCAACAGTACGATGCCGACCCAATCCATGAATGCGCCCATGAACAGCAAGATCAGCATCATTACCAGAATGACCAACATGGTTGGCAGCTCTTGGCCGACGATCAGGTCGGCCACGTATTGGGGCCCCCCAGCAATGGTGTAGGCACCCGCCAGCGCGGCGGCCCCGATCGTAACCCAGATGATTGTGCCTGTGGATTTTAGTGTCCGCATCAAGCTGTCCCAAACCAGCTCGAACGATCCTTCGCCCCGTAGGATGGCGATGATCAGGACGGCGAAGGCGCCCATACCAGCAGCCTCGGTGATGCCCGTGATCCCGCCATAGATCGAGCCGAGCACGACGCCGATTACGACCAGCGGCGCGACGAGACCCTTGCCCATTTCCCAACCGATTTTTGTGCGCTGTCTGCCAAAGACGACGAAAATCAGCAGAAGGGCGACGATCGTGATACCGGCAAACCAGGGCAGGTAGTCAGCTGTCCCCAATCGCGCTGGTTCGCCCTGGCTGGCAGCGTTGGAGCCTGACAGTTCGAAAAAAGCGGCCCGGATAAACAGAACGGTGGAAAATCCGGCGACGACGATGCTCATGAAGGCACCAAACAGTTTGCGTTTCTCGGCTGGTTCGGGGTCGTTCGGGTCCGGTTCCGGCAGCGGAGCGTGATGAGGATTCAACCGAGTGCGGATGATGATGTACAGGATGATCATCGAGGCTAGCATGAAGCCGGGAATGAAAGACGCGGTGAACAGCGACTTGATCGAGGTTTCGGTGATCAGCCCATAGATGATCAGAACGATCGAAGGAGGGATCATGGTGCCCAACGACCCAGAGGCGCAGATGACGCCAATAGCGAGATTCTGATCGTAGCCCAGGCGCAGCATCTGGGGCAGGGCGATAAGGCCCAGCAGGACAACCTCACCGCCGATGATGCCGGACATGGCAGCCATGATCACCGCCATGATCGAGGTCACGATCGCGATGCCGCCGCGTGTTCTGGACAGCCAGACATTCAGCGACGAATACATGTCGCGCGCGATCCCGGACCGCTCTAGTAGCGACGCCATGAAGATAAACAATGGCACGGAGATGAGCACGTAGTCCGTTAAGAGCCCGTATATCTTCTGCGCCAGGATATAGAGCGGCCCAGTCCCTGGCCGACCGGTGAGAATCCCGTCGCCGAATGAAAACGGGTTTAAAAGCAGTGTCGGTTCGAACTTGAGCACAAGAACCAGAACCGCAAGCGAAGCCGAGGCCAGACCCAAGGGCATCCCGATCGCCAGAAGCACAATCAGGGCGACCATCAGGATGAGTGAGATTGTTCCAATGTCCATCAGTCTTGTCCCACCGCCCGTTTGATCATTTCAATTTCGTCTTCGTCCGGTTCATCTGTGTGGATTTCCGGTTCTTTGTTCCAATCCGCGACCAAGTTCAAAATTGCTTGCATTGCGACGAGCGTAATCACGATCAGCACCATCGGCTGCAACGTCGCCGGGATCGGAGGATTGAAGGCAGAGCCATAAAGCTCCCATTTGTAGAGCTTGTTGACGAACACCTGTTTGTAGCTGCCGTAGACAAGAAAGAAGGCAAATAGCACGATCAGTATAGTCGAAACCGTATCAAAAACGCGCTGAAGCCAACGTGGAACTGCGTCGTACATCAGGAATATTCGAATGTGACTGCGTTGCTGCATGGCGTAGTAGCCAGACATCAAAAACACAAAGCTGGCGAACCACAGTGTCATTTCGTTCGCCCACTCGGTCGGCTTCTCCAGGATATAACGCATGAAGACTTCGTAGAGCATGACGACAGTCATGATTGCGATCATCATCATCGTCACTCGGCCTATGAACAGGGCGAAACGGTCCATAACCGTCGAGCCTTCGAACTCCATCGTTGCCGGGCGCACGGTCTTGGTACCAATCACTGCAAGAAACGGTAGAAGGACGAGCGCGGCCATGTCGATGATGTCGACATACCCCCCGAATACGCCAGACAATTCGGGCGTGACGTCGCTGCGCAGATATATTTCAGTTACCTGACTTTTGAGGGATTCAGAGGTGTAAGGCAGCCAATCCAATAGGAATGCGGGAAGATGCCAAACAAGCCAGCTGGCTGTTGCGACGAAGGCCAACGGTATGAGCCATTCAATTAGTCCGCCTGAGTTCTTGTGCATCGCGTAACCCTCGTCCCTATCCTTCGATCCTGTAGTGATCGATAAAGTCTCGGTCTGGCTCGACACCCAATCCGGGGCCAGTCGGGATCGTGACACGGCCGTTGTTGGCCTTGACCTGATTTTGAATTTCCAGCGGTTCGGTCAGCAGATCGTCCCGAAACTTGTTGTCCGTTGTGTCGAACTCCAGCATCGGCTCCCATGGATGCAAGCCGCCTGGAATTGCGGGCATGGCCGCCAGTAAATGCAGATTAGTTGCGACGGCGATGGCGCTACCCCAGACGTGATTTACGACCGGCGTGAAATGTACGTGGCATAGAGACAGTACCCTGAGATACTCTGAAACACCGCCCAAAGCACAAACCTCTGGCTGCGCGATATCGATGCCACGGTTTTCAAGAAGATTGCGCCATGCCCAGCGATTGAATACCGCCTCTCCGCCCGAGATGTTTACCTTAAGCGAAGTGCGCAGTTCGCGGTATCCGTCAATGTCTTCTGGCGCGACCGGTTCTTCGAACCAATATGCGTCCAGTTCTTCCAGCGCCCGACCGACAAAGAGCGCGTCTGAAGTCGTATAGGCATGGTTTGCATCGACCATAAAAGGAAAGTCGTCACCAACTCCGCGTCTAACTGCTTCGCACAGTTTCACATCAGGCTTCGGGCCAAAGCCCGTTTTCATTTTGGTGGCGGTAAATCCCATTGACTTGATCTTTGCGGCTTCATCCTCAAAACGGCTTGCAAGACTAGAAATCGGTTCATCCCGGAGCATCATGCCGTAGCCGTAGCAAGGAACGCTTGCGCGATGAGCCCCGCCGACAAGCTTATGGAGGGGGAGGCCAGAGATTTTGCCGGAGATGTCCCAAAGTGCGATGTCCACCCCGGACAAAGCCTGTATTGGCATTCCGCTTTGGCCATGGTCTCGCAAAAGATTGTACACCTTGTGCCAGATCACGTCTTTGTCCAAAGGGTCCATGCCAAGGACCATTGGTTGGATTACCTTTTCCACGATGGATTTGTTCGCAATGGCTACGTTTCCGGGACCAAAGCACTCGCCCCAACCGGTTACCCCTTCATCTGTTTGAATCTCGACCAAATGGGTTGTACGCTTGTCATAATACTGTTGCGAGTAGCCCAGAACTTCCGGCATGTCGTACTGCAGTACGTGACTTATTATTCTGTTGATTTTCATGAAGTTCTGGATCCCGGCGCCGATCCGGAGAGGCCGCAAGTGCGGCCTTTCCGTGTGTCGTAGTTCGATCGAAGCCTGATTACTGCATTGCGCCCAGGTCACGCAGGAAGTTGATGTGGCTTTCTAAAAGCGCCTGTGCTTCAGGTGTCGTTGCGAACTCAGTCCAACCGACCTGAACGGCCGCGCGATACGCTGCCAGGTCTTCAGGCGACCAGTCGTACAACTGAACGCCTTTTGCCTTCAGGTCTTTTGCAGTCTGAGCGTTCTGCACCTCATTGATTGTGGCATTGTGCAATGCCAGGCTATCCATTGCGACTTCCATGATCTTCTTGTGATGCGCGGGCATCGCTTCCCAGACGTCTTTGCGACAAGCTAGGTGATCTGCAGGCATCGAGTGGAAACCGGGATAGTTTGTGTGACCTGCGATCTCGTACAGACCGAGGCCCACGTTGTTCGTCAGGTTCGCAGCATCCGCACCATCAATGATACCGGTTTCCAAAGCCGTGAAGATTTCGTTGAAGTCCATCACGATCGGAGAAGCACCAAGTTCCGCGAACACCTTGGTTGCAAGGCCTGGAGGCGAGCGAAACTTCCAATCTTTGAAGTCTTCCACTTTCGCAATCGGCTTGGTCGAAGACAACGACTCTGGCCCGGGAATCCACCATCCGATGAATTCCATGTCGTAGCCGTTGTATAAATCATTTACAGCTTCTCTTCCGCCGCCATGAAGAAGCCAAGCCATTTGCTGATATGGGTTCTGATATCCGCCGAGCAGGTCGCCCGCAAACTGGAAGGCCGGGTTTTTACCGGTCTGATAGCCGCCGCCCGTCATGTCGCAATCCAGAATTCCGGTAGCTGCGGCATCGAAGGTTTCAACTGATTTGACCACCGAAGAGGAATAGAACATTTCAACTTCGATTTCGCCGTTCGACATTTCCTGAATGTCTTCAACGAATTTTGCAGCCATCTGGCCTGACAGAGTTTCGGGCGAAAAATGGGTTTGAATTCTAAGCTTCGTTGTTTCAGCCATCGCGAAACCGGCTGCCATTGTCGTGGCTACGGCCGCCAGGGCCGCTGTCTTGACTATTTTCATATTGTCCTCCCAGACGTTGAGCGTGCGCGGTGTGGAAGATCTTGCCGCCTCCTTTGCTGTCGCGCAGGTAAACGTTAAGCCGACGAATCGAATGCAACAAGAAAAAATTGAAATTTCTAAAAATTTCGAGATTCTTGCGATAATTCGAAAATAAGGTTAGGACGCTACTTGGACAAAACTTGAAGGTACATACTGGAATGAACGACGAAATAGATATTTATCAAGATCTTAAGATGCGCCTGATCTCTAATGGATTCGAGCATGGAGCCAAGGTGCGGGCTGAAGAACTTCGTAAAGTGTATGGTTGTTCCGCGAGCGCCGTTCGTGAAGTCCTTTTTCGTTTGGCCGCTGTTGGTTTGGTGGACTTTCAGGAACAAAAAGGTTTCCGCGTGCCAATGCGTTCGCCGCAGAAGCTTATCGAATTGACGCACGTTCGTGTTCTGTTGGAGGCCGAAGGCACCGCAATGTCGATCCGTAAAGGCGGGGTGGATTGGGAAGCAAGATTGACGGCCGCACATCACAAACTCAGCCATATCGAAAAACGCATTCACGCCACAGACGACCCGAGCGGCCTTATCGAGATATGGTTTGCCTCGGAAAAGGAATTTCACCAAACACTTATTTCTGCCTGTGGCTCGGAAACTTTAAAACAAATGCATAGCCGAGTTTACGCGCAATTCAGACAGCAGTTGATGGTGGCAGACCGGAACTTTGAATTCATTTCTCAGAACATAAGACACCATGCCGATATACTTGAAGCAGCATTGTCAGGGGATGAGCAGTTAACACGAGAGAAAATTCACGACCATCTGGAACGCCATCTAACTGGAAAGACGATGGGCGACTAAAGCCGAAAATCGTCTTCCAAATACACGCGAATGATTTCGTCGAAGTTTGACTCCACCTCGAACCCCAACTCCAGAGCGCGATCTGTTTGAAAGTCTCGCGGCCAATTCTTGACTATTCGTTCGATTGTCTCGTCGGGTTCTTGCCTGATTAGTCCAACAGCTTCTTGGCCGGCCACTTTGCGCAGAGCTTCGATTTGTTCGGCGACGGTGCAACTTACGCCAGGCATGTTCAACGCGCGTCTGTCATTCAAAAGCTGCGTGTCCATTGTTGCTGCGTGGGTCAAAAAAGTCGCAGCGGCGCGGGGGCTGGCGTGCCAGTGACGAACAGTTTCGGCAACTGGCAAGACAGCCTCATCCCCATTCAATGGCTCTCGGATTATACCTGAAAAGAAGGACGAAGCGGCAGCGTTGGCTTTGCCCGGGCGCACACACAAAGTGGGCAAGCGCAAGGAAATACCGTCGATATATCCTTTCCTGCTGAAATCCGTGATCATCAATTCAGCCGCCGCTTTCTGCGCTCCGTAACTTGTCAAAGGTGCCGAGAGGAATTCATCGCTTATCTTTTCGGGGAATGGTGACCCGAAAACTGCTATGGACGAGGCAAAAACCAGGCGAGGTGTGTACTCGCTTTCTGAAGCTTCGTGTTCATCCTTAAGTGCGTTCAGCAGTGCCCACGTTGCCATAAGGTTTACATCCCAACCCAACGCAAAGTCTGTTTCAGCTTGGCCTGAAACGATAGCTGCAAGATGAAAAATGACGTCTGGCCGCTGCGTAGCAAAAGACTTAGCTATGCCTGACGCAGTCAAGTTCCCCACAATTTGATTACCTGCCGCACTGTCGGGCGGGAACGAGAGATCGAACAGTGAGACTTGGGCATCGGCTCCAAAGGTTTCTTGGGTCGACACGCGATGGGCCAGTTTCTGGCCCAGCATTCCTCCGCCGCCTATAATCAGGATCCGCGTCACAGCATTCCGTTCCGTTTTTTGAGTTCTAGATACAAAGCCGAATGATCCAGTTCGGCCCCATCCATTTCGTCTATCAGATATTCGAAACGGTCGCGCACAGATCGGGTGCTAGGTAGCTGAACGCCAAGGCTTCGCGCTTCCTCCAGCGTGTTGTCCAAATCCTTTAGTTGAAACTTAGACAAACCCCCAGGTGTAAAATTTCCATCAGACATGCGTTCGCCATGTTGTTGCAAGATAATACTATCCGCAAAGCCCCCCTTCAGTGCGGCCCTCAACGCGGTGGGGTCTGCACCGCCTTGCTGAGCCAGTAGAGTCGCTTCGGCGACAGCCGATATTGTTACAGCGACAATTGTTTGATTGGCCAATTTGCACAATTGACCAGAACCACTTGGGCCAACATGTACAGGCCGGCCCATTGCTGTCAGAACCGGTCGCACGCGCTCCATAACGTCCTGATCGCCACCGACCATGATCGCAAGGGTGCCAGCTTCGGCACCTTTGGTGCCACCGGAAACCGGGGCGTCCAGATGCAGCACCCCCATCGAGGAAAGCTGCGCGGATTGCTCTCTTGCGTGTTCGGGTTTGGCGCTCGACATATCAATCCAGATCATCCCCGGTTTGAGTTGCTCGCGGAAAGCCTCGTCAGCAAGTAGCGCGCCGGTCGCGTATCCATCCGAGAGCATGGTTATTATTACGTCTGCACCCGAAACCGCCAGCGGGGCAGTTTCCACCAATGTCGCGCCTTCTGCTGTCAACGGTTTGGCCTTTTTCAAGCTGCGGTTCCATACAGTGAGCGGAAACTCGGCGCACAAAATATTCCGCGCCATAGGAGCTCCCATCAGCCCGGTTCCCAACAGAGCCACTTTGAACTGCTTGCTCATCATCTACTGTCCTTCCGAAGCTGTGCCACGCATGGTTATGGCCAAACCAAAATCTCTGTCATACGCTAACGGCTCTGTGCCCACATGCCAGAAGTCGTTGCAAATCCGCCAAGGTTTCTTTGCTTCTCGGTTGATCTGTGGGACGAAGTAACACTTGTCCAGTCGCCACTTTTGAGGTCGGAATATTTATATGTCAGAAAGACTTAAGGGAAAAAGCGTCCTGGTCACAGCCGCCGCACAGGGGATCGGACTTGCAAGCGCAATTGCAATGGCAAGAGAGGGTGCAAAAGTCTATGCGACGGATATTAACCCTGAAAAACTAAATTTGATTCGCGGTCAGAATCTCGAAAATCTCGAAATATTCGAGATGGATGTGACGAATAATGACAGCATTCATCATGGGGTCGCGCGAGCGAAGCCGGACGTTTTGTTCAACTGCGCAGGGTTCGTGCATCACGGAACTATTCTGGATGCAACCGATGAAGAGTGGGATTTCGCAATGGACCTTAATGTGCGCTCGATGGTGCGCACGACAAAGGCTGTATTGCCGGGAATGATAGAGCGCGGAGGAGGCTCGATAATCAATATGTCTTCCGCGCTGGGTTCCATAATCGGTGCGCCAAATCGTTTTGTATATGGAACGACAAAAGCCGCTGTTGTCGGGCTGACGAAATCGGTAGCCGTGGACTTCATAACAAAAGGAATCCGGTGCAATTGCATTTGTCCGGGAACAGTCGATAGTCCCAGTTGGCGTGACCGCGTAGATGCGTTGGGCGAGCAACTGGGCAGCAGAGAAGAGGCCCTTGCACAATTTGTGGCGCGTCAGCCTATGGGGCGTGTAGCGAAAGCAGAAGAGATTGCTGCATTGGTCGTCTATCTGGCGAGCGATGAAAGTGCATTCACCACAGGACACACGCACATAATTGACGGGGGTTGGTCAGGCCAATGACAAAAGTATCAAAAAACGATTTGCGATCTCGCAAGTGGTTCATGAATTCTGAGAACCTTGAGATGACTGCATTGTATCTGGAAAGATACCTGAATTACGGTTTGACCCGTGAGGAACTGCAATCAGGCAAACCGATCATTGGCATTGCTCAAACCGGCAGTGATTTGAGCCCCTGTAATCGGCATCATATCGAATTGTCCAAACGTGTTCGCGATGGAATCATCGCCGCCGGCGGAACGTGCATCGAAATACCGGTCCACCCGATACAAGAGACAGGTAAACGGCCAACGGCCTCACTCGACCGCAACCTGGCTTATCTGTCCTTGGTTGAGAGTCTATTCGGGTATCCGATTGATGGCGTTGTTCTGAACATTGGTTGCGACAAGACCACGCCCGCGCTTCTTATGGCCGCTGCGACCGTCAACATCCCAGCGATTGCCCTGTCGGTCGGCCCCATGCTCAACGGTTGGTGGAAAGGTGAACGCGCTGGATCGGGCACGGTTATATGGAAAGCGCGCGAAGACCTTGCGGCTGACGAAATCGACACCGATGAGTTCATGGAAATCGCAGCCGCCGCAGCACCTTCGGTGGGTTATTGCAATACGATGGGAACAGCAACGACCATGAATTCGCTTGCTGAGGCCTTGGGTATGCAATTGCCCGGATCAGCAGCCATTCCAGCCCCGTATAGAGAGCGCGGCCAAATCAGTTATGAAACGGGTAAACGCATTGTGGACATGGTCTGGGAGGATCTACGCCCCAGCGATGTGATGACACGTCAGGCTTTTGAGAATGCGATTGTTATCAACTCTGCGATTGGCGGATCGACGAACGCGCCGATCCACCTGAATGCAATCGCCCGGCATCTTGGTGTTCCGTTGACCAACGATGACTGGCAGAAACTTGGCCACGACGTTCCTCTGTTAGTTAACATGCAGCCAGCGGGTAAGTATCTGGGCGAAGACTACCAACAGGCCGGAGGTGTACCCGCCGTTGTCGGAGAGCTTCTTGATGCTGGATTGCTGCCGCATTCCGATGCGATAACGGTGAACGGTAAGACGATGGGCGATAACTGCTCGACGCGCCGGTCTCAGAATAGCGACGTAATCAAGCCTGTCAGTAGCCCGGTTAAGCAACAGGCGGGGTTCATCAATCTCTCGGGCAACCTGTTCGAGAGTGCGATTATGAAGACGTCTGTGATCTCACAGGCATTTCGAGAGACCTACCTGTCGAACCCGGATGATCCGGATGCATTTGAGGGCAGGGCGGTTGTGTTTGATGGGCCTGAGGACTTTCACCATCGGATCGATGATCCTGCAGAAAACATCGACGCAAACTGTATTCTGATTATGCGCGGAGCGGGACCAAAAGGATACCCTGGTGCTGCAGAGGTCGTGAACATGCGGCCGCCCGCATATTTGTTGAAACAGGGCATCGAAGCCCTTCCTTGCATCGGTGATGGACGGCAATCCGGTACATCAGGAAGCCCGTCTATCCTGAATGCCTCACCCGAAGCTGCAGAGGGTGGTGGGTTGGCCTTGGTGCGAAATGGCGACCGACTGCGCATCGATCTTGGCAAAGGCACAGCAGATATGCTGGTTTCGCTCGAAGAACTGCATCAACGCGCCCGCGATCTGGAGGCAAAGGGTGGTTATTCAACCCCGCCCAACCAATCCCCGTGGCAGGAAATATTCCGCGAAAAAATAGATCGCTTGGATCGCGGTATGACGCTCAAGGGTGCAGAAAACTACCGCGATATCGCGCGAGGCTTCATGCCACGCGATAACCACTAAAAGGAACGGAAATGAAACTTGTGCGTTACGGAGCCAAGGGCTCGGAAAAGCCGGCCCTGGTCGACTCTGAGGGTCAATTGCGGGATCTGTCCGCTCATATCAATGATATCACGGGGGATATATTGGATGACGGAACGCTTGATAACCTGCGGTCATTGAATCCGAACAACCTGCCAGTTGTAGAGGGTGACCCTCGTATCGCGCCGTGTGTCGGTGACATCGGAAAATTTCTTTGCATCGGTCTGAACTACTCGGACCATGCTGCAGAAACCGGCGCAGATATTCCCGAGCATCCGATACTCTTTTTCAAGGCGAACTCAGCCGTCATTGGTGCCTATGACGATGTTGTTATGCCGCGGGGGTCTACACATACCGACTGGGAATGCGAACTGGGGGTCGTCATTGGTAAGACGGCCAAATACGTCTCCAAGGCCGACGCACTCGAATATGTTGCGGGCTATTGCATCGTAAACGACGTGTCGGAAAGGCATTTTCAAACGCAACTGACAGGTCAATGGACCAAAGGAAAATCCTGCGACACATTTGGCCCTACCGGCCCGTGGCTAGTGACCCGGGATGAGGTGCCGGATCCTCAGAGTCTTGGTATGTCTCTGAATGTAAACGGTCAGCGCATGCAAACCGGGAATACTGCCACGATGATCTTTTCCGTTGCCGAGATCATTGAGCATCTAAGCCAACTTTTTACACTGCACCCCGGTGACGTCATTTCAACCGGAACACCGCCCGGTGTTGGAATGGGGATCAAACCGGAACCAGTTTATCTGAAAAAGGGCGACGTCATGGAGCTTCGTATCGATGGGCTTGGTGTTCAACGGCAAAAGGTTGGCCAGGATGGCTGACTTGTTGCAAATTGGTGGGATCACCGAACGGATGAGAGAACGCCTGTCTTCAGTGTTCAATATTCATCAATTGGACGACTTCAACGCGGAAAGTATTACGCATATCGTAACGAACGGGCATGATGGCGTTCCGCATGACCTAATGATTTCACTCAGTAATCTGAAGATGATCAGCGTCTATGGAGTCGGTTACGACGCCGTCGACGCAAGTGCTGCGGCTGAGCGCGGGATTGTTGTGACTCACACGCCCAATGTGTTGAACAAAGAAGTCGCAACCACCGCCGTTCTGCTGTTGCTGTCATGTTATCGAGAGCTCATACGTGACGATAATTACGTTCGGTCCGGACGGTGGGAAGTTGAAGGTAATGCCCCTTTGACGCGATCAGCGGACAATCAAAAAATAGGCATTCTTGGTCTTGGTCGTATTGGTCAGGCGATTGTTGATAAATTGGAGCCGTGGGCACCCGAAATCTCATATCACACCCGCAATCAAAAGGATGTCCCGTACCGATATTTCGACAATTTGGTTGAAATGGCAGAGCATGTGGACGTCCTCATATGCATCACGCCCGGCGGCCCGTCGACCAATAGGCTGGTCAACGCTGAGGTGTTGCGCGCGTTGGGGGCAGGCGGCACTCTGATAAACGTTAGTCGAGGTTCGGTTGTCGACGAAACTGCCTTAATTAGTACATTGCAAAACGGTGAGCTCGGGTGGGCAGGGCTTGATGTCTTCGCGGACGAACCGCGCGTTCCAAAAGCATTGCGCGAGTTGTCCAATGTCGTTCTGCTCCCTCACGCTGGTAGCGCGACTTTTGAGACGCGTGCAGCAATGGGTGACCTGACTGTCGACAATCTGCTGCAACACCATAAGGACGGATCGGTGATCACAGCTGTGCCGGAATGCAGAGATCTGTAATAGGCCAATCTGAAAAGTGTTTGAGTTTGCTGTCGCGGTTTTCTTTCTGCTGATTACGCCGGGCCCGGGTGTTCTAACAACCGCGGGTATTGGATCAGCATTTGGTTTTCGAGCTGGACTCGCCTTTGTGGCTGGTCTGATGCTGGGCGGGTTCATCAACATGATGTTAGTTGTCTCTGGAGTCGCTGCGGTTGCTTTGGCTGTACCGGTGCTTAGAACTTTGTTGCTATTCGCATCTGTCGGGTATTTGGTATTTCTCGCCTGGCGTATTGCCAGCGCCGGCTCAAAGGTCGGATTTTCCCCTGCGGTTTCGCCGCTTGGTTTTGCGAACGGTCTGACACTTCAGTTCATTAATCCCAAGGCTTACGTGGTCGGCACAGCATTGTTTTCAGGGTTTGCCTTTTTGCCCGATGCGCCCGTTTGGGAGGTCGTCATAAAAATCGTA
Organism: Ruegeria sp. AG7; assembly: GCF_056541545.1. NCBI lineage: Bacteria > Pseudomonadati > Pseudomonadota > Alphaproteobacteria > Rhodobacterales > Roseobacteraceae > Ruegeria > Ruegeria sp. AG7. Next base: position 52,582 of record NZ_JBQFYP010000002.1, read on the forward strand.
GTATTCAATATGATTTGGGTGCCAGTGCACATGATCTGGCTAGGTGCTGGCGCAAAGCTGGGTAGCCTTGATTTAAGCGAGAGATCGCATCAAAGGATCAATATTGCGATGGCCGCTTCATTAATGGTGGTTGTGGTGATTGCCTTGGCGTCGGCGCTATGAACGATATCTAAGTCGGTCTTACTTAGCAGACGATTGAAAGCCACAAATCAAAGTGACGCCGTTATTCCGCCATCGACATAGAGAGTATGACCATTGACGAAACTGGATGCAGGTGACGCAAGGAAAATAGCGGCGCCTACAAGTTCTTCTACATTTCCCCAGCGACCGGCCGGGGTACGTTTCTCAAGCCATGAGCTAAACTCTGGGTCGGCAACCAAGGCGGCGTTCAAAGGTGTATCGAAATATCCAGGCGCAATGGCATTGCAGTTCAGACCATACTTAGCCCAATCAGTTGCCATTCCTTTTGTAAGATTGGTCACGGCGCCTTTTGTCGCCGTGTAAGGCGCAATACCCGGTCTTGCTAATGCGGATTGAACCGACGCAATGTTAATGATCTTACCAGACTTTCTTTCAATCATGTGCCGTGCCACAGCCTGACCGACGTGAAAGACGGACGCTACATTTGTCTGTAGCAGGCGCTCGAAGGCATCAGCGGGGAAATCCTGTAACTCCGTCCTGTGTTGCATTCCGGCGTTGTTTATCAGGATGTCTATCGGGCCGACCTTTGCTTCAAAGTCGTCGACGGCAGATCGGACACCTTCATGATCGGTTGCATCGAACGAAAGTTCGCGTACCGAGGCGCCTGTTTCGCTCAGCTCGGATGCTGCTGCCGCTAGTTTAGTGGCATCGCGACCGTTCAAAACGACCTGCGCACCGGCGGCAGCCAAACCACGAGCCAATGCAAATCCGATGCCTTGGCTAGAGCCTGTTACGAGCGCGCGTGTTCCCTCTAGGCTAAACATTTCAAGCGTCATGCAAAAATCCCTTGGTTGTCAGCACCGACTATCCGTATCTTTTGGCAATCTGTATAGGGAGTCCGTGCAATGTCTTCGGCCAGTGTTGCTGTTGTTATCCATGCCGCAAAAGATCTGAGGTTGGAAAACCGGGATGTTCACGACGTGGGGCCAGACGAAGTCTTGATTGCCATGCGCGCGGGAGGGATTTGCGGCTCTGACCTGCATTATTATAACCACGGTGGTTTCGGCGCGATCAAGTTGCGTCAACCGATGGTGCTTGGACACGAAATCGCCGGGGGAATAGTGAGAGTTGGGTCAAGTGTGCAGGGGTTGTATTTAGGTCAACTGGTTGCAGTTTCTCCATCCCGACCTTGCCAATCCTGCATTTATTGTCTGAACGGGCAGCAAAACCACTGTCTTGATATGAAGTTCTATGGCAGCGCGATGCCGTTCCCGCATATCCAAGGCGCTTTTCAAAGCAAACTCGTGGCGAAAGCCAGTCAATGCGTTCCAGCAGATGGGTTAAGTCCTGCGCAGGCCGCTATGGCCGAACCTTTGGCGGTCTGTTTGCACGCGATTAAACAAGCCGGGAGCCTCTTAGGTAAAACGGTTCTTATCACGGGATGCGGTCCAATCGGCTGCCTCACGATCTTGGCGGCGCGTCGTTCTGGGGCGGCCAGAATAGTGGCGACGGATATCTCGGACCAGCCCCTCGCTGTGGCGCGTGAATGTGGGGCAGACGATGTCATCAACACCTACGCCGATCCGCAAAAACTGGAGCAGTTTGAAAACGACAAGGGCCATGTTGATGTGCAACTGGAGTGTTCCGGGGCTCAATCGGCTCTGGCTTCTGGCGTCGCATGCTTGCGCCCGGGTGGAACATTGGTTCAGCTTGGTCTGGGCGGAGATATGACTGTGCCGATGCAGGCGTTGACTGCAAAAGAGTTAGTGCTTCGCGGGTCTTTCCGTTTCCATTCCGAGTTTTCAGTCGCGGTCGAGATGATGCGAAGCGGACTAATTAACGTCGACCAGTTGGTAACGCATTCCTTCGAAGTTGGCGAAGCTGTCACTGCCTTTGAGGTCGCGTCTGATCGAAGCCAATCAATGAAGGTGCAGTTAACGTTTCCAGAAAATGACGATGGATAGACGAATGAGTGATATTGCAAAGACTTATGAAAGAGACGGTTTCGTAGCTCCGCTGGATATCCTGACAGCTTCTGAGGTCCAAGCGCTGCGCAATGATTTTGAGAAAGCTGAGCGCGTTCTCAGAGACGACCCAGATAAACTCAAGCTTCTATATTCTTATCCGGACAGGCTGATACCATCATTCGATGCACTTCTTCGCCATCCGAAGCTGATTGAGGCTGCTTCAACGGTGTTAGGGCCGGATCTCATGGTTTGGAGCGGTGCACTTTTTGTGAAAGAAGCGCGATCATCGAAGATAGTCTCGTGGCACCAAGACTTGACCTATTGGGTTGCGATTTCAGAAGCGTCTGAGCAAAGCGGGTGTATGAAGTTTGTTCCCGGCAGCCACAAAAGCCGTATCGTGCCTTACGTGGACACCTTCAGCGAAAACAATCTTTTGTCACGCGGGCAGGAAATCGCAGTCGATGTGAACGAAAAAGATGCAGTTGCTGCCGAATTGCGTGCAGGGCAGGCATCCATGCATCACGGGCATCTATTTCACGCATCAGGGCCCAATAACACAGACGATAGACGCATTGGTGCGGCGTTGCGTTTCATAAAGCCTTCAATGAAACAGCAGAATGGCGTGAAAACGGTTTTGTCAGAAAAACTTGGCTTGAGGCGGGCAGGGCGGTTGCGTAGCTTTTTCCCATGACCAGACCTGCCTCTTTCAAGTACTTCAAAACCAGCCCAGAGATCATCCGCCTTGCGGTGATGCTGTATATCCGTTTCCCGCTCTCGCTTCGAAACGTCGAAGATCTGTTGCACGAGCGAGGCATCGACGTGAGCCACGAAACTGTCCGATATTGGTGGAACAGGTTTGGTCCAATGTTTGCAGCTGAGATCCGACGGAAGCGTGTTCGGCAACTGCGCGCTTTCTCCAAATGGAAGTGGCACGTTGACGAGGTTTTCGTGAAGGTGAATGGCAAGCGGCATTATCTTTGGCGGGCTGTTGATCACGAAGGTGAGGTGTTGGAAGCCGTTGTCACCAAACGCCGAAACAAAGCTGCAGCACTGAAATTCCTAAAGAAATTGATGAAGCGACACGGTTGCGCCGAAGAGATCGTCACAGATCGCTTCGCTTCCTACAAGCCAGCGCTCAGAGAAATGGGCGCGCTCGATAAACAAAAGACGGGCAGGTGGCTCAACAACCGCGTCGAGAATTCGCACCTGCCGTTTCGACGACGCGAACGCGCGATGCAGCGTTTCAGGCGCATGCGAAGTCTACAGAAATTCGCCTCCGTCCATTCTCTGTCTACAACCACTTCAACCAGGTAAGATCGCTAGCCAGTCGAGATACCTTCAAGCTGACCCGCGCCGCCGCTCTTAGCGAGTGGCGTCAACTTTGTTCCGGTTAGGATCGCGGTTTCCGCGGCAAACTGAGACTGGTTCGAATTCGTCTGACAGCACCCGAATTAGTCTGCCAGCACCCTACCAGCATGATGCCGACGATGAAGAGCAGAGCCGCACCAAACCGGAACAGTTCTTCGCGGTTTAGGCGAACGGCTTTTTCTACTCTTTCAGTTCTCTACATGTTTGGTCCATCGGTCTCATTTGGCAAGTCAGTTCAAACATTTGGGCAAGTAGAGTTCCTACGCCATGATTTGAATCAATGAGACATGTACGTTGCGGTAGTAGAAACATCGAGGTCAGAAGGCGCCCGGGTTTGGGATATAGTATCTGCTGAGAATCTTGGCGCTGCACGAACTTGGTCGAGGTTAGCGTGCGGTCTTCCTGTAGGTCGAAATTCGCGCCATTCGGTGTTTTTGCGATCCAAAATTTTGGACTGATTGAATGATCAAGTACTACCTACCCGTCGCAATTGGCGCGCTACTAATTGCCTTCTGGGTAAGTCCTGACGCGCAGGTGGTTGCAGCTGGGATCGCTATCTTTTTGTTTGGCATGCTTATGCTTGAAGACGGCTTCAAGCTACTTGGAGGCGGAACACTAGAGCGAATGCTTCAGCGAGCGACAAAATCCGTTTCGCGATCTCTCTTATTCGGTTTCGTCTCTACTGCGTTGTTGCAGTCCAGCTCACTGGTTTCGGTCATCACGATTTCATTTTTAAGTGCTGACCTTATTTCTCTGGTCGGTGGGGTGGGGATAATCTTTGGGGCCAATATCGGAACGACGACGGGTGCGTGGTTGGTCGCCGGGCTAGGATTAAAGGTGAATATCGCAACCTATGCCATGCCAATTATCGGCCTTAGCATAATTCTTGTGTTTCAGAAGCCGAAGGTGCTCCGTGGGATTGGTTACGCCCTTGGAGGACTGGGTTTTCTGTTTTTAGGCATTCATTACATGAAAGAGGGTTTCGACGCGTTCAAGGACCAGGTCGACCTAATGCGATTTGCTTTGTCGGGATTTTGGGGGCTGGTAGTCTATTGTTTGTTGGGGACTACCGCAACCGTGATTATGCAGTCGAGCCACGCGACGATGGTGCTTACTCTCACCGCGCTTGCCGCTTCACAAATAAGCTATGAAAACGCGCTGGCTCTGGCTATCGGGGCTAATATTGGAACCACGATTACGGCGATTATTGGCTCGATCAGCGCCAATTTTCAGGGCAAGCGACTCGCATTGGCGCACCTGATCTTCAATACAACGACTGCGGCGGTAGCTTTGGTTTTCATAGTCCCGCTGAGTGAGACGGTTGACCTGATCAGTGGTACCGTGGGCATCGGTGCGGAAGATTATGCTCTGAAGTTGGCGGTGTTCCATACCATCTTTAACGTGCTCGGCGTCTTGCTCATGTTACCATTGATGCGTTGGCTGATCTCCTTTCTTGAACGCAGTATCGTCGAACCAACCCCCGATGTCAGTCAACCGCGGTACCTGAACAATGCAGCCGATGATTTCCCACAAACTCTTGAGATCGCACTTCGAAAGGAAGTCATGCATCTCTACGAAAACGCGATGACGTTGATCTTGCATGGCCTGAATCTGCATAAGAAGGATGTACTTGGCGCGAACAGCGTTGCAGAGGTGGTTCGCAGCAGTCGAACACCTACCGACATGGATATCGAGGAAAGCTACCGGCGCAAGATCAAGACGCTCTATTCTGCCATTGTCGAATTCTCGACGCGCGTCGGGGAAAAACGTGTCGAACCAGACGTTGCGGAACGTGTTTATGCACTGAGGGATATCGCCGGTGACATCGTTCAAGCGGTTAAGTCGGTCAAACACCTGCGAAAGAATATCTTGCGTCACACTGTACGGTTTTCCGGGAGTGCAACCGAACTGTATGATGACCTCCGTACTGAAATTGCCAGAATACTCGTCGAAATTAAAGAACTTGAAGACGCAGAACCGGATGAGCGTAGTGCGCTCTGGCTTGATCAGGAACGTGCACAAGTAGAAGAAGATGCCCGGACCGCTGCGCGCCGTGTAGAACAGCTCATTCGAAAAAACCAACTCACTCCCGATGCCGCAACTTCATTTCTCAACGACTCGGACTATGCCTATAGCGCGATGCGTAAGCTGATCGAAGCAGCGAGAACCTTTTACATCGAACGAGACAGCGCTATGGCCGAAGTCGAACGTTTGTTGGCTTTGGAAGAAGAAGAACTCGGTGAGTATAAGACTGAAACCGATGCGCTCTCTAAGGAAGACGAATTCGAAAAACGTCACAGTAAAGTCGTAGAAAGCAAATAGCATGCTGAAATTGCGCGACGATCTGCGGGGGGTATCAGATGGCATTGAAAAAACTTGCCGAAAAATTGGCCGAGTACAACTCACGTCTTGAGGCAGGCAAAGCGGAGAAAATTAAATCCAGCCATGTTCAAAAGGTACTCAAGAAGCTGCGTAAGAAGGCAGCAGATCTTGAGGCCGAAATTCATATGGAGAAGAATTCTGATAGGAAAGCCAGGCTGGTTCGAAAACTCGGAACAGCGCACGAGAGCGTCAAACGGGCGGAGTGGCTATTGAGGGAGATCGACTAATACGCTGGTCCTGCCTTTAGAAATTGGTTTGAGTCGTGCTGAGGGTGCTGGCAGACTAATTCGAACTGGTCTCTACAAGGACAGTGACACTGTCCATTAACTCGCGCCAAGACCACGCCACTCAGCCAGAGCGGCGGCGCGGTTGAGCTTGAAATTTGGTCTCGTTGAAAGGCTGCGTTCCTGATTAAAGTGATTGTAGACTGAAGCGTGGACGGCGGCGAACTTCTGCAAACTTCGCATACGCCTGAAACGCAGCATCGCCCGCTCTCGTCGTCGGAACGGCAGATGTGAATTCTCGGCCCTGTTGTTCAATCAGCGACCGGTTTCCTGTCTGCCTGCAGCGCCAATCTCCTTCAAAGCCGCGCCATACGATGCCAGCCCGTCCGTCACGACCACGTCAGGACTGCCGTGCTTACGCATTGCTTTCTTTAAGAATTTCAATGCGGCTTTCTTGTCGCGTGTCTTTGTAACGAAGCTTTCCAGGACTTCGCCCTCATGATCGACAGCCTGCCATAGATAATGCCGCTCGCCGTTGATTTTCACGAAAACCTCATCCAGATGCCAGCGCCACTTGCTGGAATTCATGCCTGCAATCCGCCGTTTTCTGATCTCGGACGCGAACATCGGACCGAACCGATGCCACCAAAATCTCACAGCTTCATGGCTCACATCGATGCTGCGCTCATGCAGCAGATCTTCCACATTGCGGAGCGATAATGGAAACCGCACGTAAAGCATCACTGCAAGGCGGATTATCTCACGGCTCGTTTTAAAGTAGCGAAATGGATCAGGTTTGGTCATGCCTGAACGCTACAAATCCACCCTGCCCGGCTCAAGCCGGTTTCCTCTGACAATGCCATGCGCGAACAGCTGATTGCATCAGGCGAAAGCACGAAACCGGCCGATGAGCTACGAGAAAAGCACATAGGTAAAAATCTAGCTATAAATTCAGCAGCAGCTCTGACCTCTCCAATCTGGGTCCCACTCGGGTCTTGTCAGAAGAACTTGGGTTGAGCGGGGTAGGGGTGTTGCGTAGCTTTTGTCCATGACCAGACCTGCCTCTTTCAAGTACTTCAAAACCAGCCCCGAGATCATCCGCCTTGCAGTGATGCTGTACATTCGTTTCCCGCTCTCGCTTCGGAATGTCGAAGATTTGTTGCACGAGCGAGGCATCGACGTGAGTCACGAAACTGTCTGGTATTGGTGGAACAGGTTTAGCCCGATTTTTGCTGCTGAGATCAGACGGAAGCGTGTTCAGCAATTGCGCGTGTTCTCCAAATGGAAGTGGCACGTGGACGAGGTTTTCGTGAGGGTGAATGGCAAGAGGCACTACCTCTGGCGGGCCGTTGATCACGAAGGCGAAGTGCTGGAAGCCGTTGTCACCAAACGCCGGAACAAAGCTGCAGCACTGAAATTCCTCAGGAAATTGATGAAGCGACACGGAAAAACGGAAAACGTGTTCACGGATCGCTTCGCCTCATACAGAGCCGTGCTCAGAGAGCTAGGCGCTACCGAAAAACAAAAGACGGGCAGGTGTCTCAACAACCGCGTCGAGAATTCGCACCTGCCGTTCCGACGACGCGAACACGCGATGCAGCGTTTCAGGCGTATGCGAAGTTTACAGAAATTCGCCTCCGTCCATTCCTCCGTCTACAATCACTTCAACCAGGAACGATCGCTCACCAGCCGGGACACCTTCAAGCTGACACGCACCGCCGCTCTTGCCGAGTGGCGTCAACTTTGTTCCGGATAGGTTCGCAGTTTCCGCGGCAAACTGAGACTGGTTTGAATTCGTCTGACAGCACCACGCAATCAATGCGCCACCATGATGTGCCTGACCGCGGTGTAATCCTCGAGCGCATACATGGACATGTCCTTGCCATAGCCCGATTGCTTGAGCCCGCCATGCGGCATTTCCGTTGTCAGCATGAAATGTGTGTTCACCCAGGTGCAGCCGTATTGCAGCCTGGCGGCGACATCCATCGCTCGGCCGATATTTCCGGTCCAGACCGACGAGGCCAGGCCGTATTGGCTGTCATTGGCCCAATCGACGACCGGGTCGTCCTCGGTGAACCGGGTGACCGAGACCACGGGGCCGAACACTTCGCGCTGGACGATTTCGTCTTCCTGGCGGGCGCCCGCGACGACGGTGGGTTTGTAGTAGAAGCCCGGCCCGTCCACCGTTGCGCCTCCTGTGGCGATCTCGACATGCGAGAGGTCAGCGGCGCGCTGGACAAAGCTGGCAACCCGATCGCGTTGGCGCGGCGAAATCAGCGGCGGAATCTCGTTCAGGCTGTCATCGGCTTTGTTATAGACGATGCTGGCCGCTGCGGCAGACAGCTCGGCCACAAGATTTTCATAGATCCCGGCGCCCGCATAGATCCGGCAGGCTGCGGTGCAGTCCTGCCCCGCGTTGTAATAGCCAAAGGCTTTGAGCCCTTCGACCACTGCCGATAGATCGGCATCGTCATAGACGATGACCGGAGCCTTGCCGCCCAACTCCAGATGGGTGCGCTTGACGGTGCGCGAGGCGGCCTGAAGTACCTTCTTGCCGGTCGCCACATCCCCAGTGATCGAGACCATATCGACCCCGTCATGGTTGATCAGCGTGTTCCCGACCGAGCCGCCCTTGCCGGCGATCACGTTTACCACACCTTCGGGCAGGATATCGGCTAGGATCTTGGCGAAAGCCAGTGCGGTCAGGGGCGTCTGCTCGGACGGTTTCATGACAACGGTGTTACCACCTGCGAGGGCCGGTGCCAGTTTCCAAGCCATCATCATGATCGGATAGTTCCACGGCGCGATCGAGGCGACGACCCCGACGGCGTCGCGGCGGATCATGCTGGTATGGCCCGGCAGGTAATTCCCGGCAATTGGCCCATGCATGTTGCGAACTGCGCCCGCGAAGAAGCGGAAACAATCCGCGACCGCCGGAATCTCGTCATTGCGCACGCCGTCGATCGGCTTGCCGCAGTTCAATGCCTCTAGCTGGGAGAGCATCTCCAGATTGGCCTCGACCGCATCCGCGATCCGCAGCAGATAGCCCGCGCGCTCGCCGGGGGTGGTCAGCGCCCAGCCGGTGAAGGCCGCGCGCGCCGCCGTGACGGCGCGGTCGATCTGCGCCGGGTCGGCCTCGGGGATCTGGACAATCACCTCGCCCGTGCGGGGGTTCAGGACCATTTCTTCCTGATCCGTGCCTGCTTCGAAAGAATTGCCAATCAGCATGTTGGTTTCCATCAGGGAGCCCTTTCTACTTTATTTGCCTTGCCCGGCCACGCTCTCCGTGCCGCGGGTCAGATAATATGCGCCGAGGATCGGCAGGAAGGTCACCAGCACCACGACCATGGCAACGACATTCGTCACGGGGCGCTGACGGGGGCGCACCAGCTCTTCCAACATCCAGATTGGGAGCGTCTGCTGCTGCCCGGCGGTAAAGGTGGTCACGATCACCTCGTCAAAGCTGAGGGCGAAGGCCAGCATGCCGCCCGCCAGAAGCGCCGTGGCGATATTGGGCAGGATGACATAGCGGAAGGTCTGGAAGGTATTCGCGCCCAGATCCATAGAGGCCTCGACCAGGCTGCCCGAAGTCCGCCGGAACCGCGCCACCGCGTTGTTGTAGACAACCACGATGCAGAAAGTCGCGTGGCCCAGGACGATGGTCCAGAAGCTGAACGGGATGTCCCCCAGGTTAAAGGCCGCCCGCAGCGAGATGCCGGTGATGATGCCGGGAAGTGCAATCGGCAGGATCACAAGCAGCGAGATCGTCTCGCGACCAAAGAACTTGGCGCGTGCCACGGCCGCCGCGCAGAGCGTGCCCAACAGAAGCGCGATCACGGTCGAGATGCTGGCAACCCGCACCGACAGGGAGAGAGCCTCCCAGACGTCCGGACGCTCCCAGGTGACGGCGAACCATTTCAGTGTCAGGCCGGGGGGCGGCCATTGATAGGATTTGTCCTCGGTCGTGAAGGCATAGACGAAGATCAACAGGATCGGCAGGTGCATGAAAGTCAGCCCCGCCCCTGCTGCGAGTTTCAGGCCGAAGGAGGCGCGGTCAGAGTGCATCGAAAGCCCCCTTTCGTTGTGCGACATAGAGATAGACGCCCATGATCAGGATCGGAACGATGGCAAAGGCGGCCGCAAGCGGAATATTCCCGGCCGTGCCCTGGAACTGATAGACCGCCTGACCGATCATCCTGGCCGAGGTGCCAACGATCTGCGGAATGATGTAGTCACCCAGCGTCAGCGAGAAGGTAAAGATCGACCCCGCAATGACACCCGGCAGCGCGAGCGGCAGCAACACATGGCGAAAGGTCTGGCCCGGCCGGGCGCCCAGGTCTCCGCTGGCCTCGAGCATCGAGGCCGGAACGCGCTCGAGCGCCGCCTGGATTGGCAGGATCATGAAGGGGATCCACACATAGAGGAACACAAGGAAGGTGCCGGTCCAGCTGACCGAAAGCGAGTTACCGCCCAGCACCGGGATCGAGAGGTAGGCCTCGAGCAGCCAGGTCAGGTGCAGCTCTGCAAAGACCCAGCTCAGGATGCCCTCCTTCGCAAGGATCAGCTTCCAGCTATAGACCTTGACCAGATAGCTGGACCAAAGCGGCAGCATCACGCCCAGATAAAACAGCGCCTTCCAGCGCCCACGCGCGAAACGCGCGGCGTAATAGGCGACCGGAAAGCCGATCACCGCGGCCGCGATGGTCACGCTGGTCGCCATCACCACGGTGCGCAGGATGATATCCAGATTGGCCGGGCGGAATAGCTCGCCATAAGTGCGCAGGGTGAATTCGTAATTGATCAGGCCCGAGAACTCGTCAATCGAGAAGAAGCTTTGCGCAAGCAGCGCAAAGAGCGACCCCAGATAGATCACGCCAAGCCACAAGGCGGGCGGGCCGATCAGCAGCAGAAGCAGAACCCGCGGCCTGCGCCAGAGCAGATCCGACAGGCGTCCGAACGCGCCGTTTGGGCGTGCGTCAGCCATTAGCGCCCTCCATCAGGTAAAGCGCATCGGCCTCCCAGGACAGGTGAACAGTCTGACCCGGCACCGGTATCTCTGCGCCTTTGGGCAGAAGAACGGCGACCTGTTCGCCATCCCAGTCCAGCGAAACACGGGTCGCCGAGCCCAGAAAGGCGCAGGACTGCACCGTGGCCGCCGGGCCTTCACTGGTCAGGCGGATCGCCTCGGGGCGCAGGCTGGCATGGGCCGATTTGCCGGTCAGTTTGCGGACCAGCTCTGGGTGGAGCACGTTGGAAGAGCCCACGAAATCCGCCACGAACGGCGTGTCGGGGCGGTCATAGATATCCTCGGGCGAGCCGATTTGCTGGATCTTGCCCTGATCGAAAACGGCAACCCGATCGGCCATCGACAAGGCTTCGCTCTGATCATGGGTGACAAAGACAAAGGTGATGCCCAGCTGCCGTTGAAGGCTTTTCAGCTCTTCCTGCATGGCCTCGCGCAGCTTGAGGTCCAGCGCGCCCAGCGGCTCGTCCAGCAGCAGAACCTTGGGGTTGTTGACCAGCGCACGGGCCAGCGCGACACGCTGACGCTGTCCGCCGGACAGGTCCGAGGGCTTGCGGCCGCCATAACCCGGCAGTGCGACAAGCTCCAGCGCCTCTTCGGCGGCGCGGCGGCGCTCGGCTTTGCCCAGCCCCTTGATCATCAACCCGTAGGCGACGTTATCGGTCACGCTGAGATGGGGAAACAGCGCATAGTCCTGAAAGACGGTGTTCACAGGGCGGCGATAGGGCGGCACGCGCGAGGATTCCGCTCCAAAAATCTCGATCTCGCCAGAGGTCGGCTGTTCGAACCCGGCGATCAGCCGCAGGCAGGTCGTCTTGCCCGAGCCCGACGGGCCAAGCATGGCAAAGAACTCACCGGGCGCAACCTCAAGGTCTACGCGGTCAACAGCTTTCACATTTCCGAAATGGCGGGAAACGCCGCGGAATCGGACGGCAGTAGTCATGGTGTCTCTCTAGGATAGCAGTCTGCCGCCCCGCAGGACCGGGACGGCAGAGGTTTCAGGTCAAATCAACGGCCGCCAATGACGCCGATATAATCCGAGACCCAACGATAGTAGGGCACACATTCGCCCTGGCTTTCACATTTACTGACCGGGGTCTGCCAGAACGCGATACGCTCGAAATCGTCAAAGCCGTTCTTGGTGCAGCCCTCGGCATTCTGCATGCCGCGGCCATCGGTACAGGCGGCGGGCACAGCCGGGTTGGCACCGAACCAGACCGACAGGTCGCTCATTAGGTTCGAGCTCAGCGTGTGTTCCATCCACATATAGGCACAGTTCGGATGCTCGGCATCGGCATGCATCATGGTGGTGTCGGCCCAGCCCGTTGCGCCCTCGACCGGGATGACCGAGGCGATCGGTGCGCCATCACCCTGCAGCAGGTTCACCTGGAACGGCCACGAGCCCGAGGCCGCCATGCCTTCGTTCTTGAAGTCGTCGATCTGGATGAAGGCGTCATGCCAGTAGCGGCCGACCAGCTTGCGCTGACCACGCAGCAGATCCAGAGCCACAGCATATTGTTCTTCGTTCAGTTCATAGGGCGAGGCAATGCCCAACTCGGGCTGATGGTGCATCAGGTAGAGCGCGGCGTCGGCGATGTGGATCGGGCCGTCATAGGCCTGCACGCGGCCCGAGTTGCTCTGCCCGTCCGGAAGGGTCTGCTCTTCAAAGACCACACTCCATGAGGTCGGCGCGCTGCCGCCAAAGGCGTCGGTGTTATACATCAGCACGTTCGGGCCCCACATGTAGGGCGTGCCGTAATGCTTGCCGTCGACGGTATGCCAGGGGGCGCTTTCCAGACGCGGGTCCAGAGTGCCCCAGGACGGGATCAGCGCCGGGTTGATTTCCTGCACCCGGCGACCGGCGATCATGCGCAGCGACGCGTCGCCCGACGCAGTGACAAGGTCAAACCCGCCTTCGTTCATCAGCGCGACCATCTCGTCCGAGGTGTTCGCGGTTTTGACATTGACGATACAGCCCGTGGCGGCCTCAAAGCCGGTCACCCAATCGAAGGCCTCCATCGTTTCGCCACGTTCAATATAACCGGGCCAGGCGACGATGCTGACTTGGCCTTCGCCCGCGCCGAGCGAGGTCATCATCTCGGCATAGACCGGCTGAGCTGCGATGCCGACCGCAAAGGTCAGCATCGTGCAGGGTTTCAGATAGCGTTTCATATCACTCCTCCCAAAGTTCGATATGTTTTTTGAGAGGATGAGCCCGACGGCCCGATATCGCAAATTCAAAAATCAGATGGTTTGGCATCGGCTTTTCCGATATGCAATGCCATCACCGGACCCCGGACGCGGTTAGTGTTTGCATCATCGTGATAAATTCCTGCGTGGATTCGGACATCCCCGCGCCCTTGCGCCAGACCAGCCCGACCTGAACCACCGGAAGCGCCCCGGATACATCCCGGCTGACGATCCGATCGCCCTCCAGAGACCAGGGGCGATAGACTAGATCGGGCAGAATCGCGACGCCCGCCCCAGTTGCTACAAGCGAGCGAACTGCCTCGACGCTTCGGGTGCGAAAGGCAAGCTTTGGCCGCTTGCCAAAGGCCGAGAGTAGCTTGACCGCCTCCTGCTCCATCTCGTCGACATCAAGTACGATCAGGGGTTCGTCCGACACATCCGGCAGCGCGATGCTATGCTGTTTGGCCAGCGGGTGATCAATGGGAAGCCACAGGCGAAAGGGCGACACCTCGAAAATCTCGGATTGAAGCGCGTGAACATTGCGCAGGTTGGTTGTCACCATAACTGCGACATCTAGCTCCCCACCGACCAGAAGATGCTCCAGATATTCCCCGGTATCCTCGATGGCGGTCACCTCAACTTCTGGGTGAAGGCGACGGAATTTCGACAGCATCTCGGACAGCACATAGCCGGCGGTCAGAGAGGTCACGCCAAGATTCAACTGCCCGCCAACGCGCTTTGAACCCTCGGCCAGCACGCGGGTCGCATTCGCAACCTCCGCCAGGATCGCGGTGACGCTGCGCTGAAACCGCCGCCCCTCCGGCGTGATGTGTAGGCCGCGGGGGTGGCGCTCGAACAGTTTCACGCCCAAGATCGCCTCAAGATCCTTGATCGCCTCAGTCACCGCGCTCTGCGAGATCGACAGCGAATGCGACGCGGCGCTGATCGAGCCCATCTCGGCAGCCGCAGCGAAATACCTGATCTGTTTCAGCGTGAAAGACATGACCCTATCCATGCACATTTCGGGACGCAATTAGAATAGGAAACCATTTAGCCAATGGTTGTTGCAGGTGGGGGTCACATCCCTTTTGTGGCGGACTTACTGGCCGAAAGTTCAGGATTATCGTATCCGGGATCGGCGGAGATACACGATGGAACCAATTTCCATGTTGCCGTGAAATCGCTAAGCGGAAGTTCGATCGCCAGGCAGCATCCGACGTTTTGGGCTCTGAACGGCCTTGTGCCCATGCGGCAATGCCATTGCGGCAGGCTGATTGAGACCGGCCATTTGCCAATCTCGCGAAGCCCCTGATTTTGCAGTGGTTCGGACGGTGCGCTACCGTTGGATGTCAATGAGCCGATGTTCAGGATGTAGGCGGCGAAATCGGAGAGAGAGCCCAAAGTACCAGATGCTGCACCTCGCGCAAATGTCCGACGGATCTCACATAAGCCGCGGCTTCAATGCAATGTTTTTTCAAATCAATAATTGGTGCTAGGGTCAGGATGCATTGATTTCCAACGCGCTGCGTGATTCACGGCTCGGAAAACGGAGCGGTGTCATGAGCGATCTTTACTGGCTGACCGACGAGCAGATGGCCAAACTTGCCCCTTTCTTCCCGAAGTCGCATGGCAAGCCACGGGTCGATGACAGACGGGTGTTGAGTGGGATTATCTTCATCAATCGCAATGGGTTGCGCTGGCGGGATGCGCCGCGGGAATATGGTCCCCACAAGACGCTGTACAGCCGGTTTTGTCAGAAGAACTTGGCTTGAGGCGGGCAGGGCGGTTGCGTAGCTTTTTCCCATGACCAGACCTGCCTCATTCAAATACTTCAAAACCAGCCCCGAGATAATCCGCCTTGCGGTGATGCTGTATATCCGTTTCCCGCTCTCGCTTCGAAATGTCGAAGATCTGTTACACGAGCGAGGCATCGACGTGAGCCACGAAACTGTCCGATATTGGTGGAACAGGTTTGGCCCTATGTTTGCATCAGAGATCCGAAGAAAGCGTGTTCAGCAACTCAGAGCCTTTTCAAAATCGAAGTGGCACGTTGACGAGGTTTTCGTGAAGGTGAATGGCAAGCGGCATTATCTTTGGCGGGCTGTGGATCATGAAGGCGAGGTGCTGGAAGCCGTTGTTACCAAACGCCGAAACAAAGCTGCAGCGCTGAAATTCCTCAAGAAATTGATGAAGCGACATGGTTGCGCCGAAGAGATCGTCACAGATCGCTTCGCTTCCTACATGGCTGCGCTCAGAGAAATGGGCGCGCTCGAAAAACAACAGACGGGAAGGTGGCTCAACAACCGCGTCGAGAATTCGCACCTGCCGTTTCGACGACGCGAACGCGCGATGCAGCGTTTCAGGCGAATGCGAAGTTTGCAGAAATTCGCCTCCGTCCATTCCTCTGTCTACAATCACTTCAACCAGGAAAGATCGCTAGCCAGTCGAGACACCTTCAAGCTGACCCGCACCGCCGCTCTCGCCGAGTGGCGTCAACTTTGTTCCGGATAGGTTCGCGGTTTCCGCGGCAAACTGAGACTGGTTCGAATTCGTCTGACAGCACCGTTGAACCGTATCGCGCCGATTGAGGAGGGCATTGTGGCACCCATGCGCAACGCAAGATGACAATTTTGGACTGGACTGAGCGATTTCACGGGACAAGCCGCCTTCCGAAGGCTGTGCGTGAAAGGTTACGTACGGCGGCCCGTATTGTGCGGTGCCCAAAAGGCGCTCAGGTATTCGGCCCTGACAACGTCCCCGACAGCCTGTTGTTCTTGTATGACGGACGGATCCGCGTTTCTCAAAGTTCGGATTCGGGCCGCGAGATCGTGCTCTATCGGGTCGAGGCGGGGGAAAGCTGTGTGCTGACGACGGCCTGCATGCTGGCAGAAGAAGCATATAACGCTGAAGGTATTGCCGAAACCGACGTAACGGCGGTGACCTTGCCGAAACATGCCTTTGACCGTCTGGTCTCGGAAGAAGACGCATTTCGTGAGTTTGTGTTCGAGGCCTATTCGCGCCGGCTGATTGATCTGTTGCGGGTAGTCGATGACGTGGCATTCGGGCACTTGGATATTCGCCTTGCTGAACGCCTTCTGGTTCTGTCCGGGGGTCGGGAAGACATTCAGGCAACGCATCAGCAACTCGCCAGCGAACTGGGCACCGCGCGTGAAGTCGTATCGCGGATTTTGCAGGACTTTCAAAAACGCGAGATGATTACACAATCGCGGGGGCGCATTGCGATAACCAACAAGGCGGCTTTGGAACAGTTGGCTCAAAGCACCTGACCATTTCGGGAAATTTTCCGGTTTCGTGACTTTGTCACTGAAGTCGGGGTTTCAAAGTTATATTTACTCCTCAACTTTTCATACCGCCATGGTGATTGCAGGTCTCACGCGAAGGCCGGATGAGGGTTGGCAGAAACGGAGGAGACAAAGATGAATGACCGCAATCCCGCCCGGACGTTCGGCGGCATCGCCATTGCGTTGCTTGTTGCTGCTTTGGTCGGCGCGGCTGGCAGTTACATCTTTCTGATGTCCGGGCACGGGCATCGCCAGGGAATGACCGGTGAACGGGCAGAGCATCGTCATGGTGCAGACGGGCAAGGCCACGACGAGGTCAACATGCTGGGGCTGAGGGGCGAGAACGCGACGCCCGAGGAAAGCGCCGAGCTGGCTGTGATGTTCCGCAATTTCGATACGATCACACGCGAGGTTGAAAACCTTCCCAACGGTATTCGCACTGTCACAAGATCTTCCGACCCGGATGTCATGGATGCTCTGGTCTCCCATGTTGCCGAGATGATCGATCGGGTGAGTCGCAAGGATGATCCGATGATCATCATTCAGAGCCCGACCCTCGACATATTTTTTCAACATGGCGACAAGATCACCTCGGATATCGAAGTGACCTCTGAAGGGATCGTAGTGGTGCAAACATCTGACGATCCGGAAATAGCCAAAGCCATGCATATCCATGCGGCCGAAGTGAGCGCGATGGCGGATCGCGGCATGGACGCCGTCCACGAAATGATGATGACACGCGGCGGAAACGGGTAACGGATCCGCGCCAGTTAGGAGGCAAGATCATGAATGATCAGAAGTCAATCGAGATACACAACCAGAAAATGGCCGACGCGATAGCGACGCCGATTGGAAGCTACCCAGTTGATCTGAGCGTGAAGCCCGATGTTCAGGGTTTTTACGACGAGGCGACGGCGACGATCAGTTATATTGTTGCGGACCCGACCTCGAATGCCTGTGCGATTATCGACAGTGTCATGGATATCGATTATGCCGCTGGCCGCATTACGTTTGGCCATGCCGACATGCTGATTGCCGAGGTTGAGAAGAGGGGCCTCAAGCTGGAATGGATCATTGAGACCCACGCCCATGCCGACCACCTGTCAGCCGCGCCTTACATCCAGAAAAAGCTGGGCGGCAAGATCGGCATCGGTGAAAACATCAAGATCGTGCAAGACGTGTTTGGCAAGATCTTCAATGAAGGCACCGAGTTTCAGCGGGACGGCAGCCAGTTTGACGCCCTGTTCGTCGATGGCATGACCTACAAGATCGGCAACATGACCGCCTTTACCATGCATACGCCGGGCCACACACCCGCCTGCATGGTGCATGTTGTCGGGGATGCAGCCTTTGTGGGCGACACGTTGTTCATGCCTGACGGTGGCTCGGCGCGGGCCGATTTCCCCGGGGGCGACGCGGGGACGTTATATGACTCGATTCACAAGGTGCTCAGCCTGCCGGACGAAACCCGGCTATTCATGTGTCACGATTATGGTCCCAACGGGCGTGACATCCAGTGGGAAACCACGGTGGCCGAGGAGAAGGCCCACAACATTCACGTGGGCGGCGGCAAGACAAGGGACGAGTTCATCAAAATGCGGTCCGAGCGCGACGCGACGCTGGCAATGCCGACACTGATCGTCCCCTCGATTCAGGTCAACATCCGGGCGGGCGGCATTCCAACGGACCAGGACGGGAACCAGATGCTCAAAGTCCCAGTCAACAAGCTCTGAACGCAAGAGGCACCCATGGACATCAGAAAGATATCAGGCGCAGTTTCGGTGTCGCCGCAGATTACGCCAAATGACATCGAGGCGATAAAAGGCGCGGGCTTTCGTGCCATCATTTGCAACCGTCCCGATGGCGAAGGTGCCGATCAGCCGACTTTCGAGGAGATCGAGGTAGCTGCGGAAAAACTGGGTCTCGAGGTGCGCTATGTTCCAGTGCAAACCGGGATCGTCAGGGACGAGGACGCCGAGGCCTTTGGCAGCGCGCTGACCGAGTTGCCGGGTCCGGTTCTGGCCTATTGCCGGACCGGCACGCGCTCGGCCACTTTGTGGTCGTTGAACGAGGCGGCGCACAAGCGTCCGGTATCCGAGATCCTGTCAGCCACCAAGGTCGCCGGTTATGACATGAGCGGCGTCGCCCGCCGCATTGCCAATGGTGGGAAAACGCCGACCGACACGGGCGACGCATCCTTCGACGTGGTTATCGTGGGCGGTGGGGCTGGCGGTATTGCCACTGCGGCCAGCCTGCACGCGCGCAAATCCGACCTGTCGATTGCCATCATTGATCCGTCTGACGTGCATTATTATCAGCCCGGCTGGACGTTGGTGGGCGGGGGCGTCTTCTCCGCAGAACAGACCGCCAAGACGATGGGATCCCTGATCCCGCGCGGGGTGAAGTGGATCAAGGCGGCAGTTGCTGCCTTCGAGCCGCTGAACAATGCCGTTATTCTGGATGGCTGTCGCGTGGTGAAATACGACCGTCTTGTCGTGTCTCCGGGGCTCAAGCTGGACTGGAGCGCGGTCGAAGGGCTGGAAGAAACCTTGGGCCGCAACGGGGTGACCTCGAACTACCGCTATGACCTGGCGCCCTACACCTGGCAGCTTGTCGAAGGGCTTAAGGAGGGCCGGGCGCTGTTCACGCAGCCGCCGATGCCGATCAAATGCGCGGGTGCGCCACAAAAAGCCCTATATCTGTCGGGCGATGCGTGGTTCCGGCGCGGCGTTCTGAAGGATATCGACATCCAGTTCATGAACGCTGGCGGTGTGCTGTTCGGGGTCAAGGACTATGTCCCGGCGCTGATGGAATACGTCAGAAAATACGACGCCTCGCTGAATTTCTTTCACAATCTGGTGTCGGTAGATGGGGCGGCGAAAAAAGCGACCTTTAAGGTTGCAGTGCCCGACGCCGAGCCGGATTTGGTCACAGTCGAGTTTGACATGATGCATGTCTGCCCGCCACAGGTCGCGCCGGACTTTATTCGCGTGTCGCCGCTGGCGGACGCGGCGGGCTGGGTCGATGTTGATCAGGCGACACTGCGCCACAAGAACTTTGACAATATCTGGTCGCTGGGCGACGTGATGAACGCGCCCAACGCCAAAACCGCAGCGGCGGCGCGTAAACAGGCACCGACCGTGGCCGATAATATCGTGGCAGACATTCAGGGCCGCGGCCCGGTTGCCGCCTATGATGGCTACGGCTCGTGCCCGTTGACGGTCGAGCGTGGCAAGATCGTTCTGGCCGAGTTCGCTTATGGTGGAGTGATGACACCCAGCTTCCCGAAATTTCTGATCGACGGAACCAAACCCAGCCGGTTGGCGTGGCTGCTGAAAGAGAAACTGCTGCCGCCGATCTACTGGTCCGCGATGCTGAAGGGCAAAGAGTGGTTGGCCAAGCCCGAACCACTGAAGGTGGCGACCGATTGACACCTCTCGAAACTGACACCGGAAGAACCGATTTAAGTTCTGGTCTGTTCCGCCTTCACCAAATGTGCGACGGGCCACGGTATGGCGGTCAGAGCCTCCCGCGCTCTGGCCGCCGCTTTCTCAGGACGTGAACCCATGCAGAGCCTTTTATGTTTCCTTCCTATTCTTGACTGGGGTCGCCAGTATAGCCGGGCGTCGCTGTCGAATGATCTGATCGCGGCTGTGATCGTCACGATCATGCTGATCCCACAGTCCTTGGCCTATGCCTTGCTGGCAGGGCTGCCGCCTGAGGCCGGGATCTATGCTTCGATTCTACCGATCATCCTTTATGCAGTTTTTGGCACCAGCCGGGCGTTGGCGGTGGGGCCGGTGGCGGTTGTGTCGCTGCTGACAGCCAGCGCCGTGGGGCAGGTGGCCGAGCAGGGCACGGCCGGATACATGGTGGCGGCACTGACACTGGCTTTCCTGTCGGGTGGCATTCTGGTGCTGCTGGGCGTTTTTCGACTGGGCTTTCTGGCCAATTTCCTCAGCCATCCTGTCATCGCAGGCTTCATTACCGCGTCGGGTGTCCTGATTGCGACCAGCCAATTAAAGCACATTCTGGGTGTCAGCGCCCATGGGCATACCCTGCCAGGGATGCTGGGCTCAATCTTCGAAAACCTTGGGCAGACCAATTGGCTAACGGTAATCATCGGCGTGCTGGCCACTGCGTTCCTGTTTTGGGTGCGCAAGAACCTCAAACCCGCGTTGCGGCGCATGGGGGTGACACCCCTGCTGGCTGACGTGCTGACCAAGGCCGGACCAGTTGCTGCCGTGGTGGTGACCACAGTTGTCGTCTGGGGGTTCGGGCTGGATGCGCAGGGCGTCAAGATCGTCGGCGACGTGCCTCAGAACCTTCCGCCGCTGACTTTTCCGGGGCTGTCCTCGGACCTCATCGGTGCATTGCTGGTACCAGCGATCCTGATCTCGATCATCGGTTTTGTCGAAAGCATCTCGGTTGCGCAGACGCTGGCTGCCAAGAAACGCCAGCGCGTGGACCCCGATCAGGAGTTGATCGGTCTGGGCGCAGCCAACCTGGGCGCGGCGTTTACCGGCGGCTTTCCGGTCACCGGCGGGTTCTCACGATCGGTCGTGAACTTCGATGCGGGGGCGGAAACCCCGGCGGCAGGCATATATACCGCTGGTGGTCTGGCGATTGCCGCGCTGTTCCTGACACCGCTGGTGTACTTTTTGCCCAAGGCCACCCTGGCCGCGACGATCATTGTTGCGGTGCTAAGCCTTGTGGACACGTCGATCCTGAAAAAGACCTGGGGATATTCGCGCGCCGATTTTACCGCCGTAGCCGCCACCATCGTTTTGACTTTGCTGGCCGGGGTCGAAACCGGTGTGGCCAGCGGCGTGGCGATTTCGATCCTTCTGCATCTCTACAAAACCTCGCGCCCGCATGTGGCCGAGGTCGGGCTTGTGCCGGGCACGCAGCACTTCCGCAATATCAATCGCCACAAAGTCGACACCGAGCCGTCACTTGTGACGCTGCGGGTCGATGAAAGCCTGTATTTCGTGAACGCCCGTTTCCTCGAAGATCTGATCCAGGCGCGTGTGACCGAGGGTTGCGAAATCCGCAACGTGGTTTTGATGTTCTCGGCGGTGAACGAGGTCGACTTTTCAGCCCTCGAAAGCCTTGAGGCCATCAACCACCGCCTGCGTGACATGGGCGTTGGTCTGCACTTGTCCGAAGTCAAAGGCCCCGTCATGGACCGCTTGAAACAGTCGCATTTCCTCGACGACCTCAACGGACAAATCTTTCTCGCCCAGTACGACGCATGGCAGCGGTTGACCGCACCGGACAGGGTAACATCAGCGGCAGAGTAACCAGAGCCGAATTAGGGCCAGAATCCCGTGAGAAGTTCCGATGCGGGCATACCACTAGGGTTCACCTTGAATAGGTGGGCTGCCTTGGGCCGCACTCATCCGCGTTCTGGAAGTTGTTTACTTCGACGTCAGATCAATAATGCAACGTAGCGAAATCGAGTGGAAGCGCATCAAAGCTTTGCCAGATTTGCTCACAATATTCGGACTGAGCAACTGCAAAACGAAACATCCTGATTGTCAGTTCCTGTGAAGGAAGTGTGCTGTCAGCGCGTTGAAGCTGACCTGTTGCCAGGGACGCAGCAACCAGAGAATGAGGTAACCAGGCAACGCCAATTCCATTCAAGGCATATTGTTGCATCGCAAATGTCAGGGCCGTTTCAGCTCTGGCCACAAGTGTGGTTTCCTCTGGTAATCGCGGCGCGATTTTCCGAGCGAAAACTTGCCCCAGAAACACATCGGACGGATAGCCTATGACCGGAAGTGCCGCGCTGGTGATTTTGTTGCGAACAGAGGGTGCGCAAACGGGAATCAAAGTGTCCGCGCCAAGTGTCTTGGCTTCGAATGCGTCACCAACACTGCTTATTTCGTCGCCCGGGATCGAATACATGATCGCGAAATCGACCTGTTTTGAGATCAGGTTCAACAGACATTCGTCCTGGTTCCCCGATCGCACGTGAATTGAGATATCGTCATTCTCGGTCAGCGTTTCCACGATCTTAGGCGAAATCGTTGTCGTCAAAGCATGTTGGCACACAAACGACAGTGATTTCCCGGTTTGGTCATTCGCTGTCTTCAGCACATGTCGCAGTTTGTGCAGCCGCGTACTAAGCTCTCTCAGTTCGGGCTCTAATGACTGAATGCCAGGCATAAGTGATACTGGCTTGTGGCGGCGGTCAAACAGGGTGGCTCCGATGCTGTTTTCGATAAGCCGTATCCGCCGAGTGAAGGCAGATTGAGTGAGAAGCCGCTTCTCAGCGGCTCGTGTCAAGGAACCGCTATCCAAAACAGCCAATATGTCATCGATCCATTCCAGGCGCATGGAGGTTAAATAGGCGAAGGACGTCTAACATGCAACTTTTGCAAGTTATGAGTAGAATTTCGAATTGGATGCACGGCTTGAGGGATGGTAAATTGCCGAAATTCAATGTTAGGAGCCTCTACATGCATCTCGCCCGCTTTCCACGTGTGCATCTTGCCCATCTGCCGACGCCGTTGGAACCGATGAAGAGGCTGTCCAAAGAACTGGGGGTGGAAATCTGGATCAAACGCGATGACTGCACTGGTATGTCGACCGGTGGCAACAAGACCCGCAAACTGGAATTCCTGATGGCCGAAGCCGAGGCGCAGGGCGCGGATATGGTCATGACGCAAGGGGCAACTCAAACCAACCACGGCCGACAGACAGCCGCTTTTGCAGCCAAGCTGGGATTTGATTGCCATATTCTGCTGGAAGATCGCACCGGTTATCAGGACGGAAACTACAACACCAACGGCAATGTCCTGCTGGATCACCTCCACGGTGCAACCACCGAGAAATTTCCCGGCGGGCATGACATGCCGGCCGAGATGGAAAAAGCAGCAGAAAAGAAAAGGGCAGAGGGGCGCAACGTCTACCTCATCCCCGGTGGTGGATCAAATCCGACAGGTGTCCTTGGCTATGTGAACGCAGCTTTTGAGCTTTTGGGCCAAGCCAACGACCGCGGTTTAAGAATTGACCGGCTGGTGCACGCGACCGGCTCTTCGGGAACGCAGGCGGGGTTGGTGACCGGTATGTGCGCCATGAACGCGAAGGTGCCGGTTTTGGGGATCGGGACCCGGGCGCCCCAACTTAAACAAGAACAGATGGTTTACGATCTTGCCTGTAAAACAGCCGAGAAGCTGGGATGTGCAGGCGTCGTGAACCGCGAAGACGTGATGGCCAATACAGATTACGTCGGACAGGGTTACGGCTTGCCTACCGAAAGTGGTATCGAGGCAATCCGGATGTTCGCCGAGCTGGAGGGGATACTTTTGGATCCCTGCTATTCGGCAAAAGGTGCGGCAGGTCTTATTGATCTTGCACGCAAAGGCGAGTTCCAGGACCAGCGTGTCGTATTCCTGCATACCGGCGGTGCAGCGGCGCTGGGGGGGTATGACTTTGTGTTTGACTATCAGAACCGCTGGGTCAATATCTGACCAATGACGCGGGCCCCGATCGGTATTCTTGGTGGCATGGGTCCCGAGGCGACTATCCTCCTCCAGCGCAAGTTGGTGGAGGCTGTGCCTGCAAACGACGATCGCGACCATATCCCGTTGTTGATCGATATGAACCCGCAGGTGCCGTCTCGCATTTCTCACTTGATTGACGGAACGGGCGCGGATCCGGGGCCTGTGCTTGCCGCGATGGCACGTCGTCTTCAAGCTGCCGGGGCTGTGGCATTGGCCATGCCGTGCAACACTGCACATTACTATGCTGCTGCGATTACGGATGCCGCGACTATTCCCTTGTTGAACATGGTGGAACTGGCAGTGGATCGTGCCGACCGGACAATCGGACCGGGTGGGTGTATCGGGATGCTGGCGTCGCCCGCGCTGCGGCGCGTAGGTCTTTTCGACACCGCGTTTCAAGCGCGGGGAATGTCAGTTGTCTGGCCAGCAGATGAGGGCAAGATGCTTGCGGCCATCCGCAGGATCAAGGCCGGTGATCCTTACAATGAGGCACGCGAAACTCTGAATACCGTATCTGCGGAACTGATTGGTGCCGGGGCAGATATGCAACTTATCGCGTGTTCAGAGCTGTCGTTAATCGCCGACAGTGTCGCCGCGGACGTAAGAGCTGTTGATACGATTGACCTGTTGGTTGATGCGATCATCGCGTTTTCCCAAGCAAATCGCACCCACTCTTGATCCTGCTGAAAGTGGGGCAAGTGATAAGGCTGGAAGGCAGCGCTGCTGTGCAGTTGTGATCGTTGATCGTCTAGCAGATCACCTCAGCGCATAACAAATGGGTTCGACATCGGTTTGTCCGATGTATTCAGCCAAACGGTCTTGGTTCGCGTGTAATCGTGAATGGCCTCCAATCCCGATTCCCTGCCATAACCGGATTGATTGAAACCGCCAAAGGGCGCGATGGGTGAGACGGCGCGGTAGGTGTTGATCCAGCAGATGCCCGATTTCAGGCGTGATGAAACACGGTGAGCACGGGCGACATTTTCGGTGAAGATGCCCGAGCCAAGCCCGAACGGCCTGTCATTGGCCAAGGCGATTGCCTCTTCTTCAGTGTCGAAGGGCAGCAAGGACATGACGGGGCCGAACATTTCCACCTTCAGGGTCTCCGTCTCGGCATTGGTGCATTCCACCAGCGTTGGGGCCATGAAATAACCTGACTGATCCAGTGGCGCGCCACCGAAACGAATACGGGCGCCCTGTTCCTTGGCCTTGGCCAGCGTCGCCTGAATTCTGACAATCTGGGCTTTTGTGCACAGAGGGCCAATGTGTGTTTCAGGTTTCAATGGATCACCGATGACAATGCCCGTCATCTTTTCTTCGATTTTGGCGATAAGGGATTCCATAAGGGGGCGATGGATCAGCCCGCGCGATCCTGCGACGCAGCTTTGACCCGAAGCGCCGAAATTACCCGCGATCAGTCCGTTGGCCGCACCATCCAGATCGGCATCATCGAAAACTATGATCGGGGATTTTCCACCCAATTCCAACGTGGTTACAGCAAAGTTTTCCGCCGAGTTGCGCACCACATGGCGCGCCGTTTCCGGCCCGCCAGTAAACGCGATGCGGTCCACGTCAGGGTGTCGGGTGAGAGGGATCGCACAGTTCTCGGCGTCCCCGGTAATGACGGAAACGACGCCGGGTGGGAATCCCGCTTTGTCAATCAAGCGGGCGAATTCCAGCATTGGGGCGGGCGCAATCTCTGATGCCTTCAGCACAACCGAGCAACCCGCGGCAAGAGCCGGCCCAAGCTTGGTAGCCGTCAGAAACATCTGCGCGTTCCAAGGGACAATTGCGACTACCACGCCAATGGGCTCGCGCCGCGTAAAGACATGCATGTCCGGTTTGTCGATCGGCAGGACCGCGCCTTCGATTTTGTCCGCCAGCCCCGCATAGTAGCGATAATAATCGCCGACATAAGCCGTTTGGGTCGCGGTTTCCGCCAGCAGCTTGCCGCTGTCCTTCGTCTCGACCTCGCCAAGGCGTCCTGCGTTCTGTTCGATCAGTTCCGCAAGCCGGAACAACAGTTTGCCACGCGCGGTTTGCGTCATGTCCCGCCACGCCGGATCGTCAAGTGACTGGCGCGCTGCAGAAACGGCGCGCTCTACGTCTTCGGGTGCGGCGCAGGCGAAACTGGCCCATTCCTCGCCCGTCGCGGGGTTCAAAGAGGTCATCACTTGCCCACGTGCCCCTTCGGTCCAAGTGCCGTCGATAAATAGCTGGTAATGTGGCTTCTGGTGCATTGCGGCCCCTCACTGAAACTTCGGCATTACATCGTCGATGAAACGGGCAAGTGATGCGCGCTTGCGTTCGAAGCTCATGCCGCTGTCGATCCAAAACGAGTATTCATCATATCCAAGGTCTTCATAGCGTTTCAGACGTTCTGTTACCCCGTCCGCCGTGCCGATTGTCAGATCGCGCACAAGGTTTTCGGGTGCCATCATTGCGTTGGCTGCCATTTCTTCTTCGGTCAGAGCCTGAATCAATCCCTGTCGGACTGGTCGCTTGTTTTGGAACCACGCGCCGAAATAGTTGTAGAACCGGGACAAATCCCGCGCAGCCTGATCCAGTTCAGCGTCATCGCGCCCGACATAGGTGTGGTGAAGCAGCATGATCTTGGGGCGCGCTCCGCCGTGATTGGCGCAGGCGGTCTCAAAACGGGTCATCAGTGTCTCGATTTCTTCGATGCCTTGCCAGAGCGGGGTGACCTGAATGTTGAACCCGTTCTGAACGCCGAACTCGTGGCTGTTCGGATCCCGCGCGGCAATCCAGATGGGTGGCCCGCCGAGCTGCACCGGCTTTGGCGCCGAACTGGTGGCGGGAAACTGAAAGAACGCTCCGTCATGCGCGCAGTCGCCTTCCCACAATTTGGGCAGCAGAGGAGCGATCTCTCGCATTCGCTGACCGGCGGTCCATGCGTCCAGACCGGGCATAAGCCGCTCATATTCATAAGAGTAGGCACCGCGCGCTATGCCCAGTTCGATCCGGCCACCGGTCATGATATCCGCAGCGGCTGCCTCTCCCGCCAGTTTGATCGGATGCCAGAACGGTGCGATCACAGTGCCGGTGCCAAGGCGCACGTTTTTGGTATGATGCGCGATGTCCACCAGCGACATCAGCGGGTTGGGTGCGATGGTGAAATCCATCCCGTGATGTTCACCGGTCCAGACCGCACGCATCCCTGCCTGATCAGCCATCTTGCACAGCTCGATGAACTCTTCATACAACTTCTCATGCGACTCTTCGGGGCCCAGCCGTTCCATATGGGCAAAAAGGGAAAACTCCATTCCTCAGGTCCTTTCCGACAGGCTGTGCACATCGCCCCGCTGGGCGTCACCCAGATAAAGCGAGAAATTGCGGGTTTGGCTTTCCAGCGCAAAACGAGCCATCATGGTGGCGATGGGTGCTGACGCGTAAGGTAGGGTCGCCAGGTCTTTGGTTGCGACTGCGTGAAACGGGCCATGCCGGGGCAGGGCGGGCGCAGACGCAAGAATGTAAACATGGTGCGTGGTCGCATCGTCATAGACGGAATACGCGACGCCAAGGCGCGCATTGATACCCCTTGCCGTCAGGTTCTGCATAAGGCTGCTTCGCAGATCTTGCCGATCTGACAGCGTAACTTGCGGCGGGCGGAAACCGGCATCTGTTTTCTCCAGAAAGACGTGCCCGTCCTGTTCGATGATCGCGCCACAGACCACATTTCGCCCGGATGGTTCCAGCGCGCCACGCTCCAGTCCGAGGCTGAAATACTGCCCGTTCGCATAGCCAAGTCCGGTGGCATCGTCCTGAGAATACGTTTCGACCTGACCGATCAAAACGCAATGGTCGCCGGCTTCGACAACCTGATGAGTGCGGCAGGAAAACGTTGCGACTGCCCCCCTGATCAAAGGGACGTCATTCGTATCAAAGTAGTGATCGATTTTGGCAAATCGATCACCTTTGAACCCGGCAAACGTATTGGATACGTTTTCCTGCCCCTCGGCCAGAATGTTCACCGCGAAACGGGCGCAGGTTGCAAAAACGTTGAAAGAAGACAGGTTTTTTCCCGGACAGACCAAAAGCAGCGGCGGGTCGAGAGAAACCGAAGTGAAGGAATTGGCCGTAAAGCCAAGTGGATTGCCTGCGTCATCACGCGTCGTCACAACCGTCACACCGGTCATGAACCGACCGAATGCACGACGAAGGTCAAGAGGATCAAGCGCGGTCATGGGCGCAGCACACTCAGAAAGCTGGAAATCGCAGCGTTGACCTGATCTGCATGCGTCATCGGCATCATATGTGCAGCGCCTTCAATGATTTGCGCGCGCCCGTTCATCGCGGCGTCCGCCATGGCGCGTGACATCTCCGGGGTTGAATTGGGCTCAAGACTGCCGGTTAGAAAAAGCGCCGGGCAGCTTAGTTTCTCCAACGCATCGCGTCGGGGGCACTGGCTGTGGGCGAAGACGGAATAGGCCGTTTTATACGCAGCCGGGTCCATGGCCGTCAGCCATCTACGGCAGGCATCGCGCTCAGCCGAGGCGACATCTCCGAACCATCGATGCAATGTGCTGGTGGGATCAGCGATCGTCTTGCCATCCAGCTGCGCCGCACGGTCGCGCACGGCCTGTGCCGCATTCGCGGCTCTCTCAAAAACCGCGTTCAATGCGACGACCCCACAAACCCGGTCTGACGCTTTGGTGGCAACATCAAGCGCGATCATGGCCCCCATCGAGTGGCCAACCAAAACGACCGCTCCACTCATGCAGTCCAGAACACCCCGAGCCGCTTCGGTGTACGCCGAAAGCCCGATGCTGAGGTCAGTTAATGGGCTGTTTCCGTGACCGGGCATGTCCGGAGCGGTCATGCAACCCTCGGACTCAAGCCCGTCCAATTGCGCACCCCAGGCTTCAGCCCGTAAACCAACACCATGCAACAGAAGGATATTCTGACCCGAACCAGTCTGGATAGCCGCCAGCCCGCCGATCTCAGACCGCGGCCGGGTTGTCCAGGTCATGGCCCAAATCCTTGAGATCCTGATAACGGTCACCGATACGGTGGTGCGGTCTGCCCGAGGTTGCTGCGCCTAATACGACCACAACTTCGTCATCGCGCGGTGCGTCAGAAATTGAGAACTGAATTGTCAGGTAGTGCGACCTCCGCCCGGCATCGTTTTTATCCATCAACGGCACCATGATCGGCGCATTTGCCGGACCACGTGTGTTGGTGAACGCCAGATAGGATTTCGCACCGACGGCCTCACGGTAGTGATTGCCAAAGCGCAACGTGTGAATAAGGCCCGAAGCGTGCTCGACCTCACCATTCAGCCCGACCACGGCGGCTTTGCCATAGGCTTCGATTGCCTCACCACTCCCGGCCAGTTTGATCATACGTTTCGTCATCATCTCACCCAGAACAGGGCCATAGGCCTGTATCTCGGGTTTAAGGTCTTCCACAAACCGTCCTGCCCAGGGGTTGTGAACCACTGCGGCCACGGCAAACATGCGCCATGGGGTTTTGGCGGCTCGGAAGCCCTCGACAAGGACCTCCTCATCGTAGGTGACGATCTTACGTATTTCCGGTTGCATCAAAGCTCTCCTGTCGCGCTCGCAAACGTTAAAAACGGACAGGGTTTTTGACAAATGATTGAATTATGTGCTTTGCCATTAAAAAGATTAATGGACAGCTTGACCAAATGGGTAAATCTCTTCCACCACTGACCTGGTTCCGATCCTTCGAGGCGGCTGCACGAACGCTTAGCTTTACGGCGGCTGCCGAAGAGATTGGCTTGACGCAATCGGCGGTCAGTCAGCAGGTGAAATCGCTCGAGATGCGTTTGGGGACAGCTCTTTTTGTGCGGTACCCCAGAAGTTTGGCGATGACGGATGCGGGGCGTAAACTATTGCCCGAGGTTGGCAGCGCGCTTGAAGCGCTTGCCGCGGCTGCCTGGCGCGTGGACGCCAGCGCGTCCGGAGACATCTTGACCGTCGCCACGTCTGTTAGCATCGCCCAGTGGGTTATTGCCCCATATCTGTCAGATTTTACCGGACGCCATCCTGAAGTTCGCGTTCGGCTTCTCAGTGCGATCTGGCCCGACGATTTCCACGCATCCCACGCTGATGTTCAGGTTA
This sequence comes from Ruegeria sp. AG7, assembly GCF_056541545.1. Lineage (NCBI taxonomy): Bacteria > Pseudomonadati > Pseudomonadota > Alphaproteobacteria > Rhodobacterales > Roseobacteraceae > Ruegeria > Ruegeria sp. AG7. The sequence goes on from NZ_JBQFYP010000002.1 coordinate 82,794, forward strand.
GGTTCGGATCAAAGAAACAGGTGGGACAGGGCGCTGTCCGCCTGATGCCTGACCGTCTGGTTGCCGTGAAATCCCCGACGGTCGCGGGCGGCGTGTTTGACCTGCCTCTGATCGAGGCTGTCGGGACATCAAGTGGGTGGGGCACATGGTTTGAAAAACAGGGCTTGCGCCGCCAACCTGGTGTTTTTGTCGATACATTTGGGATGGCTCTGCAACTGGCCGTTCACGGCAGCGGTGTCGCGTTGGTGAGCGAATTACTGACGACTCATGCGATTGCCGCCGGTCTGGTCATACGCGCGCATGAATGTTCGGTTGACAGCAACGAAGGCTATTACCTCTCGTCAAACGCCGCCAATCCGGCTGCCCGATTGTTTCACGACTGGGTGTTGGCCTTGGTAACAGAACAGACCCCGAAGGTCGTCGACGTCTCTGGCTAACGGCAGAGGTTGATTGACAGTGTTCCATCGGTAGGGTCACGTCACCAGATGAACAATTAGGCGAGGGGCGTATGCAGATCATCACCAATCCACATCGGGGGGGCCAAAAGCTTGCACCGTCTGCGCCGTATCCTTCTACAAATGCTGCCCGTGTTGAAGATTTGCTTTCTCAGTGCCCTGTCGCGAAAGAAACGCCATTGGTGGATGTTGGGAAACTGGCCCCTGTAGCCCAGCTTTGGGTGAAGGATGAGCGGGCGCGGATGAACCTTGGTTCGTTCAAAGCTTTAGGGGCGGCCTATGTAATTGCGCGTCATGCGGCCGAGAGGACAGGTGAGCCGGGTGAACAAACTCTGGCAGGCGCAACCTATGTGACCGCCAGCGCCGGGAACCACGGCATGAGTGTTGCGGCGGGTGCCAGAATTTTCGGTGCGAAAGCTGTTGTTTACATTGCTGAAACTGTGCCCGAAACCTTTGCGGAACGTCTCAAAGGCCAAAAAGCCGAAGTTGTTCGAAGTGGTGCTGACTATGCCGCCAGCATGGAGGCCGCGAGAATGGCTGCCGACGAAAACGGTTGGATATTGCTGTCGGACAGTTCGTGGGAAGGATATTATGACCTGCCATGGACGCTTATGGAAGGCTATCTGCAAATGGCGGCAGAGGCTGTCAGGCAGTGTCCCGAGGTTCCGACGCATATTCTGTTGCAGGCAGGCGTGGGCGGGCTGGCCGGTGCCGTTGCTGCCTATGCACGAAACATCTGGGGCGACGCACCGAAGATCGTTGTGGTTGAACCCGAAGCGGCACCCGCGTTGCAGGCCAGCATAGCCGCCGGAAAATGTGTTTTCGCGGATGGCCCTGACAGCATTATGGGGCGTCTGGACTGCAAGGAACCATCGTTGATCGCGTTAAACGGATTGGCTCGCGACGCAGACCTGTTCCTGACCCTGTCAGACGACGATGTGGCGGCAAAGCTTGACGCAATGGCAAAGGCCGGGCTGGCCACCACGGCGTCCGGCGGGGCAGGCCTTGCGGCAGTGATGAACGAAACCGCGCGGAAAGCCATAGGGATCGACGAACACTCACGCGTTTTGTGCTTTCTGTCGGAGATCGCGGAATGAGGGGGTTCGATCAGGCAGAATTCGAGGCGCGTACCAAACGCGCGCAGGAGTTGATGCGAGTCGCGGATTTATCGGCGCTGCTGCTGACGACAGAAACTGATGTGCGCTACTTTACCGGCTATCTCACCCGATTTTGGGAAAGCCCAACCCGGCCATGGTTTCTGGTCGTGCCTGCCGCGGGCAAACCGGTGGCCGTGATCCCTTCGATCGGGGCCGCGCTCATGGGGCAGACCTGGATCGATGACATCCGAACCTGGAGTGCGCCCGACTTGCAGGACGACGGTATCTCGCTTCTGGCCGACGTCCTGGCCGAACTGACGCCCGTTTCGGGCAATATCGGGGTGCCGGATGGTCATGAGACACATGTGCGGATGCCCATGGCGGACATTGAACGCTTGCGCGGCGCTCTCGGTTCGCGTCGCATTACCGGTGATCAGGGTATCCTGCGCCGGTTGCGCATGATCAAATCCGAGGCTGAAATTGCGAAGATCCAAACAGCCTGCGATATCGCTGGACGCGCGTTCGCCCGCGTTCCCGAGGTTGCCCGCGCAGGAGTGCCTCTGGACACGGTTTTTCGCCGGTTCCAGATGCTCTGCCTTGAGGAAGGGGCCGATTGGGTGCCGTATCTTGCAGGCGGGGCAGAGCAGGGCGGCTACAGTGATGTAATATCACCTGCAACTTCGGCGCCGTTGGAACCTGGCGACGTGCTTATGCTGGATACAGGTCTGGTTTGGGATGGCTACTTCTGTGATTTTGATCGCAATTGGTCCGTCGGCCCAGCCCGGCCCGAGGTGAGATCAGCGCACGCCAGACTGGTAGAAGCCTCGGATGCCGCGCTCGAGATCGCACGGCCCGGTGCAACAGCCTCAGATTTGTTCCATGCTATGAACAAGGTGCTTACCAAAGATGCTGAAGGCACAGATGCAGGGCGGCTGGGTCATGGGTTGGGGATGTCACTGACAGAATGGCCGTCCCTTATCCCGGCAGACCAGACCGTGCTGGAACCCGGCATGGTTTTGACGTTGGAGCCGGGCATCGCCGTTGGTACAAAAATACTTGTCCATGAAGAAAACATTGTCATCACCGAAGGCACCCCACGTTTTCTAAGCCCACGCATCGGGCCAGAGGTGATCGAGATATGACCCGGATCCATTACGCCCTTGATGAAGACGATCCCAAGTCCACCCCGCTTGGTCTGATCGTGTTGCAGACCGATGAAACGTTGGAGCCTGAGTTCAGCTCGTATTTTTCGGACCGCAAGTATCCAATCTATGTGACACGTATTCCCAGCGGGATCGAGGTGACGACGGAAAGCCTTGCGGAAATGGAGAAGGCGCTGCCAGCCGCCGCCGCATTGCTGCCCAGCGCGCGACCTTATCGCGTTGTCGGGTACGGGTGCACGTCTGCAAGCTCGGTTATCGGGTCCGACCGTGTAGCGGAACTTGTTAAACAGACATGCCAGACCGCCGAAGTTACAAACCCTTTGCGTGCAGCTACGGCCTGTGCGCGACACCTGGGAGTTTCGAAATTCGCGCTGCTGTCGCCCTATATTGAAGAGGTAAACCTTCCCCTGCGCCGGGCCTTTGCCCAAGGCGGAGTGGAGATGGATGTTTTGGGGACATTCGGGGAATCAGAAGAGGCCAAAGTTGTTCGGATTTCGGTGCAATCCGTTATCGACGCTGCCACAAAACTGGGCTCGGACCCGTCGGTTGATGCGGTTTTTCTGAGTTGTACAAACCTTCGCACACAACAGGCTATTCCCGAGATACGCGCTCGTATCGGCAAGCCGGTTCTGTCCAGTAATCAAAGTCTTGCGTGGCATATGCGGGTTCTGAACGAAGCCGGGTGAGCTGTTAAATCCCGATATTGTGTAACAAAACCGGGATTCACTGTTGCAATGTGAACATCGCTTGGTCTTAACTAACGGCTACAGATCAATGAAATCCGCAGAAGACGGATAATCATTTGACGTAACAGGGGGTCTTGTGGCCGATACAATGAACGACGCCGCGTTTGTCGAATTCCAACGCGTACAGAAGTCTTATGACGGCGAGAACCTCGTCGTAAAAGACCTAAACCTTGCAATGCCCAAAGGTGAGTTTCTGACAATGCTTGGGCCGTCAGGCTCGGGCAAGACGACTTGCCTAATGATGCTCGCCGGATTTGAAACCGCCACGCACGGTGAAATCCTCCTGGGCGGCAAGCCCATCAACAATATCCCGCCGCACAAGCGCGGTATTGGCATGGTTTTTCAGAATTACGCTTTGTTCCCGCATATGACGGTGGCCGAGAACCTGTCGTTTCCGCTGGAAGTCCGTAAGCTGGGCAAGTCGGAGCGGGATGAAAAGGTCAAGCGCGCGCTGGATATGGTTCAGATGGGCGCCTTTGGTGGCCGACGTCCTGCTCAGCTGTCGGGCGGGCAACAACAGCGGATTGCTCTGGCCCGTGCCCTGGTATTCGAGCCCGAACTGGTCTTGATGGACGAGCCTTTGGGGGCATTGGACAAGCAGCTTCGTGAACATATGCAGTTCGAAATCACACGTCTGGCCCATGAGCTTGGGATCACAACTGTCTACGTGACCCACGACCAGACCGAAGCGCTGACCATGTCAGATCGGGTGGCCGTCTTCGACGATGGCCGCATTCAACAGCTTGCGCCACCTGATCAGCTTTACGAAGAGCCGGAAAACAGTTTCGTCGCGCAATTCATCGGTGAAAACAACACGTTGGAAGGTGTTATTAAATCGATTGATGGCGACACTTGCGTCGTACGCCTGGATGATGGCTCGGAAATCGACGCGGTTCCGATCAACGTCCACAACGCAGGCGACCGGACCAAAGTTTCGATCCGCCCTGAACGTGTGGAATTCAACAAAGACCGCCTGCACGCCGACGCCCATACTTTGAAAGCAAGGGTCGAAGAATTCATTTACATGGGCGACGTATTTCGGTTCCGCATGTCCGTTGCCGGAAACAACGAATTCATCGCCAAAACTCGAAATGCGCCTGATGCCGTACGCCTGACCCCGGGTCAGGAGATCGAGATCGGCTGGCTGGCACAGGATTGTCGTGCGCTCGACGCATAGACCAAACCGCGCGGGACAAGCGCGGTTAAGCTGAGGGACCGGCCGGTGAAAACCCGTGCATCGGCTGACCACCACATAAAACGGGATGAACTGGGAGTAACACATGAAACCAACCAAGATCATGCTCACTGCGGCTGCAATTGCGACGGCTGCGGGCACTGTTTCAGCCGAGGAGATGACCATCGTTTCCTGGGGCGGTGCCTATTCAAAGTCGCAGTTGAAGGCGTATCACGAGCCCTATTCGGAAAAGACCGGCATCACGATTCTGAACGATGACAGCTCGAACGAGGCCGTCGCCAAACTGCGCGCGATGAATGAAGCGGGCAACATCACATGGGATGTAGTGGATGTTGTGGCCGCTGACGCAATCCGGCTTTGCGACGAAGGTCTGGCGCTTGAAATCGATTTTGACAGCCAATTGGCTCCGGCTCCGGATGGCACGCCGGCTTCTGAAGATTTCGGGGAACTGTTAGTCAGCGACTGCTTTATTCCGCAGATCGTCTATTCGACCACATTCGGCTACCGCACCGATCTGGTAGGTGACACCCCACCAACCGACATCTGTGCAGTGTTCGACCTGGAGGCATATCCGGGCAAGCGTTCGCTGGAAAAACGCCCCATCAACAATATGGAATGGGCGCTGCTGTGTGACGGCGTCGCGAAGGATGATGTCTATGACGTTCTGGCGACTTCGGAAGGTCAGGATCAGGCTTTGGCCAAGCTGGACACCATCAAAGACAGCGTTGTCTGGTGGTCCGCCGGTGCGGACACGCCTCAGTTGCTGGCTGACGGCGAAGTTGTCATGGGTTCGACCTATAACGGTCGTCTGTTCAGTGTGATCGAAGAGCAGAAACAGCCGGTTGCAATGCTGTGGGACGCGCAGGTGTTCGATCTGGACGGTTGGATCATCCCTGCCGGACTGAGCGATGAGCGCAAGCAGCGCGCTTTGGACTATATCATGTTCGCAACCGACACTCAGCGTCTGGCGGATCAGGCCAAGTACATCTCGTACGGTCCGGCCCGCGCTTCGTCAGCTCCACTTGTGGGTCAGCACGCCGATCTGGGTATCGATATGGCACCGCATATGCCGACCGATCCGGAAAACGCCAAGAACACGTTCCTGTATAACTACGAATTCTGGGCGGATTACCGCGACGATATCGACGCCAAGTTCCAGGCATGGCTGGCGCAGTAAGCGATTGATTTCATGACACAGTCGGGGGCGGTGCGCCGCCCCTGAACCAAGACATACCCGAGGGGCTCGAATGACTGACGCAAGCCAAAACGCCGGACCCATGCTGGCAGCGGACGGAACGCCGCTCAAACTATCGCTGGCACGCTCGCTGCGGCGGCAAAAGCTGCGCGCCCTTCTTCTGATCGCCCCTTTGCTTTTGTTCGTGCTGTTTTCCTTTATTGTGCCGATCGCGGCGATGCTTTTCCGATCGGTCGAGAACAGCATCGTTTCGGAAACACTGCCTCTAACTGTCGAGGCGCTTCAAAATTGGGACGAGCAGTCTGGCGAATTGCCGGGCGAAGATGTGTATAACGCATTTGTCCGGGATATGATTGTTGCGATTGACAACAAAGAGCACACACGGCTTGGTTCGCGTTTGAACTACGAAGAAACCGGTATGTCTTCGATGTTCCGCAAGTCAGGTCGTCAGATCAAGAAACTGGATCCTGAAACGGATGGTCCGTTCAAGGAGCAACTAATTGATATTCACGACGGATGGGGCGATCCACAAACGTGGCGCGTGATCAAAACCCATTCGCCGAAGATCACCAACGGGTATTTTCTGAATGCAGTGGATATGCGCAGAACCCCTGACGGCGCGCAATCTCAGCCTGATGACAAGCAGATCCTGATCAAGTTGTTTGGCCGGACCCTGTTCATGTCACTGGTTATTACCGGCGCCTGTATTCTTCTGGCATATCCGGTCAGCTACCTGCTGGCCACCCTGCCGATGCGGGTGTCGAACCTGTTGATGATCCTTGTGCTCTTGCCGTTCTGGACGTCGCTGCTGGTCCGAACATCAGCCTGGAAAGTCATGCTGCAACAGCAAGGCGTAATCAACGAAACGCTGGTCTGGCTGGGGTTAGTAGCCGACGATGCACGGCTGGTGATCATCAACAACCAGATCGGTACGATCACAGCGATGACGCATATCCTGCTGCCATTCATGATCCTACCCATGTATTCAGTGATGCAGACCATTCCGGAAACTTATACACGCGCTGCGAAATCCATGGGGGCGACGAACTGGACGACCTTCTGGCGCATTTATTTCCCGCAATCCATTCCGGGCATCGGCGCTGGTTCCATCCTCGTGTTCATTCTGGCGATTGGCTACTACATCACGCCTGAAATTGTGGGTGGTACCAAAGGTGTCTTTATCTCAAACCGGATCGCCTATCACATCTCGTCTTCACTGAACTGGGGACTGGCGGCGGCGCTGGGAACGATACTGCTGGCGGTCGTTCTGCTGCTCTACTGGGTCTACGACAAGATCGTGGGCATTGATAACGTGAAGTTGGGATAATCAAGATGGCCGCACTTACTCCGATATCCCGCAAACCTCTGTCCATGGTTTTGCCCAGCGTCGCACTGGCCGGGGCATTCGCTGGTATCTTTGTCGGCGCCGGAAACGGCTCGGTTCTGCTGGGGGTCCTGGGCGGCGCCATCGTGATCGCCGGACTGGCATGGATTTACATCAACATTCTGAAGAACGAGCAGTTGGCCCGCTGGATCAATATTCTCGGCTTTGGCATCGTAGGCTTCCTGTTGTCAGGTCTTATGGGAGGCGTTCTTGGCCTGCTGGGCGGCTGGTTCTTTATTTGGTTTACCTACTGGCTGTACGAAGGGCGATACCGGCGCAAGCTGCTGCCATACCTGACCGCGCAGCAAGTTTTTTACCACTACCTGTTTCGGGTGATCTGCGGTGCGATCTTCGTCTTCCTGATTACACCGATCCTTGTGGTCTTGCCGCTGTCGTTCAACGCACAAGACTTTTTCACCTTCACGCCCGAGATGTTGCGGCTTGACCCTGAAGGGTATTCGCTGAAGCACTACCGCGATTTCTTTACCAACAATGAATGGCAACGCAGCTTCAAGAACTCGCTGATCATTGCCCCGATTGCCACAGTCATCTCGGTTTCGCTTGGTACTCTGGCGGCCATTGGCCTCAGCCAGAGCCACGTCCCCGGTCGCCGTGCTATCATGGGAATCCTCATTTCGCCGATGATCGTTCCGCTGATCATCTCGGCAACAGGCATGTTCTTCTTCTACAGCGATATCGGTCGGTTCCTTGAAGGGACGTTGGGCATGAACAAGAACTTTGTGGGCTATCTGAAAGTCATCCTGGCGCACGCCGTTCTGGGTATCCCATTCGTGATCATCACTGTGACCGCCACGCTTGTGAGCTTTGATCGCTCACTAACGCGTGCTGCTGCGAACATGGGGGCAGGGCCGGTACGTACCTTCTTCAAGATCCAGATGCCACTGATTCTGCCGGGTGTGATCTCGGGTGGTCTGTTCGCCTTCATCACCTCGTTCGACGAAGTTGTGGTGGTTCTGTTTGTGGGCTCAGCCAGTCAGAAGACTTTGCCGTGGCAGATGTTCACCGGCCTGCGGGAACAGATCAGCCCGACCATTCTGGCGGTTGCGACAATCCTTGTGGTTCTGTCGATTGCGCTGCTGACCACGGTTGAATTGCTGCGGCGTCGTTCGGAACGCCTGCGGGGGCTTTCCCCCGCTTGACGGATCGTATCGTCTGATCTAACGATTTCCCTGTTCACCCTCGCTGCGATGGCGTCGCGGCACGTAAGGGGGTGATCGGCTCTCGGACCCCGAGACCGCCTGTCCTGAACGCCGGGACATGTGGCCGGGATTTGTCGCCCGGCAAAGTTGAGAGACCAAGTGATGACCGACACAACAAAACGCCCCGAATTCTTTACCTGCCACAATGGTGACAAAGCGCCTTTGCCGTTCAGCAAGGGTGAATATGATCGCCGTCTCAGCAAGCTTCGCAGCATCATGGCCGCACGTGATATCCCTGCGGTTCTGCTGACATCGATGCAGAATATCGCCTACTACTCGGGCTTTCTGTATTGTTCCTTTGGCCGTCTGTATGGCTGCGTGGTCACTCAAGAGGCCTGCACCACCGTTTCGGCCAACATCGACGCCGGGCAACCGTGGCGTCGGTCGGTCGAAGACAACGTGATTTATACTGACTGGAAGCGCGACAATTATTGGCGTGCGGTTGCAAGCCTGATCGGCAACGCCAAGCGCATCGGCATTGAAGGCGACCACATGACGCTGGCCGCCCGCGACACTGCCCTGCGGATGCTGGGTACCCCCGAGCTGGTTGATATCGCGCCGGATACAATGACCGCGCGCATGGTCAAGTCCGCCGAAGAGATTGAATTGATCAAGGGTGGCGCACGCACCGCGGATGTTGGCGGGTCGGCGATCCATGCGGCCATCCGTGAAGGCGCGACAGAGATCGAGATTGCCATGGCGGGCCGAGACGCAATGGAAGAGGAAATCGCGCGCGCCTATCCAGATGCCGAATATCGCGACACCTGGGTGTGGTTCCAGTCCGGGCTGAACACCGATGGCGCGCATAACCCGGTTACAAAACGCGCCCTGCAAAAAGGCGATATCCTGTCGCTGAACACTTTCCCGATGATCTCAGGCTATTACACCGCGCTGGAACGTACCCTGTTTCTGGGCGAGCCGGACGCTGACAGCCTGCGCCTGTGGAAAGCCAATGTGGCGGCCCATGAACTGGGTCTGAGCCTGATCAAACCCGGTGCGACCTGTTCAGGCATCACCGCCGAGATCAACCGTTTCTTTGCCGATGAGGGGCTGCTGCAATACCGCTCGTTCGGGTATGGCCATTCTTTCGGCATCCTCAGCCATTATTACGGGCGCGAGGCCGGTCTGGAATTGCGAGAGGATATCGACACCGTGTTGGAACCTGGCATGGTCGTTTCAATCGAGCCCATGCTGTGGATCCCCGAAGGGCAACCCGGTGCAGGGGGCTACCGCGAGCATGATATTCTGGTGGTTGGCGAACATGGGGCCGAGAACATCACCGGCTTCCCATATGGGCCTGGCCACAACATCATCGGTGCCTGATACAAAGAAGGGGGAGCAAACGCTCCCCCTTCATCTCTCGCGACCGGCGCGTTCGTGAAAGATAAAACCCAGGAAATTCAACAATAGCTGCGCGGCCAGTATCTGCGTGCTTTCGCTGGGGTCATAGGCCGGTGCCACTTCGACAAGGTCGATGCCGACGACATTGCCGCGTTTAGCGAGGCCCTGAAGGATTTCCAGAACGTCATAATACAAAAATCCCCCATGGCTGGGTGTCCCGGTCCCCGCCGCAATAGAGGGGCAAAAGGCGTCGATATCTATTGTCACATAGTACCGAGCACCTTCGGGGATGCGTTCAAGAACAGCCTCGGTTCCCAGCTTTCTCACCTGACGCACGGAAAGGATGTCTGATCCACATGCGCGCGCGTCCTCGTATCCTTCCTTGGCGGTTGACGAGACGTTTCGAATGCCCAACTGGGTCATCCCTGAGACATAGTCTTTTTCGATCGCCCGTCGCATGGGGTTGCCGTGGCCATTGGTGACACCGTGACGCTCGTCCACGAAATCCAGATGCGCATCGATTTGAACCACGTGGATCGGGCCATTTTGCGCACAATCATCTTCAAACGCGGAAATGCAGGGAATGTTGATAGAGTGATCGCCGCCGATCACAAGCGGCAGCGCCCCTGCGGTCAGGATTTTGCGAACACCATAGGCGATGTTTTCGTGGCTGGCCTCGGTCTTTGTGTGGACGATATCCGCATCCCCCAAATCCACAATACGTACTGAACTGTCCAGATAGGTTGCGTCGTCTTCGTGGTCATAGGCACCGGCATGTCCAAAACTGAACAGGGTCGAAGCTTCACGCACGGCCCGAGGGCCGAACCTTGCCCCGGCGCGCCATTGCGTGCCGAAATCAAATGGCGCACCAAGGATGCAAACATCCGCATCAATATTGTCCCAATCCTCGACATACGGAGATTTTCCAAAGGTTGATATTCCGACGAATGGTAGGTTCAGTCGACCTGACGCATATCCATGATCCTGCATATTCAGTCCTTTCAATGGCCCTGTCGCCTTGCGTGCAATTGAACATGAGAAGGCGGTGCAATGAAATCAATTTCCTTCTATCAAAACGTGTCTGGCGTTCAGACAGGTCTGATCCGGTGCGTTCTTTCCGATTAGCTGTTGGTCGTTTCGCCACAAACGAAATTTCGGTGGGACACGCTGGTATGCCGCGAAATCACTCACGGCAGCGCATGATTTTGCGGGCGATACACAGGACCGGTTAAACGCTGTTGAAATGGGCGCAGGTGCTCAATCCACCGATAGCTTTTCCATCACGCCTGCCAAGCCAGCTGCGAGCCGGGCGCAATCGTTGGCTGTGCGCTGTTCAGGGCGTCGCGCGCAAAACCTGCGGCAGCTTTGTATTTGGCCATGAAACTGGCCCTTTCAGCCAAGGGAATGACTGTTTCAATATCGTCGAACACACCGCCACACCGGTCATTGACCAAATTCAACAGGCCAAAAGGCCCGGCACCCCGATTGCGAAGGATAAGGTCTGACACCGGACCGCACAGCGTGTCATCATAGGCCGCCAGCGCGGTTGAGCCCACGCCATGCTTGAGCAAGCTGGCCCCCAATATGCGGGCGTCCATGATCGCCTGGCTGGCCCCATTCGAACCGGTAGGGTACATCGGGTGTGCGGCGTCTCCGATCAGGGCAACCGGCCCGTCAACCCACGTTTCAACCGGATCGCGGTCGATCATCGGGTTTTCATATGTCACATCCGCACCGCGGATCAGAGTTGGAACATCCAGCCAGTCATAGGTCCATCCGTCAAAATGGTGCGCGAAATCCTTGGCCTCGACCTGCCGGAACCACCCGGTTGCCGCATGCGCGTCCGGGTCATCGTAGGTGACTTCGGCAATCCAGTTTATCAGCGCCATGCCGGTTCCGAGATCGGGGTGTGAGATCGGGTAGATCACCATTCGTTTCTTATGCGTACCCAGTCCGACAAAGGAAGAACCCGTGCGCACGGGCTTTGCCAAAGTTGTGCCGCGCCACATGACGGCGCCTCCCCAATGGATCGGAGGTTGGCTTGGATGCATCTGGTTTCGGATGGCTGAATGGATACCGTCGGCGCCGATTAGAATGGCACCGGTTTCGCGGACGTCCCCCTGGTCAGTTTGCAACCGCACTGTAACCGTCTCATCCGCATTGGTCTGGTACCCAGTGGCCCGAGCACCAAGGCGTACGGCATCCGGGCCTGCGCGTTCGACAAACCGCTGGTAAAGCGCCATGTGAAACGCGCCGCGATGCACCGCGTATTGCGGCCAGTTGTAACCAGCGAATGTTCCGCGCGGTTCCGCGTAAATCTCGTGCCCATTCAAACCAACAAGCGCCCATTCCTGCGCAGGGACGCCGAACTTATTCAGATCCTGAGCCGTGAAACCCAGATCGTACAACTCGCGCACGGCGTTGGGTTGCAGGTTTATTCCGACACCCAGCGGGCGCGGGTGCCGAACGCTTTCAAAGACAGTGCAGTCGATGCCAATCTGATGCAGTGTCAGTGCCAGCGACAACCCGGCAATACCACCACCCGCGATCAGCACTTTTGGATCTGTCATGTTACGTTCCTTTCAGTCCGATTGGTGGCGGGTATCGGTTGTCGATAATCTGCGCGCTTGGATCCAGCCTCAACCGCAAATGCGTTTGATCCGTTCCGGGGATGGATGAAGGCTTGCGGCGTTGCGCAGCCGCACCCGCAGACAAGTCAGAGCGGTATCAATCGTCGTTTGCATGAACCCATGCGCCATCGCCGCGCTGTCACCCTGTTTCAGCTTTCTGCGAGCGGATTGCCAATTGTCCAGTGCGTCCGAGATCGCATCGCATGTCCAATGCTCGGCTTCATGCGCAACAAATTCGGCAAAGGCGTCGCCCGCAGGCTCTGCGGCAAGACGTGTTGCCAGCATACGCGCATGTATGCCGTTGGCCCCTTCATAGATCGAGGTAATTCGGGCATCGCGATAGGTCTGCTCCAGCCGGTATTCGCGCAAATAGCCATAGCCGCCCAGTACCTGCATACCCAATTCGGCGGCCTTGATACCGGCTTCGGTGCAATAGACCTTAGCAACCGGGGTCAGAAAGTCGACCAGGTCAGGCGATGTACCCCGTTCCATGGTGACAAATGCAAGATGTGCAAGACTGCGGCTGCTGATTGCCAGCCAGTCGATTTGATCCAGCATACGGCGGATATCGGCATGTTGATCCAGTGTTGCCGGTCGACCGTCGGCATTGCGTCCCTGCACCCTTTCACTGGCATAAGTACTGGCAATGTCATAGGCCCGCGCGGTGTGCGCGACGCCCTGTAGGGCGACATCAAGCCGGGCGTGGTTCATCATGGTGAACATGGCCATCAGACCTTCACCCTCGGCCCCGATCAGTTCAGCTTTGGCCCCATCAAATGCCAGCTGGCACGTGGGTGAGGCATGCAGGCCCATCTTTTCCTCGATGCGCGTTACGGTAACGTGGTTACGGCTGCCGTCAGTGCAGGTGCTGGGGCATAGAAACAGCGATAAACCTCTGACGCCTTCATCGGACGTGCGTGCAAGCACAAGATGCAGGATGTGATCGCTCATGTCCTGGTCACCGCCAGAGATAAAGATTTTTTCTCCCGTGATCTTCCAGCCATCTTCAGCAGGTTCCGCCCGGCAGCGCACGCGAGAAAGGTCAGACCCGGCCCCGGGTTCGGTCAGGCACATGGTGGCCAGAGTTTCACCCGAGGCCAGAGAGGGAATGTACCGGGACTGCTGATCTTTCGTGCCAAAGCGCAACAAGGTACGCACCGCGCCAGGAACCAACCCAGTAACCATCTGAAGGCTGTGGTTTGCGCCCGAAAACACCTCGGACGTTATGGCCAGTATCAGGGCACCAAGCCCTTGACCGCCATATTCTCCAGGCACGGTGAGCGAGGGCCAGCCCTGTTCCGAATACGTTGCATAAACTTGGGCAAAGCCGGCAGGCATGGATACGCGACCGTTTTCCAGCGAGCATCCCTGCCTGTCTCCCGGCTCGTCCAGCGGGGCAATTTCACCTTGTGCGAAGGCGGCAAAATGTTCGCCGATCTCACCAGCTAGGTCAGCGTCCCAATCTGGAAGATCGGTGGCCCGGACTACGTGGTTCAACGTGAATAAGATGTCCGCAAGTGGGGCTTCGAATGGCTTCATGATCATGTCACCCGATAGCTGGTGACTTCGACGACCACGACGCGGCCCGGTTCTGGCGGTTCGGCACAGTCGAAGTTCAAAGTGACTGGGTAGGGCAGTGATGGGGCAGGGGGCAGCATCACGGGGTCAGTCCCAGCAGGCGCGCGGCATTGCCTTTGATGATGTCCGGGCGCAGTTCGTCCTTGATATTGATCTTCTCGAAATCCGACAGCCAGCGTTCTGGAGTGATCATTGGCCAGTCGGACCCAAACAGGACCTTTTTCTTGAGGATCGAGTTGCAGTATTTCACTAGAATCTCGGGGAAGTACTTTGGTGACCAACCGGACAGGTCGATATAGACGTTGGGCTTGTGCTGCGCCACGGACAGCGCCTCTTCCTGCCAGGGAAATGACGGATGCGCGAGGATGATCTTCATATCCGGAAAATCGACGGCGACGTCATCCATGAACATCGGGTTCGAGTATTTAAGCCGCATTCCGTTACCACCCCGCATGCCCGAACCGACACCGGTCTGACCAGTGTGAAACAGGGCGATGCAGCCTTCCTCGGCGATTGCTTCGTAAAGGTCATAAGCCATGCGGTCATTGGGGTAGAACCCCTGCATCGTCGGATGAAACTTGAACCCTTTGATACCAAATTCGCGGATCAGGCGGAGCGCCTCGCGTGCGCCCATCTTGCCCTTGTGCGGATCAATTGACGCAAACGGGATCAGCACGTCGTCATTTTCCGCCGCCAATGCGGCAACTTCTTCGTTCTTGTAGCGCCGATAGCCGGTTTCCCGCTCGGCATCGACCGGGAAGATCACCGCGGCTATGTTTTGCTCGCGATAGTGCTGTGCAGTTTCGGGAACCGTAGGCGGATGGCTCCACGGCGCGCCAAAGTAGTTGGCCATGGTTGCCTGCAGGTAGTCATAGCCGTCATCCGAGTGGCACCCGCAGGGTTCTTCAGCGTGGGTGTGAATGTCGATTGCGCGAACCTTGGAGATATCGACCATCTGTTCGTTCCTTTCTCAGATCTTTATGATTGCCGGATCGGCGTCGTCATAAAGACGCTCAAGTAAATTTTGCCGGCGTGTCAGTATCTTGCGGAAATTGAGGTTCCCCTTGGCGGTCATTTCGCCCTCGGGCATCGAGGCAGGCTCGCTAAGGACAATGGCGCGCCCGACCCGTGTGGAACTGCCCGATAGCTCGCGGGCGCGCTCTGCCAGGCGGCGGTGAATTTCGCCTTGCAGCAATTTGCAGCAGTAGGCGCCACTGTCGTCGTTCAGGTCAAATCCTTCCCGCTTCAGCTCGGCGACATCGGGAAAGACCATGACGCCGATCTCATTTCTGTCGGCACCTGTAATGACCAGATCTGAGGCAAGAGGCGCAAGACAGGTCAACAAGTCCATCCTCAATTGCGCGGCCCGCACCCATGTTCCGGTCAACAATTTGAAGTCCTCGGATATCCGGCCGTCGAATTTCATACCTTTGTTTACGTCCTTCGGGTCGATGAACCGCATGGCGTCGCCGGTAATGAAAAACCCTTCTTCATCGAAAACGCTGACTGTCTTCTCCGGTTCGTTGAAGTACCCGGGCATCACGTTTGGCCCTTTGATGCGCATTTCGCATCGCATGTCTTCATCCGGTATCAGCTTGAGTGTCACGCCGTTCATCGGAACGCCAACAACCCCGGAACGGTCAATGGGCTCGGACTGCATCATTGTGGCGGGCGCTGTCTCGGTCAGCCCCCAGGACGAGGTCATCAGCGGTATCTCACCTTTGACATCCAGCGCCATCTGTTCAAATCCAGACCAGATGTCCTGTGGCAGTGAAGCGCCCGCATAAAAGATCAGATCAAGTTCTTCGAAAAACCGCCGACGCAAATCGCCATCCCGCTGCAATGCGCCCAGCAGCATGCTGTAACCTACGGGGACATTGAAGCTGAGCGTGCCGGTGACCATGGACAGGTTTTCCAGCGTCCTCTCAAACAGACCGGCTACCGGTTTGCCGTCGTCGATGTAGAAGCTTCCGCCGTTGGCGAGCATCATGTTGAAGTTATGAGATCCGCCAAAGACGTGGTTCCATGGCAGCCAATCGACCACACGGGGCGGACGCGTGCGCAGAAATGGCAACCCGTCGGCCAGCATGGTCTGGTTCACGCACATCATGCGTTGGGTCGTGATGACCCCCTTCGGGGCCGAGGTTGAACCGCTGGTCATTAGGATCTTGGCGACGGAATCGGGGCCAACCAGTTCATAGGCTGCCTCCAGATCGACACTGACATCCCCTTTGAGAAGTTCGTCGAACGCTGTGACCTGACTGTTCCTGCCTTGTCGGCTGGCTACGATTTCGACCCCTTGAAGCGCATCCAGTTCCAGCGCCTCTCGGTATTGATCCGCATCGACGACATAGGCCATCTTCGGGCGCACCAGTTCGATGGCATGGCGCAGGCGGCCATGTGCACCGTGGATCAAGGCGTATTGTTCGGCTACGGGCGCAGTCGGTACGCCAATGTACTGAGCAGCCAGGCTCAGCAGACCATGATCCAAGCCGTTGCCGCTCATGATCAGGATCGGTGTGTCAGGCCCCATCCCACGCGCCAATAGCGAGCTTGCGATTGCCCGCACCTTTTCAAGCGTGGTCGCATAGCTTTCCTTGCGCCATCCTGCGCCGCTGCGTTCAGCAATGAACGTGCGGTCAGGCGCGTCCGAGGCCCAGGCGTGCAGCCAGACACCGGTTTTGTCGACGACAGGACCAAGAGTGTGGTTTGATTTCAGCAGGATGGAACCGTCGGCCCGATCTTCGCGCGAAACAGAATGCACCAGGTATTCCGATGTGCGTTGCATGATCAGCCCCTTTTCCTCGCTTTTTCGATCGTCCTGAGGGCATCGAAAACGGTGGTGATGGTTGCGTCATCCAAACAGGCCAGCAGCTTGCCTTCGTGGGCGGTAACCGCGGCGACGGCCTTTTCATATAATTGCCTGCCCGCCAGTGTCGTCCTTAGCGCATAGGCGCGCCGGTCGGTCGGTACCCGGTCGCGGACGATCAGTTCCCTGCGCTCCAGCTCGTCAATGATGACGACAAGGTTCGGGCGCTCGATATCCATTGCGTCAGCCAGTTGGGACTGCCGCAAACCGGGGTTATCGACGATGAGAACCAGTGCCGTATAAGTCAGCATTCGCAGACCAAAGGGACGCAGAGTTGTTGTCAGGTCTTCCTGCACCACATTGAAGGCCCGTTTCATGCGATACCCGACAAACCCCCGCAGCGTGGCATCGCTGATCGTGTTAGGCGCGCCGTCTTCTGGCGTGTGTTCATGTTTCCTTTTCATGTGTTCACCTGAAGTTCGGGGCGCGCTTTTCAAGAAAGGCCCGCAGTCCTTCCTGCGCATCTGGTGTTGTTTGCGACAGGGCCGCGGCCAGCGATTCAGTAAACAGTCCGTCGTTCTGCGACATTTCATTGATCCGCGCGACCGCCTGAATCATCAGATAGTTTGACAGTGGCGCGTTTCGGGAAATCTTACCTGCCAGCTTTTGGGCCAGCGCCAAAGCCTCGCCTTCACCCACGCTATAATGTGCAAGCCCCAGCGATACCCCTTCATCGGCACCATATTTGCGGCCGGTCAACATCATCTCGGTCATCCGATCGGCCCCCAGCAGGCGACCGACCCGCGCGGTCGCACCGCCACCGACAAATATTCCGCGCCGGCCTTCGGGAAGCTGAAAGATCGTCGAAGGTTCAGCGATGCGAACATGTGTTGCCGCTGCAAGCTCCAGCCCGCCGCCGATCACGGCGCCAAACATGGCCGAGACAACCGCAAGCCCACCCAACTGGATCTTGTCCATGACACTGTGCCAGTGGCGGGAATGGTGCAGGTTTTCCTCGGCCGTACGATGAACATGCTCGGACAGGTCCAATCCGGAACAATAGTGCCCTTCAGTTCCGGTCAGGATCACCACGCGCACGTTCTTGGGTGGAGCTGAAAAGAAATCATCCAGCGCGCCTAACAGTTCCTCGCACATCGCGTTTCGCTTGTCAGGGCGGTTCATGGTCAGGGTCGCGATGGATCCGTTGACCTCAATGTTCAGGATTTGGCTGTCCATGGGGAACTCCTTACCGGGGCGGCAGACGAACGGCGCCATCAAGTCGAATAGTGGTGCCATTCAAAAACGGGTTTTCAACGATCTGTTCGGCGAGCATTGCGAACTCACGCGCTTCGCCAAGGCGGGCCGGGAAGGGAATGTTCGCAGTGATCTTGGCACTGACCTCTTCCGGCAAGCCTTCCATCATTGGCGTGTGGAACAGGCCAGGTGCGATGGCCATCACCCGAATCCCCGACTGCGCGAGCTCCCGTGCGGCAGGCAGGCACATCGAGGCGATTGCCCCTTTGGATGCGGCATAAGCGGCTTGACCCAATTGACCGTCCTGCCACGCAACCGACGCCGTGTTGATGATCACACCGCGTTCACCGTCAGCCAACGGGTCGAGACCGGCCATGTGTCTCGCCGCGTGGCTCATGACGTTGTAGGTGCCAAAAAGGTTCACCCGCAGAGTTTTCTCGAACACGTCGAATGACAGCTTGCCTTCGCGCCCGACGATCCTGGCCGCCATGCCGACGCCCGCACAACTGACAGCGATTCTGGGTGCCGACCCGAAATGGGCTATTGCCGTCTCAAACGCGGCACTGACGGCGGCCTCGTCACTGACATCGGCTTGCAGGGCAAGACCACCAATTTCGTCAGCAACTGCCTTCGCACCTTCAGCATTGAAATCCAAAACGGCAACCTTTGCTCCGCTGGCGGCGAAATGCCTAGCCGTTGCAGCACCCAGCCCGCTTCCGCCGCCGGTGACCAGGGCGACGCATCCACTTAACTGCATCGTACCCTCTCCATTTTAATATGTTCAATCATTGTTGTGTCTCATATCTATTTTCGGATGTGCCCGCCCCGAACCGCTGAAGGTGTTTAAGTTAGGGGATCAGGAACAGGGTAATGGCCGGAAACAGCACCAGGATAATGACCCGAATGATGTCAGAGGTGACGAACCACATCACTGCCTTGTAAGTTTGGGTCATCGGGGTTGAACGATCCATAGCGTTGATAATGAACAGGTTCATCCCGACCGGAGGGGTGATCAGCCCGACCTCGACAACGATCAGAACCAGAATACCGAACCAGATGGCCACATGTTCAGGGCTCATGCCGAAATCCATTGCGCTGATGACCGGAAAGAAGATCGGGATAGTCAGCAGGATCATTGACAGGCTGTCCATCAGACATCCAAAGATCAGGTAGAACACCAGGATCAGGCACAACACCATCCACGGGCTGAGCCCAAGTCCAACGACCCAGCCAGACAGTTCCTGCGGTACCTGAGTGAGCGCTAGGAAACTGTTATACAGCCCTGCGCCCAACACGATGAAGAAGATCATCGCCGTGCTTGAGGCCGTTGCAATGATGCTTTCGACGAAGACCTGCCAGTTCAGATTGCCCGAGATCAGAGCAATCAGCCCGGTTCCCGCCGCCCCCACGGCTGCGCCTTCGGTTGGGGTGAACCAGCCAAGATAGATGCCACCGACAACAAGGCCAAAAACCAGAAGGACAGGCCAGACATCCAGCAGTGCCCGAACGCGTTCAGGATATGGGATCGCTTCGCGGGTGCCCGCGGCGTCAGGATACATGCGCACATAGATCGAAATCGTGATGATATAGCCGAGCGCTGCCAGAATGCCGGGGACAAAGGCCGCGAGAAACAGCTTGGCGATATTCTGTTCCGTCAGGATCGCATAGATCACAAGGATCACCGAAGGCGGGATCAGAATGCCCAATGTGCCGCCAGCAGCAAGCGTTGCGGTTGAAAACCCGCCGGAATAGCCGTAGCGGCGCAGTTCGGGCAGCGCGACACGGCTCATCGTTGCGGCAGTGGCAAGGGAGGACCCGCAGATTGCGCCAAATCCGGCACAAGCGCCGACTGCCGCCATGGCGACGCCCCCTTTGCGGTGGCCCAGCCAGCTTTCAGCAGCTTTGAACAAGGCTGAAGACATGCCCGACAATGTTGCGAACTGCCCCATCAGCAGGAACATCGGAATGATCGTCAGCGAATAGCTGGAAAAGGTTGAGTAGGTTTCGGTTTTGAGCTTGGCCATGAACATGCTGGTGCCACCCATGGCAAAATACAGCCCGCCAATCCCGCACAGCAACATGGCAAGGCCAATCGGTGCGCGCAGAAAGATCATGATCAGAAGTACGGGAAAGGACACGTAGCCCAGTTCGAGCATGGTCAATGTGCGGCCTCCCCGCGGTAGGGCAGGATATGACGCCCGGTGACAAGCTCGATGACCTGCGCGACGGCGCAATAGACAGCAACAAGTGATGCGACAAGGGCGGCAACAAAGCTTAGCCCATAGGCCCACCAAACCGGAAATTGCAGCAGAAAGGTCGTTTCACCATAGTCCAGCTTGTTTTGCATGCCGACAAACAAGCGCCACGTAATCAAAAGAATGACAAGCGACAGGACGAATTCCCAGAATGTGATGATCACTTTGTTCGCCTTTGTCGGAAGCGTGTTGGTGAATACGTCGACTGTGGCGTGAGAGCCATAGAGCTGGCAGATCGGCAGGAACGAGAATATGGCGAATGCAATGCCGGCTTCGACCAGTTCAAAATCGCCATTCACCGGTCCGACGCCCGATGCAATCAGCGCATTTGCCGCTGCTTCCGACAGTGACGTCATAACGTCCGAGTGGCCCAGCGTATTCAGGCCGCGCCCCAGCACGCTGACACAGGTCAGCAGGACCAGCGCAGTCAGAACCACACCGCCGAGAACGGCCATGAAGCGCGCGATGCGCTCTACCAGTTTCCGCATGATCAACTCCAAAGGGATTGCTCTCCCGGCGTGAAATAGCGCCGGAAGAGCGACCGGATCAGTTGCCGGAGTATTGCGAAATCAGTTCGAGCGCGCGGGCGCGCAAACCGGTTCCGTCCAGACCTTTTTCATCCATCTCAGCGATCCAGGCGTCAGTGGTCGGCTGTGATGCTGCCTTCCATTCCGCGACCTGTTCCGGGCTCAGCGTGATGATGTTGTTGCCGCGTTCCATCGCCTGCTTGTGAGGCCCGTCGTCATCGGCCTGCATCTGCTTGCCTGCGAAGGCCGAGAATTCAGCACCCGAGTTGGCGTCGATGACGGCCTTCAGATCATCCGGCAGTGCATCCCAGCGGTCCTTGTTCATCGCGAAGATGAAAGTGGTGGTGTATAGCGTGTCGTCGCCAAAGGTCGTGTGGTTTCCGACCAGCTCGTTGACCTTCAGGGCGCCGGTCACTTCCCAGGGAATCACGGTGGCGTCGATCACGCCTTTGGACAGCGCTTCAGGCACCGCAGGAACAGGCATGCCAACCGGGGTTGCTCCAAGCGAGCTGAAAAGGCCGTTGGTTACGCGTGTCGGTGCGCGCAGCTTTACGCCGTTCAGATCCTCGATGCTTTCGATCGGTTCCTTTGAATGGATCAAACCGGGGCCGTGCACCCAGAGCCCGAGTACTTTGAACTGCTTGAAGTCATCGTCCATCATGGTTTCTTCGGCCAGATCCCAATAGGCGCGTGAGACGGCTTCGGCATTAGTCATGGTGAACGGCAGTTCGAACACCTCGGTTCGGGGAAAGCGGCCTGGTGTATATCCGGACACAGTCCAGACAATGTCTGCCACACCATCAATGGCTTGGTCGATCAGTTCGGGGGGTTTGCCCCCAAGCTGCATGGACGGAAACCTTTGAATTTCGATCCGGCCATCCGAATCCGCTTCGACCTTGTCGGCCCAGACATCCAGAACGTTCTTGGGTACGTTGGCTTGTGCCGGCAGGAATTGGTGCATCCGCAGTGTCACTTCGGCCGCGATGGCAGTGGTTGACATGGCACCGAAAGCAATCGCCGTCACTGCAGATTTGAGTATGGTTCTGCGCAAGTTGGTCATGGTCTCCTCCCTAGATGACCTATGAGTATCATCCCCTGTTCATGATTGCTCATATTAGTTATGTTTTATAACGAGTTATATCCACTTTTTTAGTGTTTGGTTTCAGGTCCTTTTCGGAAAACAGAATGTTCACACATGTGAACCTTTTCGTCGAAACGCTACGCATCAGACAGGTCATGCGCGGACGCAATTTATCCTCTCAGGATTACATTGCCCTCGGTTGGCTCAAAGGTAAATTGAGATTTCTTAGATTTTAGTTTCTAGTTTCGGAAACTAAAGCTCAAAAATGGTGGATTTGCTTTCCTTGTTTTAATTGAACCAGCGTCCGCTTTGTAATTCAAGGCCGTGTGTTATCGTCGGTGACAGCATCAACTGCCTTGCCTGCGAGCTTCAGGAACGTTTCGCGTTCATTCGGAGTTAGCCCTCCGAGGATCTCGTTTTGCAGGTCAATTACGACTGGCATAGCCGCCGCAAGGATGTCTTTTCCTTTTCCGGATAAGGTGACCTCTCGCGCGCGTCTGTCACGTTGACTGACCGAGCGTTTGACGTAGTTTTTCTGCTCCAGCCGGTCGATGACCCCGCCGATTGTTGCGCGGTCATAGGCGATTTTCGCCGCGACTGTGGCCTGATCAATGCCGGGTTCGGCGCGAATTGTTTCAAGTGCTGCGAACTGAACGGATGTAAGGTCAATCCCGGCCTCCTGCATCCGGACCGAGAACACGTGGGTTGAAATCTGATTGAGCCTGCGGATGAGGTGACCCGCCATTCCGTAAATACTCATTCAAAACCTCCGAAATCACTTTACGCCGTCACTTTTTCAGAACTACCGCGGCAATTAGTGAGTGTACATATCTTTGTTGACAAGAAATAGTAAGTATAGTTATTAAAATTGCATGAACCTGCGGAGGAGGGGGCAATGCAATATTACGTTGATGGATTTCGTCCGGGTGATCCGGATATCAAACCGGCTGCGTTCGGTCACCACAACCACCCTACAACCTTCCCCGAAAAGGTTGATGTTCTGATCGCGGGTTGTGGACCGGCCGGGCTTTGCCTTGCGGCGCAACTGGCCGGGTTCGCCGAAATTTCGACAATGATCGTGGATCAAAAGCCGGGTCCGATGGAGAAAGGCCAGGCGGACGGTGTCAACGTCCGTTCGATGGAGATGTTTCAGGCGTTTGGTTTCGCTGAGAAAGTGAAGCGCGAAGCGTATTGGGTCAACCAAACGGCATTCTGGACGCCCGATCCCGCAAACCCGGACCACATCCGCCGGGCGGGCACGGTGCAGGACGTGGCCGACGATCAATCCGAGATGCCACATACCTTGATGAATCAGGCCCGGATTCATGAGCTGTTTCTGGAGGTGATGAGAAATGCTCCAACGCGGTTGCAACCCCATTACGGGCTTCGTGTCAGCGATTTGACGATTGATACCGGTTCCACGGATCACCCTGTCACGGCCGAGCTTGAACGCCTGGGCGATGATGGTGACGTGGTTAAACGGCTTACAGTACGTGCGAACTATGTCGTAGGCTGTGACGGTGCACGCAGCAATGTGCGCAGGGCTATCGGGGGTAAGCTGCAAGGCGACGCCGCACACCAGGCGTGGGGCGTTATGGACATATTGGCGAATTCCGATTTCCCCGACTTGCGGCGGAAATGCCTTGTTCAATCGGCATCGGAAGGAAACGTTCTGATCCTTCCGCGCGAGGGCGGATACCTGTTCCGAATGTATGTCGAGCTTGACAAACTGAACCCGGATGAGCGGATCGCCAACCGCAATCTGACGGCTGACCATATCATCGCTGCCGCGAACCGGATCATGCGTCCTTATTCCATCGACGTAAAAGAAGTCGTTTGGTGGTCGGTCTACGAGATTGGCCACAGGCTGACCGACAAGTTCGACGATGTTCCTAAGCATGAAGTTGCTACACGCACCCCGCGCGTTTTCACGGCGGGCGACGCCTGCCACACGCATAGCCCCAAGGCGGGTCAGGGGATGAACGTGTCGATGGGCGATACTTTTAACCTGGGCTGGAAACTGGTGCATGTGCTGACAGGAAGGTCAAAGCCTGATCTTCTTCACAGCTACTCGGCCGAGCGTTTGCAAGAGGCCAAAAGACTGGTCGAAACCGACCATAAATGGGCCCGGATCATGAGTGCGCCTCCGGGCGAGTCAGAGCTTGACGGCACCGATATGCCCCGAATTCAAAAACAGTTTATCGAAAATCTGGAGTTCACCGGCGGGCTTTCGGTTCACTATGGGCCTTCGGACTTGGTCGCCGAACCGGTTCACCAGCATCTGGCGCGTGGGCTGGTTATAGGCAAGCGATTTCATTCAGCACCAGTTGTCCGGCTTGCAGATGCCATGCCCATGCAACTGGGGCATGTGGCCGAAGCGGATGCGCGCTGGAGGCTCTATGCCTTCGCAGGACAGGGAGACGCAGGTACGCAAGGCGGATCGATCCATCAGCTTTGCGAGGTTTTGCAAAGCGATCCGAACTCTCCTCTGCGACGGTTTGTGCGCCCTGACGAAGACATCGACGGTTTGTTAGACCTACGGGCCATCTTCCCGCAGGATTTCATATCGCTGAATTATGAGGATATGCCGTCTCTTTTGAAACCCGAGAAGGGCAGGTATGGCCTGCGCGACTTCGAGAAGGTTTTTTGCGTTGATCACAAGAGGCGTGAAGACATCTACGAAATGCGCGGAATTGACCGGAGAAAGGGTTGTATGGTCGTCGTCAGGCCGGACCAATATGTGGCGCATATCCTGCCATTAGAGTGTCACGCTGACTTGTTTGACTTCTTCTCCAGGCTATTTGTTGCGGGCGGCGGTAGATAAGTGCGACGCCTTAGACCGCAATGGACCGCCGTTACGAGGGGAGAATGGACTGTCGCATCCGTGTTTGGTTCGGCAAGATTACCGCCTGTGCAAAGCTGCATTGACGCTTGAAGCCGCCCGTGTCGTAGGATGGCCCTCTAGCCAGAAAGCTGAGCGCGGGTATTTCAGGACGCGTTTAACGCGGCCAGAACCTCGGTG
The DNA here is from genome assembly GCF_056541545.1 of Ruegeria sp. AG7. Classification (NCBI taxonomy): domain Bacteria; kingdom Pseudomonadati; phylum Pseudomonadota; class Alphaproteobacteria; order Rhodobacterales; family Roseobacteraceae; genus Ruegeria; species Ruegeria sp. AG7. The sequence goes on from NZ_JBQFYP010000002.1 coordinate 107,746, forward strand.
CTGACCTCAACACCGTCAGCCTCGGCTGCCGCCCGTTTGGCCAGACGCCCATCACCCGGAACACGGGCGTCCCCATTACCGACAATTTCTGAGCAAATGCGCGCGATATATTGATTGAAGGCCTCGTTGCCGAACCGCGTCGGATCAATCGCAATCAGTGTTGCACCGCCTTTGATGTTAAGGGCTCCGAACGCCTCACGTTCTTGATTGTTCACGGAAAGGGTTCCACCAGCCAGGGCGGCACCCAACACTTCAACCATGAAAGCGATTGCGGCGCCCTTGTGCTCGCCAAAAGGTAACAGGCTGCGGGTTTCCAGGATAGCGTTCGGGTCCGTACTGGGTGCGCCGTCAGGGTCCAGACCGGCAGGGTGGGGCAGGTCGTGCCCCTCGGCTGCGGCCATGCGGATATCCATCAAAGCAACCATTGAAGACGCCTGATCCCAGACTATCGGCGCACCGCCCTCGCGCGGACAGGCAAAAGACATCGGGTTGGTGCCAAATACCGGGCGCACCCCGCCTTGCGGCACCACCATGGACAATGAGTTGATCACGGCGAAAGCCACCAGACCAGCTTCGGCAAGCGGTTCGGTGTCAAACCTTAACGCGCCCAGATGGTGGCAATTTGCGCAGGCGAAAGCGGCAATGCCGTTTTCCCGCGTCATTTCGATCAACATGTCGCGGGCTTCGGCTGCCGCGACCTGATAATACCCGTTATCGGCGTCACAGCGCAGAACGCCCGGGGCAGCCTTTTCGATCTTTGGCTTCGCATTGCCGTTTGCATAGCCCGAGGTGAAGCTTTGGACATAGACCGGCAGCATACGCAATCCGTGGCTGCGCGGGCCGTCCCGCTCGGACCGGGTAACAATGTCGGCCAGAATATCGCTGCCCTGTGCATTGACTCCGGCAGAAACAAGTACGGATTTCGCCAGCGCCCGAACCTCGGCAAGAGTAAGCGTTTTGGTCGATTGTTCGGTCATCTTTTCAAATCCAGTCTTTTTACTTCTGGGGTCAGGCACGCGCACGTGCGTTGGTGGGATCAACGGCGCAAGTATCGATCACCTCGGCATCGCGCATTTCGTTATGGACCAGCACCTGCATCCGTGCACCCGGCAAGGTCATGTCGTTTGGTACAAGTGCCATCGCTATGTCGTGGTTGCAATAATAAGAAAACCCACCCGACGTAACGCGACCAATCAGTTCACCGTTTGCATAAACACCTTCATCGAACATCACCGAAGTTTCGCCAAAGGGAAGTTTCAACGTGACCAGCCGTTTGTGATTGCCCTCGTATCTCTGCTTCTCCAGCGCCGCTTTTCCGATGAACTCGCGTCCCTCGGTGACGACAAACCGATCAAGGCTGGCCTCATATGGTGTCATGTCCTTGCAAATCTCACGGTTGATGGCGCGATAGGATTTTTCAAGGCGCATGGACTCCAACGCCTCAAGCCCGAAGGGTTTTACACCGGCTTTCAAAAGCAGGTCGACAAGATGGCGGTTATACCCGACCGGATGGTGCAGTTCCCAGCCCAGCTCGCCTGTGTAAGATACCCGAAGCAGGTGAACGTCTTTGGCATAACCAACTTCACCTTTTTGTGCAGAGAGCCAAGGAAAAGCTGCGTTCGTCAAATCGTTGTCGGTCAGCGGTTGCAAAATCTCGCGCGCCTTGGGACCCGCCAGAGCGATCACACCCAACTGTTCCGAAACGTCTTCAAGGATAACCGTTTGATCTTGTGGTAGCAGACGTTGCAGGTGATCCCAGTTATAGGCGCGCCAATTCGGGGTAGAGACCAGATAGAAATCATTCTCGGCATAACGGACAACTGTGTATTCCGCATCCATGCCACCTTTTGCGTTCAACAACAGCGACAGGCTCATCCGGCCCACTTTAGGCAGTTTGTTTGCCATCAGACCATCCAGCCACCGCGCGGCGCCGGGACCGCGTACAGTAAACTTGGTCATTGGCGACATCTCGATGAACCCGGCCTCTTCGCGGGTGGTGTGCACTTCCTCCTGAACGCGTTCCATGTGATTGGTGCGGCGGAAAGAATGTTCAGGGATCGCCTCTTGCGGCGATTTGGCGAACCAGCGCGGGAATTCATAGCCGTTGAAGCTGGTCCAGACTGCGCCATGCGCCGTCAGCAGATCGTAAGACCCCACGGTTTTCATTGGGCGCGCGTCCGGGAAATCTTCGCCGGGGATATGCGCGTTCATATGTGTGCCCCAGGTTTCGCGAACCTTGTCCATGGTCCAGCGTTTAGAGGCGTAGTCCGAGAAACGGCGCGGGTCCAGTTCCGACATGTCCATGCCCGGATCACCGTCGACGATCCAACGGGCCAGCCGTTCGCCCACGGTGCCGCCCCACAGAATGCCGCCGGGCATCCCTTCGGCCAGCCACAGGTTATTGTGCCCTGGCGCTGGCCCGGCAAGTGGCAATTCGTCCGGCGTCATTTGGAAGGGTCCGCGCGTGTTGGCCTTGATGCCCACCTCGCCAAGGACCGGAACCCGCTCAATAGCCCGTTCCCATTGGGTTTCCACGGCATCGAAATCCTCGGGCAAGAGGTCTGCGCCAAAGTCAGGTGGCACGCTGTCTTCGGCAAACAGCTTCAGGTCCTTGGTGAACTCATAGGGCCCGAACTGAATGCCGCCGACATCTTCGCGTAGATATGCGCCGTAATCCTCATCCCGCAGGATCGGGAACTCGGGCAAACCCTGCGCACGACGTTCCTTGAGCAGTGGAACTGTTTCCGTGGTCCAGTACTGGTGAACGATGGGAATGCAGGGCAGGTCCAGCCCAACGCGTCGGGCATTTTCACGGGCATAATTGCCGGTGGCAAAAACCAAATGCTTGCACGTGATCTCTCCCTGATTGGTGGTCACTTTCCAATGACCGCTTTCCAACTTTTCATACGCCTGTGCTTCGGTGTTCTGATAGACTGTGGCGCCCGCATCTCGCGCCAGCTTTGCCATTGCCATGGTGATGTCGGCCGGGTTCACATAGCCGTCCTCGGTATGCAGGATACCGCCGCGAATATGCTCAGACTGGTTCAGAAGGGGATGAACATCGGCAATTTCCGCGGGCGTCAGCAGTTTGCAGGGCACACCTGCAGCCTCGGCAATCGAGATATATGACTGGAATTCATCCCAACGTTTCTGGGTGTTGGCAACGCGCAGCTGACCCACTTTGCGCAAGCCTACCGACGTACCCATCTTCTGTTCGACTTCTGAATAGATGCGGATGGTTTCCATCGTCATCTTCGACACGTTATGGGACCGCACGAAGGTGACCAGCAGACCGGCGGCATGCCAGGTCGAGCCTGAGGTCAGTGTGGTCCGTTCCAGCATCACCGCATCGCTACAGCCGTGCTGTGTCAGACCGTACAGAATGGACGCGCCCACACATCCGCCGCCAACGACAACAACTTTGGCATGTGATTTCATTCGCCGATTTCCTTCTTGCGACTGATCATGGTGTCAGAAGCTCTGCCTGCCCGAAATCAGTAAGATGAGAACATTCCGAAGTTTTTACGGAAACATGTTGCCAGACAATCGCAAAAAATTTCTCCCGCGGCTTAGTTCAGGTCACCTCTTATCGGGCACCTTCGTATTGGTCGCTGTCTGGGTCTGGGTCATTCAGTGCTGTCCAGGACGACATCATTTTTATATTCCTTCTCTTGTTTCACCTTGTGATGTTAGCGCAAACTGTGTCAGTGAAACCTGATGCCTTTGCAAAACTGGGTTTCTGTTGCCTCAGTATTGCGGCTTACAAATGGGAGGAGCAGGTGTATCTCGGTCTTGATTTGGGGACGTCAGGTCTTCGGGGAATTGTGGTCAGTGAAGACGGTGACGTCGTTGCCGAGGCCGAAGCGAGCGTGAACACATCGACACCGCATCCGGGCTGGTCAGAGCAGGAACCTGCGGATTGGGTTGAAGCGTGTCAAAAGGTCGTTGCCCAGTTGCAGGGGCAAAACAGCGCTGCGTTTTCGGCAGTGCGGGGCATAGGTCTGAGCGGGCATATGCATGGCGCAACGCTTCTGGACCGAAATGGTAGCGTATTGAGGCCCTGTGTCCTTTGGAACGACACAAGGTCTGCCCGAGAAGCTGCCGAACTGGATGCGCTTTCCGCGATGCGATCGATCACCGGAAACATCGTTTTTCCCGGCTTCACTGCGCCCAAGCTGGAATGGATGCGCAGGCATGAACCTGACGTTTTTGAAAAAACCTCCAAAGTCTTGCTCCCCAAAGACTATTTACGCTTCTGGCTGACCGGAGAATACATAAGTGAATTGTCCGACAGCGCGGGTACAGCTTGGTTGGACGTCGGACGTCGGAAATGGTCGGAAACAGCGCTTGAGCTCAGCCACATGCGCCGGGATCAGATGCCCGAACTGGTCGAAGGCAGCGCCGTCGGGGGCGAGCTGAGGGCGGAGATATTGCAGCACTGGGGCCTGACCGGACCCGTAGTCGTTGCGGGCGGGGCAGGCGACAACGCCGCGGCTGCCTGTGGTATAGGAAGTATCGTCGAAGGCAGCGGTTTTCTATCGCTGGGAACGTCGGGTGTGCTGCTGGTTGCCAAAGACAGTTACGCGCCCGCACCGGAAACGGCGGTTCACTGCTTCTGCCACGCGGTGCCGGACCACTGGATTCAAATGGGTGTCATCCTGTCGGCGACCAACAGTCTGAACTGGCTGTCCCGGAACCTCGGCCAATCCGTTGGTGCACTCGCATCGGCGTTGCCGGATACCGTCACCGGGCCGTCGAAGACCAAGTTCCTGCCATATCTGTCGGGGGAACGTACCCCTCATAATGACAGCGCTATCCGGGGGGCGTTTATGGGGCTGGATATTGCGTCGGATCCAGAGGATCTTGCACAGTCCGTGATGGAAGGTGTCTCGTTCGCGCTGCGAGATTGCCTTGAGGCCCTCAGGAGCACGGGAACCAAGCCTGAAAGCCTGATGGTCGTCGGTGGGGGCGCACGATCCCGTTTCTGGGTCGAGACGCTGGCAACTGTTCTGAACATCCCGCTTGCCTTGCCTAAAGGCAGTGAATTCGGAGCCGCCATAGGCGCGGCACGCCTTGCTGCCTGTGCAGTAAAAGATGCAGACCCGGCGGAACTCATGACATCGCCAGAAATCTCTGAAATTGTTCAGCCGCGCGCGGGGTTATTCGACGCCTATGAGGCTGAATATCAAAGATACCGCCAGTTTTATGCGGCACTATCCCCCTTGTCTGCGCCATGATGAAGGGCGTCACTTCCCTACCCATCGAACAGGTTGTTCTGGAAGATGGTGCGATGTCGGTTTCCCTGCTGAGCTATGGGGCGATCACACAAGGTTGGTGGATCGGTGAAACGCCCTTGATCCTGGGCTATCCAAACCCGCAGGAATATCTGACGGACCCATATTATCTGGGTGCAATCGTGGGTCGCGTCGCCAATCGGATCGGTGGCGCAAAGTTTAAAATGCAGGATGCCGCTTATCGCCTGACAGCGAATGAGGGGGAAAACACGCTGCATGGCGGTGCGCTCGGGCTGTCGCGCAGCCACTGGATTATCAGGAAGACTAAGCCGAACCGTGCGGTTCTTTCCTTGACGTCACCTGACGGCGATGATGGTTTTCCCGGAGAAATCAGGTTCGAGATTCATGTCAAGCTGGCTTTTCCACGGCTGACTTACACGATCACCGCATGGCCGGACCGGCCTACGCCGATCAGCATTGCGCAGCACAATTACTATACTCTTGGGCGCCAAAGCGGTATTCTTGACAGCCGGTTGGCCCTGAATTCAAAGCGGGTACTGGAACTGGACGACAGCTCCATTCCGACAGGCGTCGTGAATGAGATCGAAAACCAAGGGCTGGATTTCTCATCCGTGCGCGTTATCGGTGATGAGGGGCGTGGCCTTGACCACTACTTCGTGTTTGAAGAGGCGGGCAAATCAAATCGACCGGTTGCAACGGTTGAAACACCGTCAGGTTTGCGCATGAATGTTTACTCTGATCAGCCCGGCGCGCAGGTCTATTCCGCCGCGCACCTGTCTGATCCTTTCACGCCATGCGCAGGGCTTTGCATTGAGCCTTCCGGTTACACGGACGCTGTGAACCACCCCTTGTTTCCGTCCGTCATCTATTCTCCGGACAAACCCTATAAACAAGTTCTGACGTTGGAAATCTCAGGGGATCAGGTATGAGAGTTGGGATATCGGTGTATGCTCTGGCCTTTTGCGTGACACTGTCGGCGGCGCAGGCGCAGGACCTCGGGCCGCTTCCTCAATTTGTAGAACCGGACCTTGCCAAGGTCGAACTGGGACAGTTGCTGTTTTACGACCCGATCCTGTCGGGGAACAAAAACATCAGCTGCGCCACTTGTCATCATCCGAAACTGGGAACGTCAGACGCGCTGTCTCTGGGTATCGGTGAAGGCGGTGTGGGGCTGGGGGCAGCGCGCAGGCTTGATCAGGAAAACATGCCCGAGCAGCGCATTCCCCGAAATGCACCGGGGCTGTGGAACCTTGGGGCGCTGGAATTCACCACCTTCTTTCATGACGGGCGTCTTGAGGCAGACCCGTCACAGCCTGACGGGTTCAGAACGCCCTTGGGCACAGATATGAGGCCGGGCTTCCAATCTGCACTGGCCGCGCAAGCGATGTTCCCGGTCTTGTCGGCTGACGAAATGGCGGGCCACTATTCGGAAAACGAAGTGAGCAAAGCCGTACGTCTTGGTTTGCTGACCCAAAAGGATGGCGCATGGGATCTTATCGCGGCGCGTGTTGCCGCAATCCCGGAATACAGGACACGCTTTGACCAGCTCGCGCCCGGAGAAGAGATCACTTTTACCGCAATCGCCAATATCATTGCTGATTTCATCGCTTTTGAATGGCGCGCTGACAACAGCCTGTTTGATCGTGCGCTGCAAGGAAAAGAGGTGCTGCCCGAGCAGGCGCAAATGGGGCTCGACCTTTTTTACGGCAAGGCCGGGTGCAGCACCTGCCATTCCGGCTGGTTCCAGACGGATCATGGGTTTCATTCTATCGCCATGCCGCAAATCGGGCCGGGAAAAGCCGCCCGGTTCGAGAACCATGTTCGCGATGACGGGCGATTGCGTGTGACGGGCAATGCGGATGACGCCTTCACATTTCGCACGCCATCCTTGCGTAATGTAACCCTGACGGCACCCTATGGTCACAACGGAGCCTACGCGCGGCTTGAAGATGTTGTCCGTCATCATCTGGATCCGGTCGCAGCTTTGCGCAGCTACTCGATCGAAAAAGCAGCGTTGCCAGAGTTTCCGGGCGCGGAAGATCAAAAAGCCTTGCTCGACCCCACGTTGATCGAGGCGATTGCAGCGTCGAATGAACTGGCCCCAATCAGCCTGAGTGATGACGAGGTGAACGCCATTCTAAGTTTCCTCAGCACACTGGAAGACCCGGCAGTCCGGCTGGGTGTGCCTGCGCATGTGCCCAGCGGTTTGCCTGTTGATCAATGATCAGCGGTCGATGCGAAGCACCTGATTGCTTCTGAAGGGCTGCCAATCACCAACTGTGCCGTCTGGCCAGATAACCCGCAGCGCCAGTTCGTCCGCGTTGCCCAGGCCAAAGTGATGAAGCCCTGAGATGCCGCTTGCGTGACCGCCGCCAATGGTCACTTCCCGTGTTTGAATTCCGTCGGTGGTTTTGACCTCGATGAAGCTGCCGACAGCTGCGCGGTTGGAACGATCCTGGCCAAGATCAACCTGAACCCAGTTTCCAAGTTGTTGTTCGTTCTGAAATACTTCAAGCGCTGACCCGCGATTGACCACGACCAGATCAAGCGATCCATCCCCGTTCAGGTCCGCCAGGGCTCCACCGCGGGACTTGCCCATAGAGGCGACACCCGCCGCTGAGGCAGCCTCGAAAAACTGATCATCTGCGGATTGCAGCAACAGGTTGTTGGGGTCAGTTTGCGCTGCATCGGGCATCTGTTCGACATTGCCCTTGGCGACAAATATGTCGTCGCGCCCGTCGTTGTTGACGTCGCCGAACTGCGCATGCCAGCCGGTTGAGGGGCGGCCATCGCCACCAACATGCGGCCTGTGCGCCGTTGTTCCCCGGTCATAAGTCGCGTCGCGCCATGTCGGCCCCTCGGCAGTGGGATCAAAGATCTGAAACTTCTGGTCCCCCATCGAGGTCAGGTAAACATCCGGGAAGCCGTCCCCTGATATATCCCTTGATGCAATCCCCATGCCCCAGATCGAATAGGGCAGCCACCCATCTTCCGGCGCGTAAAGGCGTGGCGTATCTTCCATATCCCAAAGCTGCTCTTGCCCGCCGCGCACATAGTAATGGCGGTCGTTACTGACACGCAGGTCCGCGCGCCCGCTGCGCGCCCAGTCGGAAAACAGAATGGACAAGGAACAATGTCCCGGTGCCAGGTGGAGAGGTGGGCCATAGGCCGCCCCTTCGGGGCGATACAAAAGCGTCGGCCCGCAGGCTTCAAACGGGCCATCGGGGTTGGTTCGGTCGACATATGTTCCAAAAGCCAGTGTCGGCAGGGTTTGACCGCTTTCCCAAGTGGCGGAGAATCCGGTGGACCAGTGATCCTGAGACTGGAAATTCAACGAGGTGAACGGTTCGAATGCGCAATTTGGTTTGCCACGCAACAAAACGTCTTCACCAACGCGCAATACTGCCAGGTCCACAAACCCGTCTCCATCGATATCCAGTGGGTAAGCGCCGGTCACGCCGGTCAGAGACAGTGCGCTTGGCGTTTCTGACCGAAAACTGACATTGGGTCCTGATGTGTTGACAAACAATTGAGCCGGATTAGTTCCTCCTGCGGCAAACAGCTCGGGCCGATCATCGCCGTTGCAGTCAAAAACGGCAACGCCTCCGCCGACGAAGTGCTCCCACCCGCCGTCGTAAACATGGCTGGGGACGTCGATGCTGTGAAACTGTGGCAGGCTGATGTCAGCCAAGGCGGCAGACGCTGTCGCTAGCAGGATCGCCAGTTCAACTCGCATTTTCCGCCAGTTCCCTGACTTTCAAAATCGAGACTTGTTCGATCCCATAGGCCGCCGCCCCTTTTGCCCACATTGAATCCCCCCAATGGTTTACGTTGATTTCAGGCAGCGGCGCGTCAACGCTGACAACACCGTTATTGATGCGGGTCATCACTGCGTCGGAATGCAGGTATTCAAAGCTGCCTCGGGTGCCGGACAGGATGATACATTCCGGATCGAACAGATTGATCAGGTTGGAAAGCCCCATTCCAAACATCTGACCAGCGCGCGACAAAACGGAAATGGACCGGGCATCACCGGATTGGGCAGCTGCGTGAATATCAGCAAGAGTGTGCGGGTCAGTAGCCTGGCTGGCAATGGTTGCCTCGCGGATCAGGGCATATTCCCCAACATAAGCTTCAAGGCATCCGCGCTGCCCGCACTGACATAACGCGCCATCCAGCTGAACTTTGACATGCCCGAATTCCGCACCGCAGCCGCGCTCGCCGCGATATAGCTTGCCATCCAACACAATGCCCAGACCAATGCCGTGTTCTATCGTGACAACCAGAAAGTTCTTCAACCCTTTGCCAAGCCCGAAAAGCTGTTCGGCCTTTGCAACCAGATTAGCGTCATTCTCGATGAACGCGGGGCAGGGGAGCACTTGAGACAGAAGCGGGCTCAGATCCACGTTGCGCACTGTCAGCGAAGATGACCAATGTACAAAGTTCCGCTCTGCGTCGACCAATCCGGCAATGCCTATGCAGACGCCGGAGACGTCTGTCAGGGACTTGCTTGCAGAGACGCAGGCCTGTTCCAGCGCCGCGCATATCTTTTTTGCAAACGCCTCCGGGGCCATCCGGGCCTCCTCCAGCGGATGAGTGTAAGAGGTGATCTCGGTGCCTTCAAAATCGACCAAGATGACTGAAATCTGGTGCCGGGCCACTTTTACACCGGCAATCAGGTGACATCCGCCATACAGCTTCAGCAGCACACGTGGTCTGCCGCGGCGCGCGGATTTTGACGGTGTTTCGCTTTCGATTTCCTGAATCAGACCAGCTGAAAGCAGATCTGACGTTGCCGCCGTCACTGTCGCTGGGCTGGTCTCAAGCGCGCTTGCAATGTCGATCCGCGATATCGCGCCGGTCGACCGGATTTGTTCCAGTACACGCAAACGGGTGATGTTTCGTTGATCCGTAGCGTTTGAAGAAACCTTGCTTTTCAGCATCCTGCCCTCGCGAATCTGGTGATTTCCTAAGCGTAAGCGGTTTTTCTTCTTTCCGGTAGCATAAATATTTTACTGACTGAAATAAATATGATACTCAGAATTGTGAGAGCCACGAATCATGAAGCGATGGCTCGATAAACCGGGAGGAAATCATGAAACGAATTCTCAGCGCTTCTGCTGTGGCCGTCCTGATGGGGACGGTTGCGTTTGCAGAAACCACGGTCGGTGTCAGCTGGTCGAACTTCCAGGAAGAGCGCTGGAAAACCGACGAAGCGGCGATCAAAGCCGCGCTTGAGGCAGGCGGTGCCGAGTATATTTCGGCAGATGCGCAATCGTCGTCGGCCAAGCAATTGTCGGATATTGAAAGCCTGATCGCCCAGGGTGTTGATGCGCTGATCATTCTGGCGCAGGATTCCCAGGCCATCGGTCCAGCTGTTCAGGCAGCGGCCGACGAAGGTATCCCAGTCATCGCTTATGACCGTTTGATCGAAGATGATCGGGCCTTCTACCTGACCTTTGACAATGTCGAAGTCGGTCGTATGCAGGCGCGCGCGGTGTTCGACGCGATGCCCAAGGGCAACTATGTGATGATCAAGGGCTCGCCAACCGACCCGAACGCGGATTTCCTGCGCGGTGGCCAACAGGAGATCATCCAGGGCGCTGTTGACAGTGGTGACATTGTGATCGTCGGCGAAGCCTATACCGATGGCTGGCTGCCTGCGAACGCGCAGCGCAACATGGAACAGATCCTGACGGCCAACGAAAACAAAGTCGATGCTGTGGTCGCGTCAAATGACGGAACTGCAGGCGGTGTTGTTGCTGCACTGACCGCACAAGGTATGGACGGCATTCCGGTGTCAGGTCAGGATGGCGACCATGCGGCGCTGAACCGGGTGGCCAAAGGCACACAAACCGTTTCGGTCTGGAAAGACGCACGTGAGCTGGGCAAGGCCGCAGGTGAAATCGCAGTCGCGCTAAGCGGCGGAACGGCTGCAGCAGACGTTGAAGGCGCGGTCAGCTGGACTTCGCCAGGTGGAACCGAGATGACGTCAGTCTTCCTGGCACCTGTGCCGATCACCAAAGACAACCTGTCCGTTGTGGTCGATGCTGGCTGGATTCCGCTGGAACACCTGTGCCAGGGCGTCGAAAACGGTCCTGCACCCTGTAACTAAGTCAAGTGTCCAAACCATAACGTCTCTGGCCCGCAAGGTCGGGCCAGAGACCATAGCTGAACATGAAAGATCGGATATGACCGAAACTTCGTCTCAGCCGGTACCCCAAAAAGCAAAGGCCAGCCTGTTCCAGCAACTGGAACTGGACATGCGGCTATTGGGCATGATCGGCGCCTTCATCATCCTGTGCATCGGCTTCAACATCGTAACGGATGGCCGTTTTCTGACGCCCAGAAACCTGTTCAACCTGTCGATTCAGACGGTCTCGGTCGCGATCATGGCCTGTGGCATGGTGTTCATTATCGTGATGCGCCACATTGATCTTTCGGTCGGCGCGCTGCTGGCGACCACATCCGCCGTCATGGCGATGACCCAGACCGAGATTCTGCCGAACGTGCTGGGGCTAGGTTTGAATCACCCGGCCACCTGGGCAATCACCCTTGTTGTCGGCCTTGCAGTTGGAACCTTGATCGGCGCATTCCACGGTTGGATGGTCGGCTATCTGACCATACCGGCCTTTATCGTGACGCTTGGCGGTTTTCTGGTCTGGCGCAACGTCGCCTGGTACATGACCGATGGCCAGACTATCGGCCCGCTGGACAGCACCTTCCTGATATTTGGCGGAACCAACGGGACATTGGGAACAACGGTCAGCCTTCTGTTCGGCCTTGCCGCCACCGCTATTGCGGTTTGGGCGTTGTGGAGCGGTCGCCGCTCCAAGGCTGCCCATGGGTTTCCTGTGAAACCGGTTTGGGCTGAAACTACATTGGCGGGGATCATTGGCATCGCCATTATGGGCTATGTCTTGATCGTCAACAGCTACTCGATTCCCACCCGCAGGCTGGAACGTATGTTCGAAGCGCGCGGCGAGGCCCTGCCTGAGGGGCTTGTTGTGGGTTATGGTATCCCGATCTCGGTTCTGATCCTGATCCTTGTTGCGGTAACCTTGACTGTTGTGGCCCGCAAAACCCGCTTTGGCCGCTATATCTTTGCCACGGGGGGCAACCCGGATGCGGCGGAACTGTCGGGCATCAACACTCGCATGATGACCGTCAAGATCTTTGCCCTGATGGGGTTCCTGTGTGCGCTGTCGGCGGTCGTGGCTTCGGCCCGCCTGGCCAACCACTCGAACGATATCGGCACATTGGATGAGCTGCGCGTGATTGCTGCGGCCGTAATCGGCGGCACGGCGCTGTCCGGTGGTATCGGTACGATCTACGGCGCGATCCTTGGCGCGCTGATCATGCAGGCGCTTCAATCGGGCATGGCTATGGTTGGCGTGGACGCACCGTTTCAGAACATCGTCGTGGGCACCGTTCTGGTTTTGGCCGTCTATATCGACATCGTCTATCGCAAACGTCTGGGAGCGAAATGATGCAAGCACAAGAAACACAGAACCAAACTTCGGGCCGAGGGTCCGGCCAGCCTCCGCTTGTCGAAATGCGCGATATCTCGATTTCGTTCGGCGGCATCAAGGCGGTGGACCGTGTCTCGGTCGACTTGTACCCGGGCGAGGTTGTTGGCCTTCTGGGCCACAACGGGGCCGGTAAATCTACGCTGATCAAGGTGCTTTCGGGTGCCTATCAGAAGGACCACGGAGAGATCCTGATCGACGGCAAGAAGGTTGAGATCAACAACCCCCGCGATGCGCGTGCCAACAATATCGAGACGATCTATCAGACGCTGGCCTTGGCGGACAATCTGGATGCAAGTTCGAACCTTTTCCTGGGGCGGGAAATGGTAACGCCTTTCGGGCTGGTCAACGATGCTGCGATGGAGGCCGAATGCCGCAAGATCATGGCACAGTTGAACCCGAACTTTCAGAAGTTCAACGACCCGGTCTCGGCGCTATCCGGTGGTCAGCGGCAGTCGGTGGCCATCGCGCGTGCGGTATATTTCAATGCGCGCATCCTGATCATGGACGAGCCCACAGCCGCGCTTGGCCCGCACGAAACACAGATGGTGGCGGACCTGATCCAGCAGCTCAAGGCGCAAGGGATCGGAATTTTCCTGATCGACCACGATGTGCATGCAGTAATGGAGTTGTGCGACCGGGCTTCGGTCATGAAAAACGGGCAACTGGTTGGCACAGTCGACATCGCCGATGTCACGGATGACGATTTGCTGTCGATGATCATTCTGGGCAAGAAACCTGGTGAAAAGACGGAATGAGGTAAAAGAGATGACGAGCGGTTTCTTTCAGGGGATCGAGCAGGTCCAATTCGAGGGCGAAAACAGTAAGAACCCGCTCGCATTCCGTCACTACAACCCGGACGAGATCGTCATGGGTAAGCGCATGGAGGATCACCTGCGTTTTGCTGTGGCGTGGTGGCACTCGTTTGCCTGGGAAGGCGGGGATCCGTTTGGTGGCTCGACTTTTGAACGCCCATGGCATCCGCAAGACGACATGGGCCGCGCGAAGATGAAGGCCGATATCGCCTTTGAGATGTTTCAGATCCTGGGACAGCCCTATTTCTGCTGGCATGACGCGGATATCCGCCCTGAGCATGGGAACTTCGCCGACAATCTGCGCACGCTGAATGAGATCACCGATTATATCGGTGAAAAGATGCAGGCATCCGGCACCAAGCTGTTGTGGGGAACGGCCAACATGTTCAGCCACCGTCGCTGGATGGGGGGTGCCAGCACCAACCCCGACCCCGACGTCTTTGCTTTCGCTGCCGCCACGGTGAAATCCTGTTTGGACGCGACCCACAAACTGGGCGGCGAGAACTATGTGCTTTGGGGTGGACGCGAGGGCTACGAGACGCTGCTCAATACCGACATGAAGGCCGAACTGGATCATATGGGCCGGTTCCTGAACATGGTGGTCGAGTACAAGCACAAGATCGGCTTCAAAGGCACGATCCTCGTCGAACCCAAACCGCAGGAGCCGTCCAAGCATCAATATGATTTCGATGCGGCAACCTGTATCGGTTTCCTGCGCAAGTACGGCCTCGAGGATGAGGTCAAGCTGAACCTGGAACAAGGGCACGCAATTCTGGCAGGACACAGTTTCGAACATGAGATCGCTGTTGCTGCGGCTGAGGGTATGCTTGGGTCCATCGACATGAACCGGAACGATTACCAGTCCGGGTGGGATACGGATCAGTTCCCCAACAACACGCCCGAAGTCGCGCTGGCTTATTACCACATCCTGAAAGCGGGCGGGTTTACCACGGGTGGCACCAACTTCGACGCTAAACTTCGCAGGCAATCCATCGACGCCGAAGACCTGATCGCTGCGCATGTGGGCGGGATGGATATCTGTGCCCGGGGCCTGAAAGCGGCAGCTGCGATGCTTGAAGATGGTGGTCTGGAACAGGCGCTGGCCGACCGGTATGCAGGCTGGAAAACGCCTAAAGCTCAGGCGATGCTAACCTCTGGCCTCGACGAGATTGCAGCGCGGGTGATTGCCGAAGACCTCAATCCTCAGCCACGCTCGGGGCGTCAGGAAGTGCTTGAGAATTACGTGAACCGCTTTGTGTGATTCCTGTCGGCTCAGCCTGAACTGAAATAATCGGTGTACAAAGCCCCGGAAACGCGTGAGTTTACTTAGGCGTTGCCCGGGGCTTTCCCTTGTCGAACGCAGTGGCATCATGGGCCCGTCTGGGTCGCGCAGATGGGACGACCAGAGTATTGGTGGAAAAATCATCAGGTAAGGCAATCTTTCTAAGTGGCAACCTGATGCTGCATGTGACGCGCATGTCGCTGACCACGAGCATTGGATTGATGGCGATCTTTGCTGTCGATTTTGTCGATATGGTCTTTATCTCGATGCTGGGCAACGACGCGCTGGCCGCAGCGGTAGGTTATGCCGGGACGCTGCTGTTTTTTACGAACGCCATCAATATCGGTCTGTCGATTTCTGCCGGGGCGCTGGTCGCGCGTGAGTTGGGCGGCGGGCGGGTCGAACAGGCAAGGCAATACGCGTCCAGTGTCGCCGTGCTGGGGCTGATCGTCGGGTTGGTAACCTCCGTTTTGGTGCTGCTGAACGTCAGCTTTCTGCTGTCGCTGCTTGGCGCAAAGGGCGAGGTTTTGCGGCTGGCGACGCGCTATGTGTCGATCATTCTGCCGACTATGTGGGTGATGTCGATTGCGATGGCAGCGATGGCTGTGCTGCGCGCCCACGGCGATGCGCGCCGATCAATGATGGCAACGATTTACGGCGGCGTTGTGAATGCAGTTCTTGACCCGATTTTGATATTTGCCGTTGGACTGGGGTTGGATGGGGCCGCGATAGCCTCAGTTCTGGCGCGGCTATGTATGTTGGGCGCAGCCTTATGGCCCGCGCTGCGGGTGCATCAGGGGTTTGCACGCCCATCGATGAAACAGGTGGCACAGGATTTTCGGCCCGTGCGGGCCATCGCAATCCCTGCTGTTCTGACGAACGTCGCCACGCCGATCGGGAATGCCATCGTTGTTCGGGAAATCGCGCAGTTCGGAACGGATGCAGTTGCGGGTATGGCGGTGATCGGGCGGCTGTTGCCGGTCGCGTTTTCGGTCATCTTTGCGCTGTCCGGCGCGATAGGGCCAATCATCGGGCAGAATTTCGGGGCAGAAAAATTTGATCGCGTGCGCACTGCGTTTCTGGCCGGGATCAAGTTCACCGCAATCTATGTTCTTTGCATGTCGGCTATTTTGTTTTTGCTGCGGTCCCCAATTGCAAATTTGTTCGCAGCCCAGGGGGAAACGCGCGTACTAATTTACTTGTTCTGTGGCCCGCTGGCATTGGCTTCTTTCTTCAACGGTGTGATTTTTGTGACAAATGCCAGTTTCAACAATCTAGGCCATCCGGTCTATTCCACGTGGATAAACTGGGGTCGTCACACCATTGGCACATGGGTGTTTGCCACAATTGGCTCACAAATCGCCGGGGCGTCGGGCGTTCTGTTGGGGCAGGCTTTTGGGGGCGTCATCTTTGCTGTCATAGGATGGGTTCTTGTCGCGCGCGTTGTTGCGCGGCTGGAACGCGTGCAATCGCCCGAGCCTTTTACCGATCAGGGGCGACTTCACTCGCTGTTCGGGCGTCGCGGCTGGTAAGCGATCAGGTCAGTTCCCCTGATTGCGCGCCTCCAGTCGTTCCAAGTTGACCACCGTTGACAGCATCAGGCGGTCATGGCTCCAATCCCGTGTCTGCTGGATTGAGGCCGACCCCAGAGCCAAAAGGGCGCCAAAGATCAGCGTCATGCCGAGGAACAATGCCGGCAAGGCGGGTACCGAAGGCTGAACATCGGTCAGTGCGATTACACGTTGCCGCAGTACGCGCTTTGCCTTGCCGCCTGTCACAAAAGCAACATTCAGAACGCGTGGGCTGTTGGTTGAGATTGTCCGGGCGCAATAGTCCAGCAGGCACGCCGTGTATTCCCGCGCATCAATCCGTTTGCGCGCAACAACCGACTGGTCACAGGCCAACTCGCGCAGCCGGCCGAATTGATACTTGAGCATCAGGTAGGCAGGGTTCCAGAACAAAAGCGGACGCAGCAGCTCAAACCCCAGTTCCCATTCCACATCACCAGTACGGATATGCTGAAACTCGTGAGCGAGCGCAAAACGCAACTCTCGCGGGGTGTCCAGCAAATGGCTAGGCAGAACGACGTGGCGGCGGCGAAGTCCGCGCACGGCGAACGGCACGGTGATGCGATCGGACAGGCGAATATCCACCTTGGCAGACCGCCGCCAAAGAAAACTGGAATTGACAGTCTGACGGATCGCCATTGCGTCCCGCAAGGCACGCGCGGCGTACACGGCAGCGACACAGGCAAGTATGGCGGCAACGAGGGTGATCACAGGTTGCTGTCCCGACAATGCAAGATCTACCCACCTTTCGCGAGTGTTCAGCAGTGCTTCAAACTGCGTCGCAGGCATTGCGATGTCACCGCGCAGATAGGCCGCAACAGCGATATCACCAAGGGCCACGGCACTGCCCGGCCAAGCGTAGGTCGTCAGCGACGACACGCAAACCGCCAGAAACGGGCTGGCAAGGACGCAGATGCACAGGGTCTTGAGGGCCCGCAACTGTACAACATAGCCATTGCGCAGTGCGGTGCGGCTTAGGGCCGTGCGGGTCATCAGCCAGATGACCGCCGAAAAGGCCAGCACGATGTTGAGTTCGATGAATACGTCGAGAACCGGTCTAACCGCTGTCATTTTGCAGTCTCCTCTCTACCAGTGCTCGAATTTCCTCCAGGTCGGCTTCGCTCAGCCCCGCGTCGTCGACCAGCCGCGCCACCAGTGTGGCGGGGGTGTCGTCAAAAAGCGTGCGCGACAGATTTTGCAGCGAACGGGCCTGATATCTGTCCTTTTCCAGAAGCGGCGTATAGATCAGGGTTTTTCCCGACTTTTGGCTTTCCACAAAACCCTTCTCGTCCAGAATGCGCAGGATCGTGGCCCCGGATGTATAGGCCAGGTTGCGTTCTGACGGCAGGCGGTCCAGGACATCACGCACCGAGCCTTGCCCGAGGGCCCAGAGCTCGTTCATGAACTCCAGTTCGACCTCGGTCAGCAGATTTGTCGTCTTTTTCTTTCGCATCGGTCTCGGTGTCGTCATGGTTATTATGCCTGACAGACAAGCATCCTTTCGCGATTTCTCAAAGTCTAAACTTTCCAGAACACAAAAACGCCCCAGCCAATCGACAGGAATAGCGGTGTCCAGACCGGTTGCCCGACCAATCCAAGCCACGCCAGGAAAATGTACGCGGACCCCAGAAGGGTAATGAACAGGCGATCCCCTAGCGTGGTTGTCAGCCCCAGAACCCCGCGTCGTTCAATCCCGTCGCGGAACTTGAAACCTTCCAGCAGGCCAATGCATGCTATGGCCGAGAAGATGCCGACAAACACGGCCAGCGTGGCAGGTGTCCATGCCATCCAGAAATCGGGCCACAAGGGGTCCGTCCACGAGAACCCTTTTTCGGCCTCCTGTCCGACATTGCCCCATCCGGCCTTGGCCTGAGCAAAGGCTGCTGAGGGCACGAAGGGGAGGGTGAGAAGCAGTTTTCGCATGTCGAACCTCACACTCGTCCCATCGCGAAGCCACGCGCGATGTAGTTGCGAACAAACCAGATGACGATGGCACCGGGGATGATGGTCAGGGTGCCCGCAGCGGCCAGCAGACCCAACTCGTACCCGGCACTGGATGCTGTGCGGGTCATCACGGCAGCGATGGGTTTGGCCTCAACCGCAGTCAGGGTCTTGGCCAGCAGCATTTCCACCCATGAGAACATGAAGCAGAAGAACGCCGCGACACCGACACCTGCCTTGATGTTGGGCAGGAAGATTGTCACGAAGAAGCGCGGGAACGAATATCCATCCACATAGGCGGTTTCATCCAACTCCTTTGGGATACCACGCATGAACCCTTCCAGAATCCACACCGCCAGCGGCACGTTGAACAGCGTATGGGCCAAAGCCACGGCCAGATAGGTGTCGAAAAGGTGGATCGACGAATAGAGCTGGAAGAATGGCAGGGCGAACACGGCCGCCGGGGCCATGCGGTTGGTCAACAGCCAGAAGAACAGCTGCTTGTCGCCGAGGAACCGATAGCGTGAGAACGCATAAGCCGCAGGCAGGGCAACGCAGACGGAAAGCACTGTGTTCAGAGTCACATAGGTAATCGAGTTGATGTAACCCCAGTACCACGTCGGGTCAGTGAAGATGGTGATATAGTTTTCCAGCGTAAAAGTCTGGGGAAACAAGGAAAAGCCCGACAGGATCTCGTTCGTGGTCTTGAAGGACATCGCCACCAGCCAATAGATCGGAAGCATCAGGAACGCTATATAGAGGATCGGGATGATGGACCGCTTTTTCATTCTGCGTCGTCCTTTGTCATCAGGGTGTAGAAGAGCCACGACACCAGCAGCGTGATGGCGAAATAAATCAGGCTCATCGCTGCCGCCGGGCCAAGGTCGAACTGCCCCAGCGCGATCTTCACAAGGTCAATCGACAGCAGGGTGGTCGAGTTGCCGGGACCGCCCCCGGTCAGAACAAAAGGCTCGGTATAGATATTGAAGCTGTCCATGAACCGCAGCAGAACCGCGATGGTCAGAACCGTCTTCATCTTTGGCAGCTGGATATAGCGGAACACCGACCACGGGCTGGCGCCGTCGATTTTGGCGGCCTGATAATAGGCGTCGGGGATTGATACGAGGCCCGCATAGCACAGCAGCACGACCAGCGACGTCCAGTGCCACACATCCATGACGATGACGGTGATCCAGGCCGAAAGCGGCTGTTGCGTCATGTCATAGTTGATGCCTAGCACGTCATTCAGGAAATATCCCAGCAATCCAATCTTGGGCAGGGTGAAGATGTTCCACATCGACCCTACAACGTTCCAAGGGATCAGCATCGGCAAGGCCATCAGCACCAGACAGACAGGCACCCAAAAGCCTTTGCGCGGCATCGACAGGGCGACGATGATGCCCAGCGGTACCTCGATGATTAGGATCAGGAAGGTGAACAGAAACTGCCGTCCAAGTGCTGCCTGAAACCGGTCGGATCGCAGGATCTGTTCGAACCAGCCCAGTCCTTCCCAGAAGAACTGGTTGTTGCCGAAGGTTTCCTGCACCGAGTAGTTGACCACCGTCATCATAGGCACCAGCGCGTTGAACGCTACCAGCGCAAGTACGGGCAGGACAAAGAACCACGCCTTTTGGTTTTCCGTTCTCATTGCACCCGCTCCTGAGTTGCGATCCAGCCGTCGCGGTAGACGCGGGATTGTTCGGGTTTGAATTGCAAAAAGACCTGTGATCCCGGTTCCGGTACACTGTGTTCGGTCACGACCTTGAGGGCGGTGTTGCCGACCACGGCGCTGACCACATAGTGGCGGCCGATATCGGCGACCTTGGTCACATGTGCCGGAATGCCAGTGTCGCCGAAACCTACATATTCCGGGCGGATACCCAAATCGGTGCGGCCGCCGTCACCGTGTGTGGGACCTTCCAGCATGACCTCGTGCCCTTCAAATACGGCGCGGTCGCCTTTGGCTTCACACGGAAGGACATTCATACCCGGCGAGCCGATGAAATGGCCGACAAATGTGTGCTGCGGCCGTTCAAACAATTCGACAGGTGTTCCGATCTGAACCACTTCACCGTCTTGCATTACCACCACTTCGTCGGCGAAGGTCAGCGCCTCGGTCTGGTCGTGCGTCACGTAGATCATGGTTGCCTGCACGCGCTGATGCAGCTCTTTCAGCTTGGATCGCAGTTTCCATTTCAGGTGCGGGTCGATCACGGTCAGCGGTTCATCGAACATCACCGCATTCACGTCGTCGCGAACAAGGCCGCGACCCATCGAGATCTTCTGCTTGTTGTCCGGGCTCAGGCCCGATGCGCGGGTGTTCAGCATATCCGTAACATCCAGCATCTCGGCGATTTCCAGAACACGGCGCTTGATTGTCGCAGGATCAACCCCCCGGTTTTTCAGCGGGAAGGCCAGGTTCTCGCCCACGGTCATCGTGTCGTAGATCACCGGAAATTGGAAAACCTGCGCGATGTTGCGTTGGTCCGGGGGCAGGGCGGTGACGTCCTGATCATCGAACAATATCCGGCCTTCCGAGGGGGTAAGAAGACCGGATATGATGTTCAGCAGCGTTGACTTGCCACAACCTGACGGTCCCAACAGTGCATAGGCTCCGCCATCGCGCCACGTGACGTCGATTTCCTTCAGCGCATAGTCCTCGGGGCCTTTTGGCGATGGCAAATAGCTGTGTCGGAGGTTTGAAAGCTTGATCTGTGCCATGTCAGGCCACCCTTTTGCCGTCTTGGCTGAAGTACCGGCAATGGGCCGGGTTCATGTAGAAACTGTGATCTTCGCCGACCTGATAGGGATGCACACCAGCGGCGAGTGAAACCCAGGCTTCGTCCCCATGCTGGAAATGCGCGCTGGAATCCGAACCTGACAGTTCGGTCACGATCACACGTCCGGTCAGTTCGACATCAGCGTCAGACGTACGGAATGGCGTCACGCGATGAGGGCGCACAGCGACCATATATTCCCCATCGGCCATGTCCGAGACAGCCCAGCCGACATTGCCTGCCAATTGCGCCCGGGCGCTGGCAACGGTGATACGAGCCACATTGATAGGCGGGTCCGAGAATACACGCGCCGCGGCAATGTTTTCCGGATTACGGTAGATGTCGGTGGTTGGGCCGAACTGGGTCACGCGGCCGTCGTCCATCAGCGCGGTGTAGCCCCCCAGCAGCAATGCCTCTTCAGGCTCCGAGGTGGCGTAGACAACGACGGCCCCGCGACCAGCGAACAGGTCGGGCAGTTGTTCGCGCAACTCTTCGCGCAGTTTATAATCAAGATTCGCCAGCGGCTCATCAAGGAAGACGGCGCGGCTTTCTTTTGCAATGGCACGCGCCAGCGCGGTTCGCTGTTGTTGCCCGCCCGACAGCTCGTGTGGGCGGCGGTGGAGCATGGGGCGCAATTGCAGCAGATCGGCGGCCTCTTCCACGCGGCCATCGATCTCGGACTTGGCCATGCCAGCCACGCGCAGAGGCGAGGCGATATTGTCGAATACGGTCATATGCGGGTAGTTCACGAAGAACTGGTGCACCAGGCTGATCTGCCGCTTTTGCGTGTTCAACCGTGTCACGTCCTGCCCGTCCATCAGGACATTGCCCGAGACGATCGGGTCCAACCCGGCCATCATCTTGATCAGTGACGTTTTTCCGGAACCTGTCGCGCCCAATAGCACGTTGAAATGGCCGGTTTGCAGCGTCAGGTTGGTTGGCTTGATATGGATGACGTTGCCGACCCTTTTGGTCGCGTCTTGAAGTTCGATCATCTGGGAAACTCGCGGGGCATTCAGGGGTAGGCCGGGCTTAAGCCCGGCCTACGATGTTGCTTTTACTGGGACTGCCAGCGCTTAACCAGTTCGTCATAGTTGACGGTCTGGCCCTGCGGCTTTTCGTTTTCCAGCTTGGCCTTGGGCGAACCCGCTTTTTCCAGCCAGAATGCGTCGTCCTGCGGTTCATTCAAACGCGGGCCACAGCCACCGTAGACACCGGCGCTTTCATCCGCGGCCTGCATACGGGCCATGGTGATGTCCATCTCTTCGGCCAGGCGGTCCATCGCCTCTTGCGGGGTGAAGGCGCCCGAGTTCACGTCACCGATCTGCTGCCACCAGATCTGGGCCAGCTTTGGATAGTCCGGTACGTTGATGCCGGTCGGCGACCATGCCACGCGGTCAGGCGAGCGATAGAATTCGACCAGACCACCCAGCTTGGATGCACGTTCCGTGAACGACTCGTGGTTGACCGAGCTGTCGCGGATGAAGGTCAGACCCACATGGGACTTCTTCACATCAACAGTCTTGGACGTAACGAACTGGGCATAAAGCCAGGCTGCCTGCGCACGATCCGAGGGGGTTGATTTCAGGAACGTCCAGGAACCCACGTCCTGGTAGCCAACCTTCTGGCCTTCTTCCCAGTAGGGGCCGTGGGGGCTGGGCGCCATCCGCCACAGCGGCGTGCCTTCGTCATCCACGGTGTTGTTGCCTTCGGACTTCGGCTTCACCATGTCGGCGGTAAAGGCGGTGTACCAGAAAATCTGCTGGGCCACGTTGCCCTGGCTCAGTGCCGGCAGCGACTGGTAGAAGTCGTAAGACGCCGCACCTGGAGGCGCGTAGGCCCGCAGCCATTCGTCCCATTTGCGGATCGCATAGACCGCTGCGGGGCCATTTGCAGCACCACCGCGCGACACCGAGGCGCCGACCGGGTTACAGGTGCCCGCTTCCATGCGGATGCCCCATTCGTCAACCGGAATACCGTTCGGCTCGCCCTTGTCACCGGCACCGGCCATCGAAAGCCAGGCGTCGGTCATGCGCCAGCCAAGGTCAGGCGCGCGCTTGCCGTAATCCATGTGGCCGTAGATCGCCACGCCGTCGACTTCTTTCACGTCATTGGTGAAGAACTCGGCGATGTCTTCATAGGCCGACCAGTTGACCGGAACGCCCAGATCATAGCCGTATTTCTCTTTGAATGCGGCCTTGTTGGCCTCGTCATCGAACCAGTCCTTGCGGAACCAGTAGAGGTTCGCAAACTGCTGGTCGGGAAGCTGATACAGCTTGCCGTCCGGCCCGGTGGTGAACTGAATGCCCATGAAGTCATCCAGATCGATTGTTGGCGAGGTTGTCGCCGCCCAGTCACTGCCCATCATGTCGGTCAGCGGATAGGCCAGTTGCAGACGCGAGTGGGTACCAATCAGGTCACTGTCGTTGACATAGCCGTCATACAGGTTCCGACCTGTCTGCATCTGGGTTTGAACAGCCTGGACCACTTCGCCTTCGCCAAGGATCTGGTGATTGACCTTGATGCCAGTGATTTCTTCAAAAGCCTTGGTCAGAACCTCCGACTCGTAAGAATGCGTCGGAATACCTTCGGACAGGACGTTGATTTCCATGCCAGCGTAGGGCTGTGCAGCTTGGATAAACCATTGCATCTCGGCCATCTGTTCGTCTTTCGACAAGGTCGATGGCTGGAATTCGTCGTCGATCCAACGTTGTGCTGCGGCTTCGTCGGCCCAAGCGGACCCGTGCCCCGCAATGACGGCAGCCGCCGCCACTGCGGAAAGTAGATGTCTCCGCATCTGTCTCCTCCCAAAATTTATGGTTCTCCGGCGGGAACCGGATGCAGAACAGCATCAGCGATTTTTTGCGTATGTGTCAAACTAAATTTTTAGTAATTGACGTTCAGGCATTCAGGAGACAGGTGATTTGAGCGTCCTTCCAGTGCAGAGATTGATTGTAAACAACTAATTTTGCTTGTGAAAATCTATTGAGTTCAAGCGGGGTATATAGGGAAATCCACCGTGACTCAATGCGGGCTTGCAATGACGGCTGGCGCGCAGATTTGCACTCGTGTTGCATGAGGCACCGGCACTGATCCGGCACTGAGTGGGAAATCAGGCAAACCAGCTTCCCAGATCATTATTGCTAAAACTCAGTGCTCACATTGCACCAATCCGGTCCGACAAAAGGCCGGATGTGGCAATGCGGATGTGGCACTGCCTTGCCGTTCACGGTATTCCGTGTCCATATAAAGAAAATTTCCGGAGCCGGTTCGTGAAGAAGAATACCCTCAACACCCATCGTGAGCTGGAATTGCTTGATGCCCTCAGACGTTTGGGTGGAACGGCCCGGAATTCAGATTTGGCGAATATGCTCGGCGTCTCCGAAGAGACGGTGCGCCGAACGATCAAAGCATTGTCAAAGGCGGGTACGGTCGAGCGCGTTCATGGCGGTGCCTATCTTGCCGGAGTGCAAGGCGCCCCCAACTTCTTTCACCGGATTTCGCAAGACGCGGATGAAAAGCGTTTGATCGCCGGGCATACCGCGAAACTGGTTCGCGATCAGATGACCGTTTTCCTGGATGTGGGATCGACGACTGCCTTTGTCGCCGAAGAACTGCGCCAGGTCAGTAACCTCACGGTTGTCAGCAACTCCATCGGTGTCGTGCAGACCTTGGCCGGGGTCAACGGAAACCGGGTGCACCTTTTGGGGGGGGAGTTGCAGATCGATGAAAGGGGTACTTTTGGTCACGTCACCCATAAGCAGCTGCAACGCTATGCCTTTGACATCGTGATCCTGAGCACGGATGCGATTTCAGACAGCAAAGGGTTTCTGTATCAAAGCGCGGCCGAAGCGGATCTTGCATCGGTGGTGGTCAGGTGTGCGGACCAGGTTGTTATGGCTGCAGCGCATTCCAAGTTTGGTGAAAGGGCACCTTATGTGGGGCCGGATCCTCGGCTGGTGCATTCGTTGGTCACGGATGCTGTGCCAAAAGGTGGGGTGGCCAGATTCCTTGACCGTTGGGGCATCGAAATTCAGATCGTTGATGACAGCTAGGTTGCTGTTTTCAGGCGCAGCCCGGATGGTCTTGGTGCTTTGGGATGGAAGAAGCTAAGGAAGAGTGGCAGCCCGTAGGGGAATCGAACCCCTCTTTCCAGGTTGAAAACCTGGCGTCCTAACCGATAGACGAACGGGCCACTTGGTATCAGGTCACAAGCGCAAATGGCAGCCCGTAGGGGAATCGAACCCCTCTTTCCAGGTTGAAAACCTGGCGTCCTAACCGATAGACGAACGGGCCACGCTGGCTTGTGGAGGGCCTTTTACGGTTTCGCCGTGACCCCCGCAAGCGTAAAAACGCAGGGATTGGAAAGTTTTTTAGCGCACCAAAGCTGCGTGTTAACGGGCTTCTGCCGCGTCCTCCAGCCTGAGCTGCACAGATTGGCGTCCGCCCCAGGTGTTGACCTCTAGCCGACCCGCAAAATGAAAGCGCGCACCGCCATGATTTGACAGTTTTTCGCCCATCGGCCCGTCAAAAGCACCAAAGGCAATCGCATCCAGCCCGCCGCCCATTCCATCGGTCAGCGACAGTTTCAGATGCGATTCACCGACCCGTTTGGCAAAGCGAACCTGCAGGTCAGGCAACGCATAGCGCGGGGCCGGAGCACCGGCGCCAAACGGTCCGGCCTGTTCGATCTGCTCGATCAGATCCACGGTTGCCGCGCCGGGCATCAACGCGCCATCCAGTTTAAAATCCGCAGGACCGCCCTGGCCGGCCCCCTGTCTGGCCAGCAACTCGCTCAGGCGCTCCATTGCGGGTTCCAACTGATCGCGCATGACGGTCAAACCTGCGGCCATCTTGTGGCCGCCTCCTTTGACCAGCAACCCTTCGGCCGCCAGACGCTGGATCGAAGCCCCAAGATCGACGCCAGAAACCGAGCGGCCCGAACCCTTACCCTCATCCCCATCAAAACCGATCACGATTGCCGGTCGATTGGCTGTCTCCTTCAGCCGAGAGGCCACGATACCAACGACACCGGGGTGCCAGCCCTCGCCTGCCGCCCAGACCAAAGGGGCGTCCAAGCCACGCGCCTCGGCCTGCGCCAGCGCGGCGGAACGCACCGCGTTTTCAATGTCGCGGCGCTCAGTGTTCAATGCATCCAGACGTTCGGACAACGCCTGCGCCTCATGCAGAGAATCGGTACTCAGCAAGCGCGCGCCCAGATCGGCCTGACCGATCCTTCCCCCGGCATTCACACGGGGCCCAAGCAGAAACCCCAGGTGATAACTGTTGGGTGCTGTATCCATGCGCGAGATATCGGACAGCGCGACAAGGCCGGGGCGCTGCCGCTGTGCCATCACTTTCAGCCCCTGTCGCACCAGGGCGCGGTTAGCTTCTATCAGCGGCGCCACATCGGCAACGGTCGCCAGGGCCACCAGATCCAGAAGGGCCACCAGGTCCGGTCCCCTTGCGCCTGCGTCACGCAGCTGGCGACCGGCTTCGACCAGCATCAGAAACACCACGCCTGCCGCGCAAAGATAACCAAGATCGCCGCTTTCATCCTGTCGGTTTGGATTTACCACAGCGACGCAATCGGGCAGCGTCTCGCCCCCCAGATGGTGGTCCAGAACGATCACATCCGCACCCGTAGCCGCCGCAATCGGATCATGGCTGAGCGTGCCGCAATCAACGCAGATGATCAGGTCATGCCTGGCCGAAAGCTCCTGCATTGCGGGAACGTTGGGGCCATACCCTTCGTCGATCCGGTCCGGCACATAAAGCGTCGCCTGCACGCCCATCTGCCGCAGCCAGACCAGCAGCAACGCAGCAGAGCTGCCGCCATCGACATCGTAATCTGCAAACACCGCGATTTTCTGACGATTGCGGACGGCTTCCAGAAAGCGCGTGGCGGCAACTTCCATATCCTTTAAGGCCCGCGGATCAGGCAGCAACTCCTTCAGCTTTGGGTCAAGAAAGCCGGGCGCCTCCGATACTGGCACGCCGCGCCGGGCCAGAACTTGGCAAACGGCACGGGGCAGGTCGGTTTGTTGCGCCATCATCTCGGCCGCCCGCTCAATCTCGGGGCTAGGTCCAACCCAAAGCCGTCCCGTCAGTGATTGCTCGACTCCAAGAAAACTCATTGCTCGCCTCTTATGCGCCAAGGCCGGACCCTTGCGGACCCGGCCTCTTCACCTTTTCAGAAATACTCTGGCCGAAGGCAACGGCGCAAGCCGTTATGAATTGTCATGCGGCCAAGTCGGCGTGCGGTAGGACATGCGGCGTACCGACCCGGTCTTGGACCGCATCAACAGCGTCGTGGTTTCCACCCAGCCGGGCTCGCGCTTGATCCGGGGCAGCAAAGAGCCGCCAGTCACGCCGGTGGCGGCAAAGATCACATCCGCCGTCACCATCTCATCACGTGCATAAACTCGGTCCAGATCGGTGATGCCAGCCTTGGCGGCCCGGCTACGTTCGTCATCGTTCCGGAACAACAGGCGGCCAAAAATCTGCCCGCCCATACATTTCAGCGCAGCGGCGGCCAACACACCTTCGGGCGCGCCGCCCTGGCCCATATACATGTCGATGCCGGTCACTTCGCTTTCGGCGCAGTGCATGACACCCGCCACGTCACCATCAGTGATCAGACGGATCGCGGCACCGGTTTCGCGCACTTCGGCAATCATCGCTTCGTGGCGCGGGCGTTCCAGAATGCAGACGGTGATGTCGGCCGGTTTGCACCCCTTGGCCTTGGCCAGCGCTTCGACACGCTCGCGCGGCGTCATGTCCAGATTGACAACGCCTTCCGGCAGACCCGGGCCAACCGCCAGTTTGTCCATATAGACATCCGGCGCGTGCAGCATCGAGCCGCGCGGGCCCATTGCGATGACGGTCAGTGCGTTCGGCATATCCTTGGCGGTCAGCGTGGTGCCTTCCAGCGGATCCAGTGCGATATCCACGCCGGGGCCATTTCCGGTGCCAACCTCTTCGCCGATATACAGCATCGGTGCCTCGTCACGCTCGCCTTCACCGATGACCACGACACCTGCTATATCCAGCAGGTTCAGCTGTTCCCGCATCGCGTTCACTGCGGCCTGATCCGCGGCCTTCTCATCGCCCCGGCCCACAAGCGAAGCCGAAGCCAGTGCAGCCTGTTCCGCCACCCTCGCCAGCCCCAGAGACAGCAGGCGGTCATTGAAATCGGTCTTGGCAGCACTCATGTTTCTGTATCCTCTGGTCAGTATAGCCGTGTCTTCCGGCATAGCTTGCGTTTCATGCAGGCCGCAAGGTCAAACCGCTTCAATCCGCAATGCAACTGGGTCGCCTGCCACCACATCGGTTTCGCGGAAACCCTCCAACGCGACGTCTAGCGCCGTTCGGGTGGTCTTATGGGTGACGATCAGTACAGGCGCTGTGCTTTCGGCATGTGCATATTGGCGCATCCGGTCGATTGACACCCCGGCATTACCCAGAATTGCTGCAACCTTGGCCAATGCACCAGGTTTATCCAGCAAGCCCAGTCGCAGATAATACGGCGCAGGTCGGCCGGTGACGGCGGGAACTGCGGTTTCAAGCGTGGTGGCCGGGCGGCCAAAGGTCGGGATTTGCAATCCGCGCGCCAGATCGCAGACATCGCCCATCACAGCGCTGGCTGTCGGGCCTTCGCCCGCGCCGGGGCCGCGCAGAACAACCTGCTCAACCGCGTCGCCTTCGATCACGACCATATTGGTGCCGCCTTCCAGCTGGCCCAGTGGTGAGTCACTGGGTACCAGGCAGGGCTGCATACGTTGCTCCAGCCCGCGCGCGGTGCGCTGCGCCACGCCCAGCAGCTTGATGCGAAAGCCCATGTCTTCGGCCTGGTCGATGTCGTCCAGGCTGATCTGCTGGATACCCTCAATCTCGATCGCGTCGAAATTCGGCTTGGTCCCAAACGCAATCGAGGATAGCAGAGCCAGCTTGTGCGCAGCGTCGATACCCCCAACGTCCAGATTGGGGTCTGCCTCCAGATATCCCAATTCGGCGCATTCATTGAAAAGGGCATTATAGCCCTGACGCTGCGACTGCATCCGAGTCAGGATGTAGTTGCACGTCCCGTTCATCACTCCCATCACGCGGGTGATCTCGTTACCCGCCAGACCTTCGGTCAGGGACTTGATCACCGGGATACCACCAGCGACAGCGGCCTCAAACCGGATCACACGACCGGCGGCCTCGGCTTTTTCAGCCAGTTCCTGCCCGTGGATGGCCAGCAACGCCTTGTTGGCCGTGACCACATCCTTGCCACTGGCCAATGCTGCTTCGACCGAGGCTTTGGCTGGACCATTCTCGCCACCCATCAATTCGACGTAAACGTCTATGTCATCGCGTTTTGCCAATGCAACCGGATCAGTTTCCCAGGCATAGTCCGACAGGTTCACGCCACGGTCCTTGTTCGGGTCGCGCGCGGAAACAGCCACGATTTCAATCGAACGGCCTGTACGGGCCTGCAACAACTCTGCATGGCGGCGGACGATCTTGACGACACCCACGCCGACCGTTCCCAAGCCCGCAATTCCCAGCCGCAGTGCCTGTGTCATGTCGTGGTCCTTTTCCGCTCGTATTTTCTGGTGTCGGATGCTTGTCCAATCAGCGCTGCCTTAGCGGGTTCAGGCCAAGGGTGCAATCCGTCACCGGGGGATAGTGGGGGTGATTTATGGCGCGTCAGTTGGTTTGCGCGTTTTGTAGCGCCTGCGCCTTATGAGCCAAGGCATTGCTGCGTTGTGTCAGTTCGTCTTCGACGGCGGCCGCCTGATGGATCGGATCCACCGGTGGCCCCAAGGTTTCCTGCAACGGAACAAGGCGCGGGTAGGGGGCGGATCTGACCGCAGCCGGTTCGCTGCCTTCCAGCTCGGGAATGTCCGCACAGGCAGTGCAAAATAGAATAAGGGGCAAAACAGGCAGCAGTTTCATGTCGCAGGCTTTTCGGTCTTTGTTGCCCCATCGTGATGCACGTTTTGACGACATCGTTCAAGCGGGGTTCTATATGAACATCTGTTCATATACTGTAGACCCATGGCACGCACTCAAGGCTCACATTCCGACATAACCGGCCCGCGTATCCGCAAGGCTGCGCTGCACCTGTTCGCCCGCTATGGGTATGCCGCCGTCTCGATGCGGCAGATCGCGAAAGAGGTCGGGGTCCAGGCAGGCGCGCTTTATAACTATACGCCCGACAAACAGAGCCTTTTGCACCGGTTGATGCGCGAACACATGCAGGACCTGCTTGAGGCGCAAGATGCAATGGGCCGTTGCGACGATGCAAAAGACGCCTTGCGCCAGTTTATCGGCTTTCACATCCGCTTCCATTTGCAACGCCCCGACGAAGTTTTCATCGCCTATATGGAGTTGCGCAATCTTTCATCCGAAAACTTTGCTGAAATCGAAGACCTGCGGCGCCAATACGAAAACGTGCTGGAAAGCATCCTTGACTCAGGGCAGCAGGCCGGAAAATTCGCAATTTCGGACACGAAGATTGCAACGCTGGCCGTGATTGCCATGCTGAATGGCGTGATGACCTGGTACCGCTCGGGCGGTCGCCTGTCTCTGGACGAGGTCGAGGAGATCTATTGGAACATGGTGCACAAGGCAGTGACGGCCTGACAAAGTCAAACCGTCACGCTGTTAGTGCGCGGGGCGAATGAACGTACCATTGCGCAGCTCGCGAAATGCCTGTTCCAGTTCGGCCCGCGTGTTCATCACGATGGGGCCATGCCAGGCGACGGGTTCGTTGATGGGAGCCCCTGAGATCAGTAGGAACCGCACGCCTTGGGGGCCAGCCTGAACGGTGATTTCATCGCCAGTGCCAAAACGGACAAGCGTGCGATCCCCGGACATGTCGCGGATATTGACCTCTTGCCCGCCGATTTCCTTTTCCAGCAGCACGCCAGTCGGCTGCGAGGCATCGGCAAAGGCGGCCTGACCCTGAAACACATATGCGAAAGCACGGCGGTACGTATCGATCCGGAAAGTTCTCTTCACACCCGCAGGGATGGAGATATCCAGATATTGCGGGTCAGCAGCTATCCCGTCTACAGGTCCGGTTTTACCCCAGAAATCACCTACGATCACCCGCACTGTCGTGCCATCGTCATCGGTGATTTCGGGGATATCCTTGCTTTGGACGTCCTGATAGCGCGGGGCGGTCATCTTCTGGTCCGAAGGCAGGTTGCCCCACAACTGGAAGCCGTGCATCTGGCCTGAGATGTTGCCGCTTGGCATTTCCTGATGCAGGATACCGGATCCGGCGGTCATCCATTGCACATCACCGGCGCCAAGCGTGCCGGTGTTGCCCAGCGAATCCGAATGTTCGACCGTGCCGGTCAGGACGTAAGTGATCGTTTCGATCCCCCGGTGCGGGTGCCAGGGAAAACCGGCCTGATAATCCTGCGGGCGTTCATTTCTGAAATCATCAAACAGCAGAAAGGGATCCATTTCGGACGGGTCCTGAAACCCGAATGCGCGGTGAAGTTTCACACCAGCCCCTTCCATTGTGGGGATGGCTTTGCGTGTTTCCAACGTCGGTCTAAGGGACATGTTTGCCTCCGTTTCATCCGGGCAGCATGTAATCTCTGCGCCACAGCAGTCAATTTGCACAAAATAACCGGACCTGTGCGAAATTGTTTTGCAGCCAAACCCCTGTTGTTTCCGGCGCAAAATGGCTAGATCGAAGCGGATCAGACAGGAGACATCCATGCAGGACGACGTGTTGGCAACGATTCAGGCCTCATCCCCCAGACGATGGACCGGGGTAGGGATGCTGACAACGGTTGGAATGCTGGTTACCTATGTCGCGCTGGCATCGCCGCCCGAACCGGTTTGGCAGGTGTTTCTGTTTGTCGTTGGCGGTGCATCGCTTTGGCTGGCGCTTCGGGTATGGCGCGCCACAGAAGACTGTATCGAACTGACCCGGACCGAGTTGCGAACGGGATCGGGTCAGGTCATCGCGGAAGTGGCCGATATTGAAACGGTGGATCGGGGTGTATTCGCGTTCAAACCGTCAAACGGCTTTCTGGTCCGTACGCGAAACAAAGCGGCGAACCGCTGGGCTCCGGGATTGTGGTGGCGGGTGGGTCACCGGGTTGGCGTGGGCGGCATGACATCTGCCGCCGAAGCCAAGGTCATGTCCGAAATTCTATCCGCTATTTGTGCAGACGAACGGGGTCCTGGATAAGTTACACGCAACTTCGTTAGTAAAGCGGGGACGGGTAAAGATGAAGTTCTCAAAGGTGATACCTGTCGCAAAGTCCCAACCCGGTCTAAACGTGGGGATGTACTCATTCGACGTTTCGACCAGAATGACCGTATCCTGATTGGGCATCGGCGGCAGGCGATCTTCGATTTCATCGATGCTGTTGTCGTCCCACTCATTGTCAAAGCCGCGAACGGTCGACCAGCGCACATAGTGGCGTTTATCGTCCTCATCGTAAACGATCAGCGAGACACGCATTTTCACGTCTGACCGGTTATTGATCATCTTGCCCGCCAAATCGTGCAGCGAGTCGATATACACATCTGTTACGGCCTGCGTTTCACGCGAAATCAGGTCGCTGATTGTATAAGCTGCCTTCAGATTGGACGCGCTTTGACGAAACCCCTCGAATGCTGTGAACGTGAACGTAATCGTCCATAACATCAGTGGAAAAATCATGAGGGCTTCTACGGTCAGAATGCCACTTTCGTCTTTCTTGAAGACTTTGACGCGATTTCTCAGATTTTGGAGTACAGACATGATCTTACAGTGGCTCCTGTACGAATGCCGTTGTTGCGGTCACCGCGTAGTGGCCGGTAGCGTCCGGGACAAGCTTGGCAATGGCAGAGGTCTCAAGAACCGGATCTATGCGCAGGCAGGCACGTAGGATCATCAACTCATTGGACTGGCCGCTCTTGAAATCCAGAACCGGCTTGGGATCTTCAGAACTGTCCGTGCAGGGGATGTCATCCGAAAGCAAGATACCAGCGAACGCGTCCTGCTTGACCATTTGCAGTCGCAAATTCCCTGTACAATCCTTGATTCCGGACACTTCGCAAATCCGATCCCTGATCACGTCGTGATTCCAGTCCGTACCTGTACCCAGCCGAATATCCCTTACGATCAGGTCAACCCCACGCTCCAAAGCAGCATGCCGCATTGTGATGATGGACAGTTCGGCTCCTGCCACGAGAAGCGCCAGGAAGAAGGGTACGAGCATGATGAACTCGATTGTCGCATTCCCTGCCTCGGATTGTCGAAACAGGCGTAGCATCGACAGCTTTCTGCTGATCATTGGGTTAGCCTCAGCTTGCGGATCGACGATGCGATGGATTCAAAGGCTTTCTCAAGGTTCAGGCCACTTACGTCATAGACGTGGCTGTCAGAGCTGGCACAGTCTTTGAGGGTCCTGTATCCGCTTCTGGGCGCTTCGAATGCGATACCGTAAACGATGATACCCTGATCTTTGGCCGCATCACAAATGTGCTTGGTGCGCTGGTTCTTGGCCGACGTTTCGACTTTCGCGTAGGCCTTGGAATACCATTCTGCCCAACCGCTGGACTGCCAGTAATAGTTGTACCGTGCGTTCCATGCCAAAGATACTCGGTTAAACAGTTCAGGATATGTCAACCGAACGGCTGTTCCGGGTTCTTCGTTCAGCTCTGTCTCAGGTTCCGGGTTTCCGTAGGGATGATCCGCCCAAACGTCTTGCTGAGGCCAGAAAAAATTCGGACGACCCTGAGAATGGTACACGGTGTATTCATCAGCTTCCGGGTTGTACCAGACGTCTGACATACCTTCGCGCAGCGATGGGTTAAGCATGTATTGATCGGTGTTCTGACCATCGGTCATAACAATGGCGATCTTCAGAACGTCGGTGCCATAGTCCGAGGGACGGACCGAGAATTTTGATGGCACAATTGTTGTACCTGCATAGGATGGATCCTGTTCCAGTGACAGGTCGCGAACAATTCCGCGCATGCTCGGGTCCAGCAAGGCAGTACCCCACTTCATCCCAATATCGATTGATGTGTTCCCACCGGGGGTGAGGGACGCAATCTGAGCAAGCAGTTTGTTCATATTGTCGGTGACAGGGGTGATTGCACTCCCTGCGCGGACCGGACAAACGGGCAGGTCGATTGACCCTTCAGAATAGGTGAAAGGATCGAAATGGGCGGTGCGCTCCAACGTGTCATCCCGTTCCAGATCAGAATCGCTGTACTGCTCTGGAATGAAGTTTACGCAGTGCGAATAACTGTGTTCCTGCGTGACATTCGTGAACTTGTCCAGGATTGATGCACCAGCGTTGACCTGCGTTGCATAAGGAACAATCGAGATTGAAATCTGTGTTTCGTCAGGTTTGTCTAGCATGAGCCTCACAAATTCCGACGCAGCTTCTCTCAATACCGCGATTTTTGTCTTTGATGGCGTGGCGGACGATTGAGACATGGAGCCGGAGATGTCGAGAACCAACGAGATTTCGACAGCGCCAATGGATTCTTCAGCCGCGCTGGTCGCAACAAGGCCCAGTTCGGTGACTTTGCCGAACCTCAGATAGCGGGTCGGCACAACCGCTTCAGCTGTAGCAGTTACTTTTTTGGAGCCGAAACCTTCGACGACCGTCGTAATGGCATTCAGATTGCCCAGCCCGGCCTTGTCCATGTAAGAATCGACGACCGCCTTGGCGGGAAGGTCCTGGTCGAGGTCTGCGGCGGCAAGCACAGCGCGGTCCAGTGTGGATTGCAGGCTAGCGCGGTCACGCTCATACTTCATGACATCCATGGCCATGCCGGTAATCGCCAGCATCAGGACCACCATAAACAATACGAAAATGGTGAAGACGCCATCTTCGTTCCGAGCGAACTGCACTAACTTGAACGTTTTGCGCTTCGGTTTCGAGCCGTCGTTACAAAGCAAGGAATTAAGCATTCTGGTTACTCCGCTTCACACGTCGAATTCGTGCGTCAAAGAAAAAGAGATTTGGGACAAAGTTAATTTTCAAACGTGGCGTGAATTGGGCGAAAAAGGCTTGGTTTTGGCCTTTTTACGCGCCCGAGGGGTATAATTCGGACCGTTTCAGGTGATCTGTCGATGAAATGAAAACAATTCGTTAAGGAGTTGGCCGATCTGAGCGACTCACCCTAGGGCAACTAAGCATGCGTTCATAAAATGATTAAAAAAAGTGCATTGTTTGATTGCAGCATGCCGCCAGTGGTGCGACAAAACGTCGTGACGTATCGTCATGTACCGCTACGGAGGATTTTATGACCGGCATCAAAGAACCCAGCTTTCGTGAAAGTGTTGACCTGATGTTCAACAGGGCAGCCGCCCTTATGGAGCTGCCGCCGGGGTTGGAGCAAAAGATCCGTGTCTGCAACGCAACCTACACAGTTCGATTTGGTGTTCGGTTGCGTGGTGAAATTCATACCTTCACCGGCTACAGATCTGTCCACTCGGAACATATGGAGCCGGTCAAGGGCGGTATTCGATATGCCACCGCAGTGAATCAGGACGAAGTCGAAGCCCTGGCTGCGCTGATGACGTATAAGTGCGCGCTTGTTGAAACGCCGTTTGGTGGCTCCAAGGGGGGGCTTTGCATTGATCCACGAGAATATGAAGAGCATGAGCTGGAACAGATCACGCGGCGATTTGCGTATGAGCTTGCAAAGCGAGACCTGATAAACCCATCGCAAAACGTGCCTGCGCCCGATATGGGCACCGGCGAACGTGAGATGGCCTGGATCGCCGACCAATACGCGCGGATGAACACAACGGATATCAACGCGCGCGCCTGCGTCACCGGCAAGCCCTTGAATGCGGGCGGCATTGCCGGGCGGGTCGAGGCGACCGGACGTGGCATCCAATATGCGCTGCGCGAGTTTTTCCGCCACCCTGAAGACATTCAAAAAGCAGGTTTGTCGGGCAAACTGGATGGTAAGCGCATTATCGTGCAGGGGCTTGGCAATGTAGGTTATCACGCAGCCAAGTTCCTGAGCGAGGAAGATGGCGCGCGCATCACCGGAATCATCGAATGGGACGGTGCACTATTTAATCCCGACGGCATTGACGTCGAAGCCGTGCGGCAGTGGATTGTCAAACACGGCGGCGTAAAAGACTATCCCGATGCGACCCATTCCGCTGAAAGTGCAGCAGTGATGGAGGCCGAATGCGACATTCTGATCCCGGCGGCTTTGGAGGGTGTTATTAACCTGTCGAACGCCGATCGGATCAAGGCGCCGCTGATTATCGAAGCTGCCAATGGTCCGGTTACCGCTGGCGCGGATGAAGTCCTGCGCAAGAAAGGCACAGTGATCATCCCCGACATGTATGCAAATGCGGGCGGTGTGACGGTGTCTTATTTTGAATGGGTCAAGAACCTTAGCCATATCCGCTTTGGCCGGATGCAGCGTCGACAGGAAGAATCGCGTCATGAACTGATCGTCAGCGAGCTGGAAAGGCTGGACCGGTACCTGGGCGATGCATGGTCTATGTCGCCGGACTTTAAGGCCAAGTACCTCAAAGGCGCGGATGAGCTTGAGCTGGTGCGCTCGGGTCTCGATGACACAATGCGCATTGCTTATCAGTCGATGCGTGAGGTTTGGCACAGCCGTGATGATGTCGAGGACCTGCGCACGGCGGCTTATATCGTGGCGATTGACCGTGTTGCGAAAAGCTACCGCGCCAAAGGTCTCTGAATCAGACAGGCGGGGTGATCAATTCGCCCCGCCTGCATCGGCTGCGGCTTGAATGTCCATGACAGCCCGTTAGGTTGACGGGCAATCTACGTCAAAGAAACGAATCTCCGGAGAATTCCATGTTGCGTATCGCTTTTGTTGCGGCTCTGTTGGCCACCCCTTTGGCCGCTCAGGAAACCAAGGAGCAAAGCTGCAAGTATCAAGCAGATGTGGTGGCTGCGATTCAAAAGGCGCGACTGGACCGTGTAAACGAACGTGACGTTGTACAAGCGGTGGCGGATAGCGGCCCGACATGGCCCGAAAACTACAATGCTGCAATCCCGCTGATCACACCTTGGGTTTATGAGCAAAAGATGCGGGATGTGCGCAAGAAAGACCTGGGCGCGGCGTGGCTTGAACTGTGCCTGCAACAATAATCCACAACCCGGCAATTTCCCTGTGGACAACCGCGCGCCATCCCCTTGGCGCGCGTTCCTGTTTCTGTCAGGTTTGACTCATGTCATTGCCCCCCGGATTTCTGGACGAATTGCGCACGCGGCTCAGCCTGTCTCAGGTTGTCGGGCGCAAAGTCATGTGGGACCAACGCAAGTCCAATCCAGGCAAAGGGGATATGTGGGCGCCTTGCCCGTTCCATCATGAAAAGACGGCCTCGTTCCACGTGGATGACCAAAAGGGGTTTTACTACTGCTTTGGCTGCCACGCTAAAGGCGACGCGATCAGTTTTGTGAAAGAGACCGAGAATGTCTCGTTCATCGAAGCTGTCGAGATTCTGGCCCGCGAAGCCGGGATGCCGATGCCTGCGCGCGATCCGAAGGCGCAGGAAAAACAGGACCACCGAACACAGCTGGCTGATGTGATGGAGCAGGCAGCGCAGTTCTTCCGCCTGCAACTCAAGACCGGGGCAGGAGCCGCCGCACGAGACTACCTCGCGCGCCGCGGGTTGAACGCGCAAGCACTGGACCGGTGGGAGATTGGATTTGCCCCGGACGATTGGCAGGCGCTTTGGGACCATCTGCGCGGCAAGAACGTGGCCGAGGACCTGATCCTTGGGGCCGGGCTGGCCAAGCCCTCGAACAAGGGCAAAAAGCCTTATGATACCTTCCGCAACCGCATCATGTACCCGATCCGCGATCCACGCGGACGTTGTATCGCGTTTGGTGGGCGGGCGATGGACCCCAATGACAACGCGAAATATCTGAACTCGCCCGAGACCGAACTGTTCGACAAAGGACGCAGTCTTTACAATCAAGGCCCGGCACGACAGGCGGCAGGGAAGGGGCAGCCGCTGATCGTGGCCGAAGGCTATATGGACGTGATCGCGCTGGTCGAAGCCGGCTTTGGCGCGTCGGTTGCCCCTTTGGGAACGGCCATCACCGAACATCAATTGCAACTGCTGTGGCGGATATCGGACGAGCCGATCATTGCGCTGGACGGCGACACAGCAGGTCTGCGCGCGGCGATGCGGGCGGTTGATCTGGCTTTGCCGCTGCTCGAAGCTGGAAAGTCGCTGCGGTTTGCCCTGATGCCCGAGGGCAAAGACCCCGACGACCTGCTGCGCGTCGATGGGGCAGGCGCCGTGAAGGCCGTGCTGGATGGAGCCATTCCGATGGTCAAGCTGCTGTGGCAGCGCGAGACCGACGGCAAGGTGTTCGACAGCCCCGAACGCAAGGCGGCTTTGGACAAGTCCCTGCGCGAGAAAATCAAGCTTATCCGCGACCCATCGATCCGGGCGCATTATGGGCAAGAGATCAAGGACCTGCGCTGGCAATTGTTCCGCCCGCAACGGCAGCCGCAATCCCGGCAATGGCAACCGCGCGGCAAATGGGTGCCGCCAAAACAGCCCGCCACGCCCGGCGCGCGGTCCTCGTTTTTGGCCTCGGCCGAGAATGCCGAGATTCAACTGCGCGAAGCGGCCATTCTGGCTATTGCCGCGCTTAACCCCCAAGTCGTCGTGCAGTTCGAACACCAAATGGAAGAAATGGAATGCCGTGATCCCGATCATGCTGCATTGCGAACTGCAATCCTGCGCCACGCGATCGATGACCCGGACAATCTGAAGGACCACATTACC
Organism: Ruegeria sp. AG7; assembly: GCF_056541545.1. Lineage (NCBI taxonomy): Bacteria > Pseudomonadati > Pseudomonadota > Alphaproteobacteria > Rhodobacterales > Roseobacteraceae > Ruegeria > Ruegeria sp. AG7. The sequence continues at coordinate 146,680 of NZ_JBQFYP010000002.1, forward strand.
GAAACTTTAGGGCCCTCGGCCCTTGAAAACCTGCTGGCCCTTCGCCATGTCGCCGTAATCCCCTGTGTGTTCAAACCAGGCGACGTCGACAAGGCCGAGATGACACTGGCCGAAGAACTCGCGAAAATCAAAGCGCTCCGGGGGTTGGATGCTGAGATTGCCGAAGCCGCAGAGGAGTTGTCCGATCTGGCCGATGAGGCGCTGACATATCGGCTGGCGCAAGCGGCAGAAGAACGCAATCGGACAAGCCGAAGCCAGAATGAGGACAAGGCCATATTCGACATCGCCGACAACGGGGCGCGAATCAACCGCGACGAGAAAGACGCGTTCGAGGCGATTATGTCCGGCATCAAATTCGAGCGGAAACGCCGGTAAAATGGTGTTTTCGTAAGGCACTGGAAAAGAAAAACAGGTAAACGGGTGGTCGAATCACTTCTACGCGCTAATGATTCGGTTCAAACGAATCACCCATCCCTGCAGGAGCATTGAATGGCCGCCAAAGATACGACCGAAGATAGCAAATCCGACGAGCAGGAACAGGAAATCTCGCTGGACATGAGCCAGGCCAACGTCAAGAAGATGATCGCCGAGGCCCGCGAGAAAGGTTACATCACCTACGATCAGCTCAATCAGGTTTTGCCGCCTGATCAGGTCAGCTCGGAACAGATCGAAGACGTTATGTCGATGCTGTCCGAGATGGGCATCAACATCATCGAAGATGAAGAGGCCGAAGAGGAAGAGAACAAAGGCTCGACCGATCTGACAACCACCGAAAGCAACCGCGAGGTTGCGTTGGCAGGGGCCGCCACCGAAAAGCTGGACCGCACCGACGACCCTGTTCGCATGTATCTGCGCGAGATGGGTTCGGTTGAACTGCTCAGCCGTGAGGGCGAGATTGCCATCGCCAAGCGGATTGAAGCAGGGCGCAACACCATGATCGCAGGCCTGTGCGAAAGCCCGTTGACCTTCCAGGCGATCACCATCTGGCACGATGAATTGTTGTCCGAAGACATTCTGCTGCGGGATGTCATCGATCTGGAAACCACGTTCGGCAACCAGCTGGACGAAGACGGCGATGCGCCAGTCGTTGATGCGTCTGCCGTGCAGGCTGCAAAACCTGCAAGAGAGGCCGGGCCGGAACTGGATGCGGATGGCAACCCGATCACCAGCGACGACGATGATGACGAAGACGATCAGGTCAATATGTCGCTGGCCGCGATGGAAGCGGCATTGAAGGATCAGGTTCTGACCACTCTGGAACGGATCTCTACCGATTTCGCGATGCTGTCTGAAATGCAGGACAGCCGTATTTCGGCCACCCTGAACGAGGATGGCACGTTCAGCGAAGAGGACGAAGCGACTTATCAGAAGTTGCGGGCCGAGATTGTGCAACTGGTGAATGGTCTTCACCTGCACAACAACCGGATCGAAGCTTTGATCGATCAGCTTTACGGTATCAACCGTCGCGTTATGGCGCTGGACAGCTCGATGGTGAAGCTGGCCGATCAGGCGCGGATCAACCGTCGCGAGTTCATCGACGAATACCGCGGCCGCGAACTTGACCCGAACTGGCTGGCCGAGATGGCGGAAAAGCCGGGTCGGGGTTGGCAGATGTTCATCGAACGCTCGACCGCGAAGGTCGAAGAGCTGCGCAACGACATGGCTCAGGTCGGCCAGTATGTGGGTCTGGACATCAGCGAATTCCGCCGCATCGTTCAGCAGGTCCAGAAGGGCGAAAAAGAGGCGCGGCAGGCCAAGAAGGAAATGGTCGAAGCCAACCTGCGTCTGGTGATCTCGATCGCCAAGAAGTACACGAACCGCGGCCTGCAATTCCTTGATCTTATTCAGGAAGGTAATATCGGCCTGATGAAGGCGGTAGACAAGTTCGAATACCGCCGCGGCTATAAGTTCTCGACCTATGCAACGTGGTGGATTCGTCAGGCGATCACGCGTTCAATCGCGGATCAGGCGCGCACGATCCGCATTCCGGTTCACATGATCGAAACGATCAACAAGCTGGTCCGGACCGGCCGCCAGATGCTGCACGAGATCGGCCGCGAACCGACACCCGAGGAACTGGCCGAAAAGCTGCAAATGCCGCTTGAGAAGGTTCGCAAGGTGATGAAAATCGCCAAAGAGCCGATTTCGCTGGAAACGCCGATTGGTGACGAAGAAGACAGCCAGCTGGGTGATTTCATCGAGGACAAGAATGCCGTGCTTCCTCTGGACAGCGCCATTCAGGAAAACCTCAAGGAAACCACCACACGGGTTTTGGCATCGCTCACCCCGCGCGAAGAACGTGTGCTGCGGATGCGTTTCGGCATCGGTATGAACACCGACCACACGCTTGAAGAGGTGGGTCAGCAGTTCAGCGTGACCCGCGAACGTATTCGCCAGATCGAAGCGAAGGCGCTGCGTAAGCTGAAGCATCCCAGCCGATCCCGAAAGCTTCGGTCCTTCCTGGATCAATAATTTCCAAGGCGCCTCACCCGAGGCGCCTTTTTTCAATCAAGGCGCTCTTCACGATGGCCTGTTCTCCCATCACATTGGCGGGAACGCACAAGGCCCGGACCTCCTGTCCTTCTATATCCGTTCTGTCCACTCATGGGACGGGCCGGGGCGAGGTTTTTCAAGCTGATGACCCCCGGTCTCACGTCCGTATCGGGTGTGCCAATCGTGTCTTGAACGCGCTGGGCGGCTGGCCTGTCCAACGTTTGAAAGCGGTCGAAAATGCGGCCTGATCCGCATAGCCCAGCGAATAGGCGATTTCGGACAAGGGCATTTCATTCTTGATAAAGGTCTGCGCCAGGTCGCACCGCAGTTCGTCGACAACATCGCGATAGCTGGTGCCTTCATCCCTGAGGCGCCTGCTGAAGGTTCTAAGGCTCATCCCCAGATCAGCCGCGACGCTTTCGGCCTGCGGGATTGCGCCGGGCAGGGAACGGGTAACCAGCCCTTCGACCTTGGAGCGGGTCAGATGTTTGGGGGCGCCTCTCTCAGAAAGCAGGCGATCTGCATATCCCAGCAAGTGCTCTCTGAGTTGGGGGTCATATGTCGGCACAGGCAGGTCCAGCGCGGAAAGTGGCAGGATAATCTCGAGGTTCTCAGCCCCAAAGGTCACGGGAAAACCGGCAAGCTTCTCAAATCTTCGGGCGTGGTCGCCGACCCTGTGCTGAAACCGAATTTCTATCGGATAGAGATTGACTTGCGTCAGGTTCCGCATTCTGGCCAGGGTCGCAAATATCAGGAATTCGGTGCGTCTATGATACCGCGCAAATCCGGGGTCTTTCCACTCGGCTTCCAAGGTCGCAAAGTTACCCGCGACGCGCAGGTTAAGCGCGATGGCAGGGTCGATGATGCCGTGAAAGCGCGAGAGGTTCTCCATCACCTGTTTCAGATCGCGGGAATACTTGCTGATATAGGCGGTCACGGTCGAGGCTGACGTAACCTCAAGACCCGTGCGAGCCGCAAACGTGACGTCGTGGGTGGCGTCACATGCATAACGGATAAACAAAGCCTCGCTTTGTACGCTGTAGGTTGAGACCGGCGGCGCGATATCCTGAGGGCGCAGCCCTGCCATCTTCAGGACATTACAGGACATATCGCCATTTCCGGAATAGCGGTCCAGTGCCTGAACAAACAGATGAAGTCGGCCGATATCGACATCCATCGCGAAGCAGTACCTCAAATTTTCAAATACATAAGCGGACTATTACAGAATTCTCTTTCATGATCGACGGTGCTGACAAGTCGATTTCACACAGAAACAAGCCATCGGTGGCAAATTCTCGAAATTTATTGACCGGTATGGACAAGCGTCGCCATGTGCAACGAACCAATTCAGCAATGTTGCCGGGTCCAGACCTTTATGGGGATGAGGTCAGAGCCTCGGGGAAATCACCAGCCTCTGGTCAAGGCTCCCCGGCACGCCCCCATACCTTTCGTACATGTCGCATTGCTTCGCTCAGGTGGTTTTGTCAGGCTGGCTTTAAGTCAAAAATACCGGTGAAAAACCTTGCAAGATGTTTTTGAGAATACAGGGGTTTATGACCAAAACCTGATTGTGTTTGACGGCGAATGCGTGCTGTGTTCGGGGTTTTTCCAGTTTATGCTGAAACGTGACCGGCGCCATGTTTTCCAATTTGCCACGGCGCAGTCCCCGCTTGGGCAAAAACTGTATCGAGATCTCGGCCTTCCCACACAGGATTTTCAAACCAATCTGGTGGTCGTGGATGGCGCTGTTTTTCAGCATCTGGATGCATTTTCTGAGGCGATGCGACAGTTGCGCGCTCCGTGGTCGCTTTTATCAATATGCCGGTTTCTGCCTCGGCCCATCAAGGATCCGGCCTATCGCTTGATCGCACGAAACAGATACGCGTTCTTTGGTCGTTCCAAGACATGTCTGGTTCCCGGTCCCTATATCAGGGCTCGTTTTGCCGAATACGGGTACTAGCGATGGGCGATCCCTTTCTTAAGGCGATAGGATCGATCGAAAGGTTGCCAAAGGCGGTTCGAGTTTTGCACATGAGCGAGGGCTGCTTTGCGGGACGCTGCGACATCGAACGTGGCAAAGGGCTATGGGTTGCCCTTGCAACTCGTCTGGCCGGATTTCCGCGAAGCGGCAAAGACGTCCCCGTTTCCCTGCAAATTGGTGCAAATGGCGAATTCTGGTCATGGGACCGGAATTTCGCGGGCCACAAAACCCGATCAACTCTGAAATATGATACGAAAAGAGAGTGTGTTCGGGAATCTTTCGGCTCGATCTCAATCTGGTTAAAGCCCATTTGGCGGGAAAACGGAATGCACATCAAAATCCTCCGCCTGACCGTGTTTGGCATTCCGATGCCAGCTTTTACCTTGCCGCGATCAAGAACGCGCGAATGGCAGGACAAAGCGGGGCGCTTTCGGTTTGATGTGTCTGCGGACGCGCCGGGACTGGGAATGTTGATCAGGTATCAGGGATGGCTCACGCCGGTTCACGTATCGCACGAGACAGATTAAACAGAACGTGAGCGACCCTGTGCCGACGAAGCTAATGGCCTAACCTTTTTGACACACACAATCAGGGAAGTAATGACAATGAAACATACACGGACATTTGCCGCGATTGCCGCCCTGGCGTTCAGCATTCCCATGGCTGCTGACGCAGCGCCGCACGGGTACCGGACCGAGCCGATAAACGCCACTGACTTCGAGGTTATTCCGCGCGGCGACCAGCGTACCGAAGGATACTGGTGCGCGGCAGCGGATTATGCACGGCGTACTTTGGGCGCGGGCTGGCGCGATCCGATCTACGTGTTGCGCGGGTATGGGCCAAGCGTCACCACAGGGCGTAAAACAGCGGTTCAGTTTTCGATCAAGCCGCCACAGAATGTCGGTGCGCAGCCAAGCAGCTTTGTTTCGGTTGGTTTTCAGCCGGGGTACAGCATGTCTGTACAAGGCGCGAATGCCAGGTGTAACTATCGACCGTTCTTTAACGACTGACAAAACGGCGAGACACCGTGAATGCAGACTGAATTTGTAATACAGACCCAAGGTTCAGGTCTTTACGAGTTCACGGCCGAGTTGACGCATTGGCTGGGGCAGGTGGCGACGGATGGCTTACTGACGCTTTTCGTTCGCCACACCTCCTGTTCGTTGCTTATTCAGGAAAACGCGGATCCCGAAGTTCAAACCGACCTTCGGGCGTTCTTCGAAAGGCTGGTGCCGCCATCCAATCACCCGTCAATGTCGTATCTAAGGCATACTTATGAAGGCCCCGATGACATGCCCGCGCATATAAAAGCTGCGCTGTTGCCTGTATCCTTGTCGATACCTGTGTCGCAGGGTCGCCCATGCCTTGGAACATGGCAGGGGATATATCTGTTTGAACACCGCACGGCACCACACCAGAGACGGATTGCAGCGCACCTGGCCTGACCCTTTATCTAGCGGTTGAAATTTCCGACTACCCAAATCCTAGTTGCTGCCCTATAGTTGTGGATAAGTAAGTCGCAGCGCTTACAAAAAGAGGCGGAACAAGGGACGAGGAGACGGCGGATGCGCTGCCCGTTTTGCGGAAATATCGATACTCAGGTAAAAGATTCACGTCCGGCAGAGGATCACGTGGCAATCCGCCGACGCCGGTTCTGCCCGGCCTGTGGCGGGCGGTTCACGACCTATGAACGTGTGCAACTGCGTGATTTGGTTGTCATAAAGACCAATGGGAAGCGCGAGGACTTCGACCGCGACAAACTGGAACGTTCGATCCGTATCTCGATGCAGAAACGGCCAGTTGATCCTGAACGGATCGATCAGATGATATCGGGTATCGTACGTCGGCTGGAAAGCATGGGCGATACGGATATCCCGTCCCACAAGATCGGCGAGATCGTCATGGAAGCTCTGGCGCGGATCGATACCGTCGCTTATGTTCGCTTTGCGAGTGTGTACAAGAATTTCCAGGCGGCCGATGATTTTGAGGAGTTTGTCCACGAACTGCGCCCGCCGCAGCCACCGACGGACGAGTGAGCGAAACAGATAAGCGATTCATGGCGCTGGCCCTGTCACTGGGGCGGCGCGGTCAGGGGATGTGCTGGCCAAACCCTGCAGTGGGTTGTGTTATCGTGCGCAAAGGCCGGATTGTCGGGCGCGGTTGGACCCAGCCGGGCGGTCGCCCCCATGCCGAGACCGAGGCTTTGGCGCAAGCCGGGCAGGCCGCGCACGGTGCGACCGCCTATGTAACTTTGGAACCCTGCGCCCATCACGGCAAGACACCCCCCTGTGCCGAGGCTTTGATTGCTGCGAGTGTCGCCCGTGTCGTGGCCGCCGTGGAAGACAGTGATCCGCGCGTCGCAGGGCAGGGCTTTGCCAAGTTGCGCGAGGCCGGAATTAAGGTCGTAACCGGTGTCCTCGCAGAGCAGGCGGAACGTGATCTGGAAGGCTTCTTCCTTAAGACGGAACAAGGCCGACCTTTCGTGACCCTCAAGCTAGCCAGCAGTTTTGATGGGCGGATCGCAACCTCGACCGGACACAGCCAATGGATCACCGGGCCACAGGCGCGTCGTGTCGTCCATGCCATGCGTGCGCGTCACGATGCGGTGATGGTCGGAGCGGGTACCGCGCGGGCCGACGATCCGTCACTGACGGTTCGGGATCTTGGCGTTGAACATCAACCGGTGCGCGTTGTCGTTTCGCGCCATATGGACATATCCCTGATGGGACATTTGGCCCGCACGGCATCAAAGACACCTGTCTGGCTCTGCCATGCGCATCACCCGGACGCCGAGCGCGCGAAAGCCTGGGAAGGACTGGGCGCAAGGCTGATCCCCTGCGCGTTGAAAGATCATCAGATTGACGCGGTCGATCTGCTCCATCAATTGGGGCAAGCCGGTCTGACCAGCGTCTTCTGCGAAGGGGGGGCGGCGCTGGCGGCGTCACTGCTGGCCGAGGATCTGGTGGATGAACTGGTCGGATTTACTGCCGGATTGACCATCGGAGCCGAGGGGCTGGCGGCAGTTGGAACATTGGGGTTAACGACGCTGGACGCGGCGCCAAGATTCGAGCTGATGGAAACCAATAGGGTGGGTGGGGATATCCTGCACCGTTGGCGCAGGGCGTCTGACTAGGTTTAGCGCCACAAGTGCGCATGTGTCGCAAACACGCCCTGAAGTTTTGACAGAACACGATTGAAGGGACCGGTCGGGGCACAAGTGCCCTGCGCCAGACGTTCAACGGCAACCTCGACGGGGCAGGGTTGCCCCGTGACCGGGTCGAAATAGCGAGGATAATCAATAAGGGTGGCATGGACGAGGCCCATCAACGTCGGTCGCGCACCACGCCGGGCAGGAACAGCCCCCAGATCCGTGGTCAGCCCCCAACCCGCATAAAAAGGCGCGCCCAGAGTTGTAACCTTCACGCCGCGCAGCAAAGCTTCGAACCCCAGAAGCGACGTCATGGTCCATACTTCCTGCACGTGCAGCAACAATGATGCGGGGTCTGTTTGGGTTGCAACGATGTCGGCAATTGCCTCGGCATCGATCCTGCCTTCGCGCAAACCCGCTTCGACATCGGGGTGGGGTTTGTAAATCAGGATCGCGTCGGGATTGGCGTCGCGCGCAGCTTTCAGCAGGTCCAGATTGTTGCGAACCGCGCTGGTACCCAACAGGATTGAGGCATCGTCCTCGACCTGTCCGGGCACAAGAATACGATGGCCTTCGGGCAGGGGGCTGGCGGGATTGCCGGTATTGTATTTGCTCAAGCCTGCGGCCAAGAGGTTCTCGATAAGACGCTCTGCGCGCAGGTCCTGATCCGGCCTCAACGTTTCACGCAAAGTGATCAACTCTTCCAACTGGCTGGGTTTTGTCGGGTCGTAATAGATACCGAATTCGTCCGTCACCAGCGACAGTGGCGGGACCAGTGCCGCCCCAAGTCCGCGTGAACGCAAGAACCCGTCTTCGACCCGAACCGCCCCTTCGGTGTTTCTTGCCTGGCTGGCCCAGACCATGTGGGGGTGGTCCGGTGTGCCGGGTTGAGATGCCGTAAAGCGCAGCTTTCCATGTTGTCCGAAGAACTGTTGCAGATGCCTGCGTTTCCACAAGCGCATCCCGGATGCCGTCCAGCCGTTCTTGTCCTGTCGCCAAACGCGGGTCTGTGCCTCTAACGTGTCCAGCACCGTTTCCAGCTCGCACAGCTGATCGCGATAGGGATCGTACCAAGTCGGGTAAAGCAGCATGGCGGCCGCGAACAATTGTGCCCGTGTCAGGCTGCGCTGACGACGCGGAACGGGGCGGTCATCCTGCGTCAGGCCCCATCCTGCATAGAAAGGTTGGCCGAAAACACGCGGTTTGTGGCCAGCCAGAATTGCCTCAAACCCCAGTTGCGAGGACACGGTGTAGACTGCGACAGCCCCTTCAAGCAACGGCCATGGGCTGATCGGGTCGCTGAACTGCGATATCCGGTCTGACAGGTCCTGATTGGTAAAATGCCCCTGACGGTGACCAGCCAGTGTTTCAGGATGCGTCTTGATCAGGATACGCGCGCCGGGGTTTTCCTCCTGCGCCAAGACAAGCATTTCAAGAAACCGGGCGCGGTCCGCTCTGCTTGCTGTTACCGACGCATCGCCGGCCGTCTGATCAATCACCAGAACATAACCCGGATCGGGTGGGTCAAGATCGAGATCGAAGGCGGAGTACTTGCTGAGGTTAAGCTCCCTGATCCGCGTGATCGCGGCGCGGGCACGGTTCAGCAGGGCCGTGTCATCCAGGGGGTGCGTGGCCAGCATTGTTTCAAGCTCAGACGGCGTGGCGGCATCGAAATGCAGGCCGGAACGATCCAGTAACAGCCCCAAAGGGGGCTCGCCATTCCGGCCCGGGTGCAGAGATCTGAGAAAGGCGTCCTCGACCCGCAGAACCGGGGCAGCGTGTTTTTCGGCGATCTTAAGGCCGCGATGTGCTGTCGGGCTGTTACCCCAGACGCCTACGCAATCGCCGTCTTTGGGATATCCCAGACGAATGTCGTAACCCGAAAGCGACAGGATTCGTCTCAGACGTTTCTGGGTCAGAAAGCCGCCGTTATAGACGAACAGCCGATTTTGCCCGCTCCCGGCTGACGTGTCGGGATCGGGCCTCATGCATCAATTGCCGGTTAGGGTGGCAACGTTTGCAACGGGTGTCAGACCGCCTGCGATAAGTGAGATCGATTTGCTCCATTGTGCATAGGGCGCTTCGGTCACGTAGATCGTATCATCGTCCCGGATCACGAAATCGCGTGCAATGAACAGGCCGTTGGGGGCTGTCAGGTTCAGCAGGTAGATCATGCGCTGATCCCCTTTGAGGTCGGCGCGTCCGGTGATACTGCGGGCGACATCCTGACGTTCCTTGCGCAGGATAAAGATACCCGTTGGATCTGAGGACAGCGTCAGCAGACCACCGACCTGTGCCAAGGCTTCCAGTGCCGACAGGTCCTGGCTTTCAAATGCCACGCGCGACTGGCCCCCGGTTGCGCCAAGGGCGATATACGATCTGCTGTCCTCTTCCACCAGAATGCGGTCGCCACCGCGCAGGGCGACGTCCAGCTTGGGGTTGCGAAACAGGTCCTCGTACCAGACGGTACCCTTCTGATCGCCCCGGATCAGGGTCACCAGCGCGATGTCAGACGCGACCGAGACTCCGCCTGCCTGGGACAACATACCAAGCAGCGACCGGGTTGGCCGTTCAATCGGATAAATGCCCGGCGCGGCAACCGTGCCCGTCAGCGAGACGGTGGACCCGTCACCAGCGACGCGCCGCACTTCGACCTGCGGGTCCGGCGTTTGCTCCTGAAGCTTGTCTGTGATCAGAACGCGCAGCTGTTCCGGCGTGTTTCCCGCAGCCCGAATCCGGCCTGCATAGGGAACAAAGATAAATCCATCGCTGTCGACCTGAACCTCATTCAACGCGGTTGCAAGACCGGTTTCGCCGGACAGAAGGCCATCGTCGACGTTTTCCCAGATGGTCAGCCCCAGCACGTCGCCAGGGCGGACGGTATCCGCGGTCAATGTCTGGGCACTGCTAAAGGAGGAAGAAAAACCATACTGAGGAATAGCGGATGTCGCGCGTGTGACGTTGTCATCAACTTCAACGACAAATGCGTTGCCCCCTTTTTGAACTGAACCGGCCAGAATTTCGGATTTGTTCGGTCCGGATTTTGGCAGCTGGCACGCGGCCAGCAGGCCAATTGCAGCCACAAAGGACACGCCCCGAATCCATCGCCTAGGAGAGACTTTCACCGCCCGATATCCTCAGTCTTTTGTAGTTGCGTGCAGATTAGCTGGTAAGTTGCTTAACTTCCAGTCACACACCACCCGTTTCATTCGACGACTTTCAACTGTGTCGTTCGCGCCTCGTTCGTATTCAGAACCGATTGGTAGGGATCGTTGGTGTCCAAAAGCATATCCACGGCGCGGCGCAGCAGCTGACGGCGCCCTCGTCTTGAATAGAACCCGCCGGGTACCTGACTGGTTTCCAGAAGAAATTGCCGATAACAGCGATAGGCTTCGGAATCGGGGCGGCAAGGATCGGCAAAAAACGCCGCGATCGGCTGCTGCGAGACGAAATCGGGTTTGTCATAAACCGAACGCCCGAAAATGCGCAATGGAATGCCCCGCCACAGGACCTGCTGTCCGGCGGTGGAATTCACGGTGACGGCCGAATTCGCCTCATCCAGCAATCTGGCCAGCTTGCCGCCCGGCACATAATGAACCCGGTCGTCGATGCCGTGTTTTCTGGCAATCTCGCGAGCCCGGCGTCGCAACGGTTCGCGATGGTTTTCCAGGGGGTGTTCCTTTACCACCAGCCTGTGATGGGTCGGCGCGCCTTGCGCAAATCCTTCGATTGCCAGCTCAAGAAATTCACACATGCCCGAAAAGCTGGAATGAGCCTTCACCGAGCTGTCATGCCCAAGCTGCAACAGAACGAGGTGGTAGGGGTATCCGCCCCATCTGACCCGCGCCGTCGCCACACTTCGCTGAAGACGATGAAAAGGCATCAAGAACAGGCGCTTGAGGTACAATCTGAATTCTTGCGAGACAGGTAATTCCCTGTGCGGTTGAAAGTTTCGGTAGCGGCTGTTCAGAGTCATCACGAACCAATGATAAAGGGCGCCATAGAAGATATGATGCCGCATGTCTCCCCAATGCGACGGGGGCGGCGGCGCCTTTCGGTCGGACAGGGCCATGGCCTGACGCATCTGCTGAACGTCCAGCGTCATCAGCCGGGAATTTCCATTTGACCCGTCCCGCTCATAGGTCACCCACCAGGGGCGCAGATACCCCTCCTCGAATACATGTACGGTAACTCCGCAAGACCGTGCGATTTCGACCGCACGCGCATGTATGGGTCTGGTGTCGCCATATAGTACAATGTCCGTAACAGCTTTTTCAGCGATTAAAGAGGACAGTGTTGCGGGCCAGTTTTCCGGTTTGTCCTGAAACGGGATGTAACTTGCTTTGTCAAACCAGAACGCCTGATCGCCTGCATTGAATCCAACTCGCCAGACCCGAGCCCCCGTCGCGCGCAACATACGCCCCAAGGCCGGGAAAAAAGGTCCGTGCGGGCCCTGAAGGAACAGGAAGACCCGATCATGAGACCTTAAAGGCGGGTGCTGCATCCGAACTGCTCGTATTGTTGTTGTTGCCAAAACTATGCCCGTTTGGTCGGTGTACGGCAAGGCAGGGCTTGCCCGCGCGGCCCGTTGGCCTTACCTCGACGGTGATAGTCAGGCACAGGTTAGAGACTGAGGGTTAACGGAATGTTTACAGGGATCGTCACCGACATGGGCACCGTCGCCGAGCTGGAGCAGCAGGGTGACCTGCGCGCGCGGATCAAGACCGCCTATGACACTGCGGGCATCGATATCGGGGCCTCGATTGCCAGTGACGGTGTGTGTCTGACCGTGATCGCGCTGGGCGACGATTGGTATGATGTCCAGATCAGCGCGGAAACCGTCTCGAAAACCAATCTCGACACATGGACTGTCGGCAAGCGTGTCAATCTGGAACGTGCCCTGAAGGTTGGTGACGAACTGGGCGGTCATATCGTCTCGGGCCATGTGGATGGCGTAGCCGAGGTGATCGCGATCAAGGAAGACGGCGACAGCACCCGCGTCACCCTGCGCGCACCAAAGGATCTTGCACGGTTCATTGCGCCCAAAGGGTCGGTGGCACTGAATGGCACATCCCTGACGGTCAATGACGTGACAGATTGCGATTTCGGCATCAACTTCATCCCACACACCAAAGAGGTCACCACCTGGGGTGACGTGCAGGTCGGTGACCGGGTCAATCTTGAGATCGATACGCTGGCCCGTTATGTGTCGCGTCTGGCCGAGATGTCCTGATACGATACGTCGCGTCGGAGCAGACCTGCGCCGTTTGTGGACTGGTCTTTGTGCCCTCAGTGGTCTATTCCGCCGTTCAAACATGCCATGCGAAAGGCTGCCCAATGAGCTTTGAGACACCCGGCCCGGTCGAGGCCCGGCTGCGCGACGCGATCAGCCCGATCGAAGACATTATTGAAGAGGCGCGTGCGGGCCGGATGTATATTCTGGTCGACCACGAGGATCGCGAAAACGAGGGCGATCTGGTGATTGCTGCCGAGTTCGCCGATGCCGAGGCCATTAACTTTATGGCCACCCATGGCCGTGGCCTTATCTGTCTGCCGATGACAGCGGAACGTGTCGAAGCGCTTGGGTTGCCGATGATGGCAGTGAACAACTCGTCCCGGCACGAAACCGCATTCACCGTGTCCATCGAAGCGCGCGAAGGGGTCAGTACCGGGATCTCTGCCGCCGACCGTGCGCTGACCGTGGCAACTGCGATCAACGAGCAGAACACGATGGCCCATATCGCAACGCCCGGCCACGTCTTCCCCTTGCGCGCCAAGCGGGGCGGGGTGCTGGTGCGTGCCGGTCATACCGAGGCTGCCGTTGATATCTCGCGTCTGGCCGGTCTGAACCCCTCGGGCGTGATCTGCGAGATTATGAAACCCGACGGCACCATGGCGCGTCTGCCCGATCTGGTTGAGTTTGCGCAAGAGCACAACATGAAGATCGGCACGATCAGTGACCTGATTGCCTACCGGTCGCGCAACGACAATCTGGTGGTTGAAACCTCGCGTCAGATGGTGACGTCAGAATATGGCGGCGAGTGGGAGATGCGGCTGTTCACCGATCAGACCCATGGCATCGAACATGTGGTCATGATCAAGGGCGACATCACCACACCCGAACCGGTGTTGACCCGCACCCATGCTCTGCACGAGGCCCCCGATATTCTGGGTCTTGGTCCGAAATCCTCGCGCGAACTGCCGCGCGCCATGGAAAAGATTGCTGAAGAAGGACGGGGCGTGGTCTGCCTGTTCCGTCAACCGCGCAACTCGCTATACGCTACGGGTGACGAGGGGCCGCGCACCATCAAACAAACCGGCCTGGGGGCGCAGATCCTGTCCAAGATGGGAATTCAGGAACTGGTTCTGCTGACCGACTCGCCGCAAACCGTATATCTGGGGCTTGACGCGTTTGGCCTGTCCATCGTCGGCACCCGTTCGATTCTGAAGGAAGACTGATCATGGCTGCTCAAGACGAACATGGCGTTCTGCCGACACCGACATTTGACAAGCCAGTCAAGCTGCTGATCGTGGCGGCGCCGTTTTATCGTGCGATTGCCGATAACCTGATCGAGGGCGCGAAGGCCGAAATCGAAGCCGCGGGTGGCACCTGCGAAGTGGTCGAGGTGCCCGGCGCGCTGGAAATCCCAACCGCCATCGCTATGGCCGACCGTCAATGCAACTTTGACGGCTATGTCGCGCTGGGCTGCGTCATTCGCGGTGAGACCACGCATTACGAAACCGTTTGCAACGACTCCAGCCGGGCCATCCAGTTGATGGGCCTGCAGGGCCTGTGCATCGGTAACGGCATTCTGACCGTAGAAAATGACGCGCAGGCCGAAGTCCGCGCGAACCCCAAAAAGATGAATAAAGGGGGTGGGGCTGCTGCTGCGGCCTTGCATCTGATCGCGCTCAGCCGTAAGTGGGGCTCTTCCAAAAAGGGCGTTGGTTTCAAGCCGCCGTCCGAGTCCATCCTTGTGGCGGGCGACAGCAACGGACCCTCGACAGCATGACCAAGACAGACGCGCCGAAACCGGCCAACCAGAAACGCCTGATGAAATCCGCCGCCCGGCTTTATGCCGTGCAGGCGCTGTTCCAGATGGAACAGTCCGGGCAAACGACCGAAGCTGTCGTGAACGAGTTTCTGGATCACCGGTTTGGCGCCGTCTATGAGGGCGAGGAGATGCTGGACGGCGATATCTCGGTTTTCAGGTCCCTGGTTGACAATGCGGTGAACTATCAGGCGGCCATCGACCAGATGACTGACCGTGCGTTGGTGGCCAAATGGCCGATCGCGCGCATCGATCCGACCCTTCGTGCGGTGTTCCGTGCCGCAGGTGCCGAGCTGACCCAAAGCGACACGCCGCCAAAGGTTGTCATCACCGAATTCGTCGATGTGGCGCGTGCGTTTTTCCCGGAAGGCAAAGAGCCGAAATTCGTCAACGCTGTGCTGGATCACATGGCGCGCGAGGCACAGCCCGAGGCATTCTGACGCCTTTACGAGAACCAGATATGCGCTAACTTGAATGTCATAGCGCAAAGAGGTTCGCCATGCCCAAACTGATCCGCCTTTATATCGCGCAAGTTGCCTGGGGCTTTGTCATTTCGGCTGTGTTTGTCGGCGTTCTGTTGGCGCTGAATGTCGCAAACCTCCGCCATCTGATAACCAGTTCGGAAATCGGCTTTATCGCTTTGGTGATGATCTGGTTCATGAACGGCATTGTCTTTGCCGGTGTCCAGTTCGCCTACAAGATCATGAGCATGGCAGAAAAGCCGCAAGGCCCGCGCCGGGGGACACCTGTTGTACACAGCTTTGAACCGGCGGTTGCAAAGCAGGAAGCCCGCGCAGGGCGCTGAACTTCCGTGGAAAATGTGGCGGGACCACCAAACAACCGTGTGGTTTGATTCCCGAGGACCTGTATATACAGGTGGGCGCCAGGTAATCAGGCCAGGACCTGAACAGAGCCAGCCCCCTCGGAATTGCTTAAGGCCACCAGAATGCTACCTTTCACAAGAAGGGCAGAACCCGCCACGCGCTTAAGTAGGGCGTATGACGGGTTCGCACAAGGGGTCAGGCATCAACAGTTTCGTGCAATACCGTGCGCATCTTGCCAAAGTGCTCGTCCCAACCCTTGTCCAGCGCCAGGATCAGGCCAAAGGCATCGGCCCCCTGCGGCAGGCCTTCATGCCGCAGGTCAAGGCGCGTCCCGCCTGCGACGGGTTCCAGGGTCCACTTGACTACGCTCACCGCGTCGCCCATCGGTTTTACGGTGAACGTGTATTCCAGATATTTGGGAGGGTTGGCAACGCGAACCTCACCCCAGATCAACAGGTCGCCGCTTGTTGTGCCAAACATCTCCAGCTTTTGACCGGCAGACAGAGTATGTTGAGGTTTGTGGAACCATTCCGCCAGACGATCCGGGTCTGTAAGATAAGCCCAAACCGTTTCCGGCTCGGCCCTCAGAAAGATCGATTTATTCAGAACTGCATCGGTCATTTCGATTTCCTTTCAACAGCTTCCTTGAGAGAGTTGAGGCGATCGTCCCAGAACTGGTCAAAATATCTGAGCCAGTCCAGAACGGGGGCCATCCCCTGTGGTTCAAGACGGTTAATGCGTTCGCGGCCGCGGGTTTCAACGGTGATCAAGCCGCCGTCGGATAGCACGGTCAGATGTTTTTTGACCGCGGCCCGGGTCATGTCGAACCGGTCTGTCAACTGCCCGATGGTCATGTCTTGAGACGAGAGCAATTGCACAATGTCCCTACGTGTGGGATCGGCCAGCGCACGAAACGCGTTTTGAGTTCGGTTATCCATAAGCAACCCCAGAAGAGATACCATTTGGTATCATATTAATGCGACACCCAAAGGTATCATGTCAAGTACGACGCAGCACTTTACTTTTGTTCCCTAATTGTTCACATTTCTGACATGACTTTAGATCTGCAGCCCGGACAGAAACTGGCGCGTGGCGTCGCACGCCACCTTGCCGCGCATGGTTTTGTTTCTGTTGAAGAATTCGTTCCGGCACGTGGTCTGCGTGTCGATGTGATGGGGCTGGGTCCCAAAGGTGAGATTTGGGTGATCGAATGCAAATCCAGCCGTGCCGATTATCAATCGGATGCCAAATGGCAGGGCTATCTGGAATGGTGCGACCGATTCTTCTGGGCCGTGGATACCGAGTTTCCGACCGATCTGTTACCTGACGAAACGGGCTTGATCATTGCTGATGCCTATGATGCCGAGATCGTGCGCATGGCGCCCGAGGACAAGCTTGCTCCAGCGCGGCGCAAAAAGATGATCCAGAAATTTGCAACAGATGCAGCACGCCGACTGCATGCACTGCGCGATCCGCGCTTGTAAAAAGCTCAGCCTTTGACGGCGAGGGCGGCCTGTATCGCGGCGCGGATCTCGTCTGCGATTTCTTCGGCTTCCTCGGGATCGAAATCCATCGGAATCTCGATGCCGTCGGCTTCGATGAACAAGCGTACCATCCCCTGATCGGTCGGGCCGATTTGCAGGTTGGCCTGTATATCGCGTTCGGTATTGATGCCCATCTGTGCCTCCGAGACTGAGCATTCGTGCTAGCGTGCACGGGGTTGAGAATCAAGTCACCTTTGCGGTCAGATAAGACATGGATAAAGTGGTTCTCAGAACGTTTCGCCCCGATGATGCCGCGTGGCTGGTTGAACAGCACGGGTTGCTCTATGCGCGCGACGAAGGATTTGATGACAGTTTTGCCCCATTGGTTGCGCGCATCCTTGAGGAGTTCATTGCAGACAACGACCCGTCCTTTGAAAAAGGCTGGATTGCTGAACGGGCTGGACAAAGATTGGGTAGCATCTTCTGCGTGCGCGTGGACCAGACGACCGCCAAACTGCGCCTCTTCCTGCTTGTCCCCGAGGCGCGCGGACTTGGGTTGGGAAAACGGCTGTTACAGACCTGTACAGATTTTGCACGCGAGGCTGGATATCGGGAAATGGTTCTGTGGACCCATGAAAGCCATACGGCTGCCTGCGCGCTTTACAGGGCGTTTGGCTGGGAACTGATCGACAGCAAACCGGTGCATTCCTTTGGGGTCGATCTTGTCGAACAAAGCTGGAGAATTCGGCTTTAATCCTCTTGCATTCCCCCGGCGCGTTCGGTACATCGCCCCTCACGAAGTGCCGCCTTAGCTCAGTTGGTTAGAGCGCTGGATTGTGGATCCAGAGGTCCCCTGTTCAAGCCAGGGAGGCGGTACCATTCCCCCAAAATCGACTGTCCGTGTTCGCACCGCCAAGCGCATTACAAACATAGTGTAGGCTCGAACGCCGGAAAGTCCGGCGCGCTGATCTTTAGCGCGCCAGGTTCAGTTTGAACCGCATTTTCACCCGTTTCGCAGTGGGCAGGTGGCGGTTCAGGCGTTTGTTGATGAGGCCAAAACCCCCGACAATCACCAATGTCAGCAAGATGAAATAGAACGCCAGAATTGGATAGGGAATAAACGGGTTGAACGTCTTGTCCGCGAAATAGCTGGCGTAATAGAGCGCGTCGCCGCGCTGCTGCCAGGCCGGAAAGGCCGAGAAGAAGACCAGCGTGGTGGCGTGGAACAGAAAGATGGCTTCGTTCGTGTAGGCAGGCCAGGCCAGCCGCAGCATGGTTGGCCAGACGATCCGCCGAAACCGCGACCAGCCGGACATACCATAGGCATCTGCCGCTTCGATATCTCCCTTGGGGATCGAGCGCAGAGCACCATAAAAAATCTCACCTGAATAAGCGGCGGTGTTCAGGAACAGCACGATCAGTGCGCCGAGCCAAGCCGAGGTGAAGGCGTCAAACATTGGATAGGTTTTCTTCAGCGACAGGAAGAAGAAATAGGCAAAGAAGAACTGGATAAAGAGCGGCGAGCCCCGGAACAGGAAGATGAACCATTCGGCAGGTTTGCGCAGCCATTTGTTGGTCGAGGCTTTGCCGACGGCCAGTGCAGTGGCCAGAAAGAACCCGGTCGCCAGCGCCATGACGCCGAAATAGATGTTCCAGATCATGCCCGATCCGATCAGGGTGAACTGTTCGCACAGGGTGAAATCGGTCTTGGGCAGCAGGCGCTCCCCAATGCCAAGCGAACGCAGGCCGTAATCCTGAATGGTCTGGATGCAGCTCATGCTCGGGCTCCTTGGAAAGGAGATTGCGTGCGCGAAGGAGATTGCTGTGCAATCGCGTGCGACACCCGGTTGCGGTCTTGAATGCGGATCATCATGCCGTGGTCTCCTTGCGCAGAAGCTCTCCGCCCGAAGTGGCCTGTCCGTGGGACAATCGCCGCATCAGTTTTTCCAACCCAAGTTCCGAGAAACGGGTCATGCCAAGGTAGAAGATCAGCAGGAACAGGAAATACCACATGCGCCAGTCGCCATGCGGGTATTGCGTGAATTTCGAGGTTTTGGTGCCGCCCAGTTCGCGCGCCCAATACACGATATCTTCAACACCCAGCAGGAAGAGCAGGGGCGTCGCCTTGATCAGCACCATCCACAGATTGGACAGGCCGGGCAGCGCGTAGACCCACATCTGAGGCACCAGGATGCGCCAGAAGGTCTGGCGGCGGTTCATACCATAAGCTTCGGCCGTTTCCAGCTGCGCATGTGGTACGGCGCGCATCCCCCCGAACAGGACATTGGCCGCAAAGGCGCCAAAAACGATAGAGAAGGTGATGACCGCCAGGAAAAACCCATAGGTTTCATGCATCCATTCAGGCGCGGTCCCGAGTGGCAGCTTGGCAGCCTGACAAACAAGGAAATCATTGCCCTGGCGGATTGGGTCGGTCCAGTCCGGGCACAATATCTTATGCCGCGTCCACTCGAACGCCTGATCCAGTGCGATGACGAAAAACAGGAAAAACGCAATGTCGGGCACGCCGCGCACAATCGCGATATACCCTTTGCCCAGCCAGCTGAGCGGGGGGAAATGCGAGCGCGCCGCCATGGCACCTGCAAACCCGAAGCCAAGTGCGACGGGCGCGGTCACAGCCAGCAGGGCCAAAACCTTGATGAAAGACAGGTAGAACGACCAGTGTACGCCATTGGTCAGGTAGCATGAAAACCAGCGGAACGTGCCCAGCGTGTCAGGATCAGCGCAGTACGAGAACATATGGCGTCTTTCCAACGTCTGTTCCGGCTAGGCCGGAATCGGCCCGGTGCCGAGGCACCGGACCGGGATTGGTCAGGTCTTAGTTGGTGACGACCGAACCGTCAGTACCGTATGTGGCGGTGCCTTCACCGAACCACTTGATCAGCATCTCGTTCAGCGTGCCGTCGGCTTTCATCGAAGTGATGGCTTCGTCGAACTTGCCGCGCAGTTCACCGTCGCTTTCACGCAGGCCCATGCCGACGCCGCCGCCCAGCGGAACCGGATCGCCGACAAAGACCAGCTCACCGCCCGATTCCTCGACCAGCGGCACCAGATAGTCGCGGTCGGCCAGAACTGCATCGGCTTCGCCGTTACGGACAGCTGCAATGGTTTCTTCCGGGGTCGCGAATTCGACCAGGGTTGCACCGGATTCGGCAACGTGGCCTGCCTGGATCGTGGCGGTTTGCGCCGCAACGACACCGCCGGTTACGTCTGCCGAGTCAGAGGTCGCAACATAGGCCGAAGCGGTCGGCGGGTAATAGTCTTGGGTAAAGTCGATGACCTCATCACGTTCGGCTGTGATCGACATACCGGCGATGATGGTGTCGTAGTTGCCCGAGACCAGGTTCGGAATGATCGAATCCCAGTCGTTCTTGACCCATTCACACTCCAGGTTGGCGCGTTTGCACAGCTCGTCGCCGACTTCACGCTCGAACCCGTCGATTTCACCTGCATCGTTGATGAAGTTGTACGGAGGGTAGGCGCCCTCGGTGCCCATGCGGACCGTGTCGGCCATGGCGATACCAGCAGTCAGCGCCAGGGCCGCAGTGGACAGAATCAGGTTTTTCATTGGTTACTCCCCAGTTTTGGTTCTGTTCTTGAAGTTAAGCCGCCTGAGTGGCGGAGAGAAAGCCCCGAAGCCGCTCGGATTCGGGTGACGTAAAGATATCTTCGGGCAAACCTTCTTCCTCGATCAGGCCCTGATGAAGAAATACCACGTGGCTCGAGATATCTGCCGCCATTTTCATGTCATGAGTCACGATGATCATGGTGCGCCCTTCGGCTGCCAGATCCTTGATCACCTTGATCACTTCCTGTTCCAGTTCGGGATCCAGCGCCGAGGTCGGTTCGTCGAACAACAGCGCCTGTGGTTCCATGCACAGCCCCCGCGCGATAGCGGCGCGCTGTTGCTGACCGCCGGACAATTGCGCCGGATAGGCGTCGCATTTGTCGCCAATGCCAACTTTCTCAAGGTATTTGCGCGCGCTGTCTTCCACTTCGGCCTTGTCGCGGCCCAGAACGGTCACGGGGGCTTCCATGACATTTTGCAGGATGGTCATATGCGCCCACAGATTGAACTGCTGAAACACCATCGACAGGTTGGTGCGGATGCGCAGGACCTGCTTGGGGTCCGCGGGGCGGCGCCCATGGCTATCGCCCGACCATTTGACAGGTTCGCCTTTGAACAGGATTTCGCCCTGCTGGCTGTCTTCCAACAGATTGCAGCAGCGCAGCAAAGTTGATTTTCCTGACCCCGATGACCCGATCAACGAGACCACGTCGCCGCCATGCGCTGTGATGTCCACCCCCTTCAACACTTCCAGATTGCCGAAGCTTTTGTGAAGGTTTTTGATTTCGATGACGGGAGCGGTTTCTGTCACGGGCAGTCCAGTAGTTTGTGGTGTTGGTGCGGTACTAGGGCCGAAAAATTTGCTCAATGCAATGTGCAATTCGCAAATTCAGGGTCGGAAACTGTCAAATTGACCAAATGCACCCGACAATTTGGCCATCAGATTATCCGCTGGGCGCATGGCGGTGGCGGGGTCGGTACGGACAGGTACTCCTCCGCCGGGATGTCGATCAGCCCCTGAATGTGCAGCGTTTTGCGGTCGTGTTCGGCAAGGTTTTCTATTGCTGCCCGAACTGCGTCTGCGACCAGATCCGCGTTTTGGTCGGGTCCCGTAATATAGGGCAGGGTCGGTGTAGAAGCGGTTTTTGCCAGTTCGCGCAGGCTTTCGCCCAGATCGGTATGTTCTTGCAACATCATCCAGGTCAACGCATCCAGCGCCGCGAAATCTGCCTTCCCCTCCGAGACCGCCTGCGCTGACAGCGCGTGACCGCCTGTCTCCAACAACGACGCAGGATACAGGTTCTCCCGGGATAAATACGTGATGGGTGCCGCCCAGCCGGATTGGGACAATGCTTCGTTATATGCGAAGATACCGTCAGTCATTCCCGCCAGCGTGCGGTCGTCGTCGCGCCGCGCCACAAAGACCGAGCAATAATGCCCGGCAGGGCAACCGGGCAGGCCGTAATCCGGGGTGCCCACCAGTTGAACACGACCATGCAAGCGTGTGCGATAGGGCATTCCACAGGTCTGTGCCAGCACCAGATCGGGATCAAGCCAAACCTGCCAAACATCGGCGTCTCGGGTCAGCTGTTCTGGCCCGTAACCCAGATTCGCGCGAATCAACCCCCAGAACCGACCATTGGCGGCCTGAACCTCGGGCATGTCGTACATGCCAAGCATGGCTATCAAGATTTGGCGGCCTTTTGCCGGGCCAAAGCCGAATCCACGTCGCTGACCCCCAGCAGGCTGACAACCAGACGCAGCAGCGAGTCCTCCTCACCCGTGCGGTGGCCATCAGCCAGGGCCACTGACCACAGCGCCTGAACCACCGCCAGCCGGTTTTCATAAGCGACTGCTTCCTTGATGGCGCGGGTAAAACGGACCGTGTCGGGGGCTTCAGCCTCCAGATCTTCGGCACGGGCGCGCAAAGCCGCGCTTTCGAATGGGGACAAACCGTATCGTTCTGCCGATATGCGGTCGATGCGCGACATTTCGGAGGCAGAATAATCGTTGTCAGATCGTGCCAGACGCACCAGCAGGGCCGTCAGGGCCAGGCGGGCATCATCTTCGACAAGCGGGTCGGGCTTGGGCTGTGTGAGCCTGGAAAGAAAGTCACTGAACATGGGTAAGATATAGCGGGCGCTTAACTCACATCCAAGCGGCTTTGGACGCGCTCGCGCGCTGCCTGACTGTCATTGTAGCTCAGGCCCATGGCAATGCGGGCTTCTTCGACGATCTTTATCTCGCCCTCGTCCGAACTGCCATCCGCCAGAACGATTTCCCACAACGCGTCAAGGGCTGCCAGCCGCTCTTTCAGATCCGTGGTTTCCCGGATCAGTTTGCCGAACGTATCAGTTTCCGGTGCCGCAGCATGGAGCTTTTCACAGGTGGCACGCACCTTAGCTGCCTCAATCGCGTTATGCTGGTACAGACGGGCCAGTATCTTGTCGATCAGACTGATCTCTTCCAGCTTGTAATCGCGATCTGCCTGCGCGACGCGCACCATCAGAGCACCCAGAGCAAGTTCTGCATCCGGGTCCGGCAACTGTTCATGATGAGGCGGTCTGAGCGCCTTAAAGAACCTTTTCAACATAACAAACACCTAGACGACAGGTCGTGATCGGCCAAGCACGAAATGCTGGTCGCTCTATGGTATTGCGTGTGTCCCAGGCTGAATCAGAGCTGTGCGGCATCTGGTACACACCGGCCAACAATCAATCATAGCCCAATATCCATGGGTTGCAATTTGTGCTGAGGAAACAAAGACCTGTGATTACCAGGTCAGGGCCTCTTTGGCTGCGGTTTGCAACCAGGCCAGCATTTGGCGATAGGGAACCGGACCGTAGCTGATCCGCGCAACCCCCAGTTTTGCCAGGGTGGGCGTATCCGGCGTGCCGGGCAGGGCGATGATATTGACCGGTAAGGCCGTGGATTCGCAAAGCCGGGCGATCAGGGCTTCGTTCTTTAGCCCGGGTGCAAAGAATCCGCTGGCACCTGCATCAGCATAGGCATTGGCACGGGCAATGGCCTCATTCAGCATCGTGTCGTCATGGGTGTCCGCTGCTGCCTTCAGGAAGATATCTGTGCGCGCATTGACATAGGCGGGAATGCCTGCGCGCGCGCAGGCGTCGCACATCGCTTCAACACGTTTGGCTTGAGTGGCGATGTCAAAGAGACCGTCTCCACCTATGATCTGGTCTTCAAAGTTGAAACCAACAACACCGCAGTCCAGCGCGCGCTGAACGTTTTGCGCGATCCCTTGCGGGTCTTCGGTATAAGCGCCCTCGAAATCCAGTGTTACGGGCAAGTCAACCGCTGCAACGATGCGGCGTGCATTGTCCAACGCGGCCTCAAGTGGAATGTTCTGCCCGTCGCCATAGCCCTGCGCCATGGCAACAGGGGCACTGCCGGTCGCGATGGCCTGGGCTCCAGCGTCCCGAACAGCGCCAGCGCTGCCAGCGTCCCAGATATTGAACAGAATGACAGGATCGCCTTTCTTGTGAAGGCTGGTAAAGGTCACGGCTTTCTGGGACTGGCTGGTCATCGGAACTCTCCTGTTGTCGCGTATCCTACAGCTAACGCTGTGAAAATGACCCGGCCAGAGTTTTTGCACCCAGACAGGTCACTTTGAGGTGACGGCACAGGCACAGATTGCGTCAGCTGTGCAAAGTACCCGTGACTTCCACCGGTTTGAAACCAAGGCCTCAGGCTTCGCCCGCAGCGCCAGAGACGAATTTCGCGCTAAACGCAGATTCGCCAAGACGTTGCAGAAGGCTCAGCTGTGTCTCCAGCCAGGCTTTGTGACCTTCTTCTTCCATCAGGATGCGTTCGAACAATGTACGCGAACCAACATCACCGACTTCGGCCGCCTGTTGCGCTGCATTGGTGTAGAAATCGACGGCCTCACTCTCGTCTTGGAGATCAGAGGCGAACATTTCTTCCAGCGTGCCCGCTGCGGCTGGGCTTTTCTGAAACGCAAGCTCGGGGGTTCCACCCAGAAACAGGATACGTTCGATAAAGGCGTCAGAATGCACCAGTTCTTCCTGCATCTCGCCCCGCATTTTCTCAGCCAGAATATCAAGGCCCCAGTCGTCCAAAACGTGCGCGTGCAACTGGTATTGGTGCGCGGCAGTAAGCTCCATATGAAGCGCTTGCTGAAGGTTGCTGATCGTTGTTGCGTTGCTCATCGGAAATCTCCTGAAATCGTGAAATGCAAAAGCAGAAAGCCTGCCTCTGCACAGAGTTAAGAGATCAATCCCCACGAAACAACGTGGGGTGACAGTCCGACACAGTCAGGGATCAGACCAGGCGCGAGGTGTCTTTCGCGGCCCGCACAAAATCGCGAAACAGCGGATGCGGGTCAAACGGCTTGGACTTCAGTTCCGGGTGGTACTGAACGCCAATGAACCACGGGTGATCCGCCCATTCCACGATTTCGGGCAGACGACCGTCCGGCGACATGCCCGAAAACTTCAGGCCCGCTTTTTCAAGCTTGTCGCGATACTTGATGTCCACCTCATAGCGGTGGCGGTGCCGTTCCTCGATCTGGGTGCCGCCATAGACCTCGGCGACTTTGGATCCGTCCGCCAATACTGCGTTGTAGGCCCCAAGGCGCATTGTGCCGCCCTTGTCGTCGCCGACCTTGCGCTCGACCTTGTGGTTGCCCTGTACCCACTCCTTGAGGTGATAGACCACCGGTTCAAACCGTTTCTTCCCGGCCTCATGGTCGAACTCCTCGGACCCGGCTTCGGTAATACCCGCAACGTTTCGCGCTGCCTCGATCACCGCCATCTGCATGCCAAGACAAATGCCCAGATAGGGAACCTTGTGCTCGCGCGCATATTGCGCCGCCTTGATCTTGCCTTCGGTGCCACGCTCGCCAAATCCACCGGGGACGAGGATGGCGTGGAAGCCTTCCAGATACGGAGCTGCGTCTTCGGTGTCGAAAACTTCGGCATCCACCCACTCGATCTTGACCTTCACACGGTTGGCCATACCGCCATGGGTCAGCGCCTCGGCAATCGACTTATAGGCGTCTTCAAGCTGCGTGTATTTGCCGACAATGGCCACTTTCACTTCGCCTTCGGCGTTGTGGATGCGGTCGCTGACATCTTCCCATTTGGCCAGATCGGGCTTGGGGGCGGGGCTGATCTGGAAGGCATCAAGAACGGCCTGATCCAGCCCCTCGCGGTGATAGGCCAGCGGGGCGTCGTAGATGGTCGACAGGTCCTGCGCCGCGATCACGCTGTCCGGACGCACGTTACAGAACAGGGCAAGCTTTTCCCGTTCCTTGGTCGGGATCGGCCCTTCGGACCGGCAGACCAGAATATCGGGGGCCAGACCGATCGAGCGCAGTTCTTTCACCGAGTGCTGGGTAGGCTTGGTTTTCAACTCACCCGACGCTTTGATGTAGGGCAGCAACGTCAGATGCATAAAGATACACTGGCCGCGCGGTTTGTCCTGACTGAACTGTCGGATGGCTTCAAAGAAGGGCAGGCCTTCGATGTCACCCACGGTACCGCCAATCTCACACAGCATGAAATCAACCTCATCCTCGCCGATGGCGATGAAATCCTTGATCTCGTTGGTGACGTGCGGGATCACCTGAATGGTCTTGCCAAGGTAATCGCCGCGGCGTTCTTTCTCGAGCACGTTTGAATAAATCCGCCCGGAACTGACCGAGTCGGTCTTGCGCGCTGCGACACCGGTGAACCGTTCGTAATGGCCAAGGTCCAGATCGGTCTCGGCGCCATCATCGGTGACAAACACTTCGCCATGCTCAAAGGGCGACATCGTGCCGGGATCGACGTTCAGATAGGGGTCCAGCTTGCGCAGACGCACCGAATAACCGCGGGCCTGCAACAAAGCGCCCAAAGCTGCCGAAGCCAGCCCTTTGCCCAAGGACGAAACCACACCACCGGTGATGAAAATAAAACGTGCCATAGTTTTTCGGCTGCTCCCGTGAGACGTCAAAATCAGCTGCCCGGCGGTTCCGAAAAACCGCTGCATCACGGGACTTCACGTATAAAGGATTCGCGCCAAAAGCGCAAGAGAACCGCAAGATGCTGTTGCAGTCCTCTTTCATGTTTCTAGGTTTTGTGGATCAATCCGCCTGCGGGATCAGAGGCGCGTTGTCGTCCTGTGCCGGCGGCAAAAGATCATCAACCGACGGAATCGCCGGTGCGCTTTCCTCGGTCGAAGCCGGTGCCGGAACGCCCAGACGGTCGATTACCGAGCTGCCCGAAGATTTCTGAGCCGCAAGAATGGTCAGCGTGATCGAGGTGACGATGAAACAGGCCGCCAGAATCCACGTCAGCTTGCCCAATGCCGTCGCTGCTGCGCGACCGGCCATGGCACCGCCACCACCCATACCCAGGCCACCGCCTTCGGACCGCTGCATCAGGACAACGGCGATCAGGCCCAGAGCCAGAAGAAGATGGATAATGAGAACGACGTTTTCCATGGTGGTCCTGTACAGCGTGGCGTGTATCGCGTGGTACTTATGCAAGTTTGCCAGCGGGGGCAAGTCAGGAGTTGGCATCAACTTCTTTGATGTATCCCATCACGTCAAAGGGACTGGACAGTGTGTTGATTTGTGACGCAGGCTGCGGCCATGCCACATGACGATCACGACCACCCGCATGCCCTGTTGCCACCTGAACCCGCATTGCGCGTCAAAGCGCTCGAGACGATTCTGACCCGCAAAGGGCTGATCGATCCGGCGACTCTGGATGAGATCATCGACACTTATCAGAACAGGATCGGGCCGCAAAACGGCGCGCGCGTCGTTGCCAAAGCCTGGAGCGACCCTGCCTTCAAAGCTGCCCTGCTTGAAGACGCCACTCCAGTCGTAGCGGACCTTGGCTACTATGGCCGCCAGGGCGAACATATGGTGGTGGTCGAGAATACACCGGACCGGCACAATATGGTCGTCTGCACCCTGTGCAGCTGTTACCCTTGGCCGCTGCTGGGTATCCCGCCCGGATGGTACAAATCCGACGCCTACCGAGCCCGCGCAGTGCGAGAACCGCGCAAGGTGTTGGCCGAATTCGGCGTCACCTTGCCCCAAGACACCTCTGTACGGGTTTGGGATTCGACGGCCGAGATTCGCTATCTCGTCTTGCCCATGCGCCCTGAAGGCACAGACGGAATGAGCGAAGATGAGCTTGCTGCGCTTGTGACGCGCGACAGCATGATCGGCACTGGCCTTCCCAAGGTGCCATCATGACCCGCGTTCACGATATGGGAGGCCGTTTCGGTGATGGTCCGATACACCCCGAGGCAGAGGACGCGCCTGTTTTTGCCGAAGACTGGCACGCCCGCGCTCTTGCGGTGACACTTGCATCCGGGTTTCTGGGGCAGTGGAACATCGACGTTTCGCGCCACGCGCGCGAACGCTTGTCTCCGAAGGATTACACCCGGTTTTCGTATTATGAGAAATGGATATCCGGTCTGGCCGATCTGCTGGTCGAAAAGGGTGTTCTGACATTGGATGATCTGCGTGGCGTGAGCGGCGACAATCCGCACCCCTTGGCAGACAGAGCGCTCAAGGCCGAAGCAGTGTCCGCTGCGCTGGCCAAAGGCGGGCCTGCGGACAGGCCTTCCAATGTCGCGGCGCTGTATTCTGTGGGGCAAGAGGTTGTCACGGTCCGGCCGACAGCAAATCGCCTCGTGGATGGAGGTCACACGCGCCTGCCTGTCTATGCATCCGGTGCCAGGGGCCGAATCCTGCGCCTGCACGGAACCCATGTTCTGCCCGATTCCAATGCGCATGGGTTGGGTGAGGCGCCAGAGCCGATTTATGCAGTGGCTTTTGCGGCATCAGAACTCTGGGCCGCCACCGAACATCCCGCCGACCAGGTGGTGCTGGACCTCTGGCAAAGCTACCTGGAACCGGCATGAACGACTGTATCTCATACGGAGCCCCCGAGCCGGTTTTTGCTGAACCCTGGCACGCTCAGGTCTTTGCCGTCACCGTCGCGCTGAACGAGGCCGGACGGTTCGAATGGGCGGATTGGGCGGCGCGTTTTTCAGCGACATTGAAACACAATGGGCTTGCCGGGGAATTGGATGGCGGTGACGATTACTTCCACGCATGGCTGGAAACGCTTGAGGCATTGCTGGCCGAACAGGGCGCTGCAAGGCCGAAAGATGTGCTTGATCTGCATAAGGCCTGGGAAGAGGCTTACCTGACCACTCCGCATGGGCAACCTGTCCACTTACGGCGACAGGGTTAGGGGGCTCTGCCCCCGCCGCCCGTTCCGGGCGCCTCCCCCGGGATATTTACAGCCAGGTGAAGCAGGGGATCCACTCTTCATCTGGCTACAAATATCCCCGCCGGAGGCATCGCGCGCGAGCGCGATTTTCCTCTGCGGCGAAATATCGGTTTCCCTGCCGTTTTTGCCCCGCTATATGAGCCGGGTTTGATCACTCAGCACGAAAAGGACCGGATATGGCCAACGTGGTTGTTGTCGGCGCCCAATGGGGCGACGAAGGAAAAGGCAAGATTGTCGACTGGCTCAGCGAAAGGGCGGACGTAATCGCGCGTTTTCAGGGCGGTCACAATGCCGGTCATACGCTGGTGATCGACGGTGAGGTTTATAAGCTGCACGCGCTTCCTTCGGGCGTGGTACGCGGCGGCAAGTTGAGCGTTATTGGCAACGGCGTGGTTCTGGACCCCTGGCATCTGGTCAATGAGATCGCAACCATCCGGGCGCAGGGTGTTGAGATCACTCCTGAGACGCTGATGATCGCTGAAAACACGCCATTGATTCTGCCCATTCATGGCGAGCTGGACCGTGCGCGAGAGGAAGCTGCGAGCAAAGGCACCAAGATCGGAACAACCGGTCGCGGAATTGGCCCGGCCTATGAAGACAAGGTTGGGCGGCGTTCTG
Source organism: Ruegeria sp. AG7 (assembly GCF_056541545.1). Lineage (NCBI taxonomy): Bacteria > Pseudomonadati > Pseudomonadota > Alphaproteobacteria > Rhodobacterales > Roseobacteraceae > Ruegeria > Ruegeria sp. AG7. Next base: position 176,142 of record NZ_JBQFYP010000002.1, read on the forward strand.
TTCGCGTTGCCGATCTGGCGGACGAAGCCACGCTGGAGGCCCGCGTGGACCGCGCATTGCAACACCACGATCCGTTGCGCAAGGGTCTGGGTATCGAGTCGGTTGACCGCGACGCGCTGATCGCTCAACTCAAAGAGATCGCGCAACAAATTCTGCCGTTTGCAGCTCCCGTCTGGAAAGTGCTGAACGAAAAGCGCAAGGCCGGGAAACGCATCCTGTTTGAAGGGGCGCAGGGCGCGCTGCTGGATATCGATTTCGGCACCTATCCCTTTGTGACGTCGTCGAACGTGATTGCGGGGCAGGCGGCAACCGGTGTTGGAATCGGTCCGGGCTCGATCAATTTCGTGCTTGGCATTGTTAAGGCCTATACCACCCGTGTTGGAGAAGGGCCGTTCCCGACCGAGTTGGAAGACGCAGACGGTCAGCGTCTGGGTGAACGCGGGCACGAATTCGGCACGACAACAGGCCGCAAGCGCCGCTGCGGATGGTTCGACGCCTGTCTGGTGCGCCAGACCTGCGCAACCAGCGGCGTGAACGGTATTTCGCTGACCAAGCTGGATGTTCTGGACGGGTTTGAGACACTTAAGATCTGCACCGGGTATGAGCTGGATGGCGAACGTTTGGATTACCTTCCGACCGCTGCTGATCAGCAAGCCCGCTGTACTCCGATTTATGAAGAAATGCCGGGGTGGAGCGAATCGACCGAAGGCGCGCGCAGCTGGGCGGATTTACCTGCAAATGCGATCAAATATGTGCGTCGGGTCGAAGAACTGATCGAATGCCCGGTTGCGCTTTTGTCCACAAGCCCGGAGCGGGACGACACCATTCTGGTGACGGACCCCTTTGCTGACTGATGCGCGAGAAACAGAAGACAGGGTTGAGTTACAAGGCACGCCGGCGCTGGTCGCTGGTGATCCTGGTGCTTGGCCTTCCGCTGTACATCATCGCCGTGGTGACGATCGTGAACTTGCTGGGGCGTCCTCCGATCTGGATTGAGTTGCTGGTTTATATCGTGCTGGGCATCCTTTGGGCCCTGCCGTTCAAGTTCGTGTTTCGCGGCGTCGGTAAAGAAGACCCCGATCAGTCCTAGCGCTCGTGAGGTACGTGTAAATGACCGGGCCTGCTGAGTGCCGTGCGGGAAAACGCGTGGTCCTCGGCGCTTTGGTGACGACCGTCTGGTAACAGTCGAAACGTTCGGGCTTTGTCATTCAGGACGGGCGTTTGGTCCAATGGCCAAAAGCAAAAAGGCCGGGGGTAAACCCGGCCTTGATTGATAACCTTCAAGCGTGATCAGCCTACGGCACGCTCGTCATCGGGGCGAAAACCGATCAGGTTGGACGCCGCGAAACGCCCGCCTCCGGCTTTCTCGATTTTACCATCGCGCAGCAACTGCCCAAAAGAACGCAGGCTTTCTTCGCGATTGAACTCGTCTTGTTTCAGCGAACGCACCTTGTTCATCAGCTGCGGGCGCGAAAACTGCTCCTGACCTTCGATGAAGGACAGATAGGCGGCAGCCGCTTCCAGAAGATCAGGCAGCGATTGTGCACCCTGTTCCTGTGCAAACTGTGCAAAACCGCCTTCCTCTGATCCGGTTGCTTCCTGGTCTGCGGTGACGCGACGTGGCAAGACCGGACTTGCGGATGTTCCGTGTTCATCCACGCGCTGCTCGGCCACCAGCTTGAGTGGCGCCGGAGCTTCCGGTGCCGGACGCATGCTGGTTACCTTGATTTCGGGTCGCCGTGGGCTGACCACGGATGCCAGATCGCCGCGGTATTCCCGGTCGGCCGCCTCTTTCGAGCGTGCCTGACCGTCGCGGTCGGCTTCGGTGGCTGCGACGGCGGTGCGCAGGTGCGAATAGGTTTCGCGCGCATCGCTGCTGCTGGGGTCATCCATATGCTCACCGGTCTTTGCCATCAGGCGCGACATATCCTGATCGGGATCCGCATCGTCCGCCAGTTTTTGGCTCGAACGACCGGACAGGTGCTGTTCGATCTCGGAAATTTCCGTCAACAGGTGCATTTCGTCTTCTGCCGTCAAAACACCCTGCGCCAGATCGTCCTCATCCGGTTCATCGTCGGATTCAATTGCTACGTCTTCTATGTTGAGGATGTTGGGGGCATCTTCTTCGTCGAAATCGTCTTCGACAACGTCTTCAAGATCAGCGAACAAAGGCTCGGCAGCGGACTGATCGGCCACCGGCGCGTCTTCGATTTCGTCTATTTGCAGGGGCTGGGGGGTCAGGGGCGCCTGCAGGTCAACGGTTTCTTCGATCTGAGTTTCAGAAGCTTCGGGGATCAGCGCTTCTGCTGTCTCAGCCGCTTGCGGTTCTTCAGCTTCCTGATCCTGCAACTCATCAATCGCAGGTGCCGCGGGCTCTTCGGTTTCCTGGGATTCAGGCTCTGTGGGTTCGGCAAAGTCTTCTGCGCTGAGCGCACCGGCCTCAAACGCAGCGGCCACAGCATCTACCGGGGGGGCGGTATTGGCCAGCAGCGGCGACTCTTCGTCTTCGGAATACTCGGCAGCGGGCACGTCGGAATGAGAGACGACTGCGCGAATGCGTTGCAGTTTCGCCGCGATGCTGTCAGCAGCCGGGGGCGGGGTGTCCGCGACAGGTTCCGCTTCGGAGAACCCGGTCTGCGCGGGGGCCGGTTGCGGCTGAACATGAGTGGGAGTTTCGGCAGCCTTGATAGCGGCCGTGTGCGGGGCCGGTTCTTCAGCAGCGACAGGAGTTTCGGTGGTCTGAGTGGCGCGCAGCAACAGGCCGGATTCGTTCTGACGGGCTTCGACGCGCTGTGATGCATCGCGCCGGGCGATGCGGGTCAGCATTTCGGCATCCGGTTGCGGGGGTTCTGAGCCGAAGTAGCGGTCATCCGCTGCGAGATCGCGGAAATACTCGGCGATGGCTTTCATCGTTTCAAAGGAATCATCAAATCCTTCCAAAGTGCAGGAGAAGGTTCCATATGAAACGGTTAATACCTTGTTATTCTGTACCATCAGACGCACGTCCTTTACAAACTACGAGAGCCCACTTACCCGGAATCGGGAGCACACGAAGGCTCTGAACTTTATGCATGAACCTATCATTTTGTGGTCTTAATGTGTCCAAATCCGGGAAAAATGGCCAATCTTAGGAAAATCAAGCCAATTGTACGCTCTGCCGATCCAATTGGGCTGTTCGGAGGTGGATTTATCGGATCTGGAGACCTGAATCTGGTGCTGAATCGCGTCAATTCGGTCGTTGCCGCCGATGGCGGAGCGGACGTTTTGACAGAATCAGGCCGGATTCCCGATGCGGTGATTGGTGACTTCGATTCGCTGAGCAAAGCGACGCAAGCGAAAATTCCTGCGGATCGCCTGTTTGCCATCCGCGAACAGGACAGTACCGATTTCGACAAGGCTCTGCGCAATCTGCACGCTCCGCTGGTTCTGGGGGCTGGGTTTCTTGGCGGGCGGCTTGATCATCAACTGGCCGTTCTGAATGTTCTGGTCCGACGGCAGGATCAGGCCTGCATATTGCTGGGCGAACGTGAGTTGGTTTTTCACGCACCGCCAGAGATCAAGCTGCCGGTTGCGCCCGGCGATGTGGTCTCGCTGTTTCCGATGCAGCCAGTGACGGGGCGTAGTACCGGGCTGGAATGGCCGATTGACGATCTGGCCTTTCGGCCGGACGGGCAGGTGGGAACGTCCAACCGCGCACTGGCACCTGTCGAGCTGAAGATGGATGGGCCGGGCTTGCTGGTGATGATCCCGCGCGCTGCACTCGATCCGCTTATGCAGGTGTTTCTGTCGGGGCAGACCGGGCGCTGGCCCGCTCGCGCAGAATGACGTACAGGCCTGCGGCAATGGTAATGACGATGCCAACTGCAGCCAATCCGTCGGGCAGGTCGCTGAAGATCACCCATCCGATCAGGGTTGCAACCGGGATTTCCAGATATTGCATCGGGGCCAGTGTAGCAGAGGGCGCATAGCGCAGCGACCAAGTCATCAGCAGATGGGCGACCGTACCCAACACCCCGATCGCAATCAGCAGCCAGTTCAGGTCGCTGGACGGCAGGGTCATCGAGAGCTCTTGAATGTTCATTTGCGTGCCAATCAGAAGGATCGGAGCCAGAAGGACTGTCGCAAATACGCCGGACACGGCTTGCAACGACACCGGATCGGTCTCTTTCGCGACTTGCCGTGTGACCAGCATGAACAAGGCAAAGACTACGGCAACGATCAGTGGCAGCAACGCAGGTGCACCCACCTCGGCAAAGCTGGGTTGAATGACCAGCAATGTGCCGATGAACCCGACAATGCAGGCGGCAAGACGGCGGGAACCGACCTCTTCCTCCAGAACATATTTGCCCAGCAGCAGCATGATGAATGGCATGACGAAAGCAATAGCAACGGCGTCCGCCAAGGGCAGGAATTGCAGCGCGCTGAACATGGCCGAAATGCCGATGATATGCAGCAGCGTCCGTAGCAGGGTCAGCCGCAGGATCCGTCCGCGCATCCGCCAGGGTCGCCCCGTCACCGCAACCAGCGGGATCAGGATCACCGCTTGCACCGCGAAACGCACCGTGACCAGCAGACCCAGCGGCGTGGTCTCGCCCAACAGCTTCGCCATCGCATCCCCCAAGGGCGCGAGCACGCAAAAACCTAGCATCAAAAAGATGCCAAAGACGGGTCTGTCCTGAGTCACGAGCGCGACGCTAACTGTTTCGCGACGCAGAGGGAAGCGCTGTTGTCAGCGGTCGGCCAGGGGCTGAACCTTGGTGTAATCCGGCCCGTTGCAGGTAGGCAAACCATCCTCCAATTTCAGCCATTTCAGCTTTTCTTCATGCGCGACATGTAACGTAGGTTCCAGCGCTTCAGGAGAGTCCAACGTCGCGACAAAAAGGTGCATCACATCCGACATGGCGGTTGAACTGAAGGACATTGGCGTGCCGCAGTGCGGGCAGAAGCTGCGCTCGACACCGGGAGAGGAGTTGAAACGCTTGGGCTCTTCACCGGTCCACCGCCAATGGCCATCGCGAACTCCGAAATACGTTGTCATCGGCGCTGCGCATTGGCGACGGCAACTGTCGCAATGGCAGCTGACGCATGACAGTACCGGAGGGTCGACCTCGAACCGGATCCTGCCGCACAGACAATGTCCACGCATGTCGCCCCTCGCTTTCTGTTTCAGCAGTTCGGTACGTTCACAGCCAGACCACCCAGCGACGTTTCCTTGTATTTCTCATGCATGTCATGGCCGGTCTGGCGCATCGTCTCGATCACCGCGTCCAGCGGCACGAAATGCTGACCGTCCCCGCGCAAGGCCAGCGAGGCCGCTGAGACCGCTTTGATGGCCCCCAGCCCGTTTCGTTCGATACAAGGAACCTGAACCAGCCCGGCAACAGGGTCGCAGGTCATGCCCAGATGATGCTCCAGCGCGATCTCGGCGGCATTTTCCACCTGTTCGGGGGTTCCCCCCATCACGGCGCAAAGCCCGGCTGCCGCCATGGCGGCCGCGCTGCCAACTTCGGCCTGACATCCCGCTTCGGCACCCGAGATTGAGGCGTTGTATTTCACCAATCCACCAATGGCCGCTGCGGTCAGCAAGAAATCCTCGATATGGCTCTCGGACGCGCCCGGTACGTGATCCAGATAATAGCGCAGAACAGCGGGCAGAACACCTGCGGCCCCGTTGGTGGGCGCGGTGACAACTTGCCCGCCCGCCGCGTTTTCCTCGTTGACCGCCATGGCATAGACGCTCATCCAGTCGTTGATCGTGTGCGGCGCGGTCAGGTTCATGCCGCGCTCGGCCATCAGCGCATCATAGATGCCTTTCGCGCGGCGGCGCACTTTCAACCCGCCCGGAAGGATGCCGTCAGTGGTCAAGCCACGTTCGATACAGGAATTCATGACGTCCCACAGGCGGGCCGAGCCTTTCGCGAAACTGTCGGCGCAGCCCCGCGCGATCTCGTTCGCGCGCTTCATCCCGGCAATGCTTTTGCCACTGGATTTGGCCATCTCAAGCATTTCTGCGGCGGATTTGAACGGGAACGGGACCGGGTCGCCTTCGTCGGTGTCTTTCCCCTCGGCCAGTTCTTCCTCGGTCAGGACAAAGCCGCCGCCGATCGAATAGAACACCTGCCGCAGGATCACATCGCCCTGTGCGTCGGTGGCCATCAGGATCATCCCGTTGGCGTGTCCGGGCAGATTGTTGTCGTAGTCAAAGATCAGATCCGCCTTGGGATCGAAATGAAGCGTCGGCAGGCCTTCGGGCGTGACCGTGTGCGTGCGGGCGATATCAGCCAGCGCGGCCTCGGCCTTTTCATTGTCATAGGTGTCAGGAACAAAACCCGCCAGACCCAGAATGGTCGCCCGATCGGTCGCGTGACCGACACCGGTGAAGGCAAGCGAGCCGTGCAACGATCCTTTCAGGCCTGTAAATTCAAAGGGGGAGGCGCGCATCATGTCCAAAAAGCGCGCCGCGGCCACCATCGGGCCCATTGTGTGCGATGAAGACGGGCCAATGCCCACTTTGAACATATCGAAGACAGATAGGAACATATCAGATAGCCGAGCCTTCCGGGGGATTAGCGTAAGTAGGGGATGTGAAAGGTGTAACGCCCAAACCTTCCGCAGCGATTGCCGAACGGGTGGCGGGGCATGTCTCAAGGTGCAGAAGAACTTTCTGCAGATGCGGCGTGTCGGCCAGTTGATACCAGCTACGGTTAGCACTTACGGGGTACAGGGCCATCCAGCGCATCATGCAGGCGACATAATAGGTCAGAACCGATGGGACACCTGCGCGAAACCACTCAGGCCCGCGTTGCGCCAGCGCATCCAGCAGCCGCAGGTGCTGCAGCAACCGGGGTCGGATGCCCGCGCGCAGCGTGTCGGCCTGTGAGGCGTCTATGTATTTTTCAGCGTAGAACAGGATGCGCAGATCCGCATGCAACGTGTTGGACGCAAAAAACAGCCATTTCAGAAATCCGGCGCGTTCAGGATCATCCGCCGTCGGGGCAAGTTGACCATGGCGCTCCGTCAGCCAAAGCAGGATCGCCGCGGTTTCAAAGATCGGGCCCTGCGGCGTTTCCAGAACCGGGATCAGCCCGTTGGGATTAAGCGACCGATACGCGTCGCTGTCCTGCTCGTTCTGGCGGCGGTCCACCAGCACCGTTTCATAAGCCACGCCCATCTCGTCCAGCGCCAGCCGGATCACCAGCGAGGCGTTGTCAGGGGCATAGTGCAGGCGGTACGGGGTCAACATGCGCGCAACTTACAGCGCAAAGATGTGGGTGTAAGACATGATTGCGACTTTTCCGACAGGAAACGCGTAGTCCTGAGACGTCTTAACGCCTGTCGGATCGCAAAATGGGGTCGCAGTCGCCTGACGCATTCCCTATAACTCCGTCAGAATAAACTGGGAAAGCTGCTATGACCAGAGATCTGTCGCCAATCGACACCGCGAAATATGTTGCCGCGTACCGTGCCGCCGACATGGTCGAAGACGGGATGCGCGTCGGTCTTGGCACAGGATCGACAGCCGCCTGGCTGGTGCGCCGTCTGGGAGAACGGGTGCGCGAAGACGGCCTGCGGATCAAGGGTGTTCCAACCTCGACCCGCACGGCGCAGCTTGCCCGCGAGGTTGGCATCGAGGTCATCTCACTGGATCAGGCCGGTTGGCTGGACATGACCATCGACGGCGCGGATGAGTTCGATCAGGACCTGAACCTGATCAAGGGGGGCGGCGGTGCGCATTTGCAGGAAAAGATTGTGGCCACGGCCAGCGATCAGATGATCGTCATCGCCGATGCAGGCAAAGAAGTTGAAACTCTGGGGGCCTTTCCACTGCCTGTCGAGGTCATTCCCTTTGGCTGGCAGACAACGCGCACATTGATCGAGGAAGCCCTGGATACAATGGATGTGCTTGGGACATCCTCGGCGCTGCGCATGAATGGTGAGGCCCCGTTTGTAACCGATGAGGGCAACCACATCCTTGACCTGCACCTCAAGCGCATCGGCAACCCGCGCCAGATGGCGCTGATCCTGAACCAGGTGCCCGGTGTTGTGGAAAATGGCCTGTTCATCGACATCTGCGACAAGGTCGTGATCGGCCATGGCGATGGCCGGGTCGAGCTGCGAGATATCAACGCGGGCACAGTTGCGATGGATCAGCTGCTCAGCGGATCGCGCGATAACCTGTTTTCCGATTTTTCGGACTGAGTTTCGTGCAGTTCCGTTCGGCAAGTGGCTATGAAAGTTCGAATTTTCCGCGTCGGGGGTTGGCACAGGCTTTTTTACGCCCAGATATCCAGAGAATTTTGAAAGTTGAACGAAGGAACCCGGCATGAGCTTTGACTATGATCTTTTTGTCATCGGCGGAGGTTCGGGCGGGGTCCGCGCGGCGCGTGTTGCGGCGGGCGAAACCGGTGCCAAGGTCGCGCTGGCCGAAGAAGACCGGTATGGCGGCACCTGTGTGATCCGGGGCTGCGTGCCAAAGAAGCTGATGGTCTTTGCCAGCGAATACTCGGGCATGGTCGGGGATGCGCAGGCCTATGGCTGGGACATTCAGCCCGGCGCGTTCAACTGGAACACCTTCCACGGCAAGCTGGTGGCCGAGCTTGATCGGTTGGAAGGGGTGTATCGCAATATCCTGAAGAACAACGGCGTCGAAAGCTTTGACCAGCGTGCGCGCCTTGTGGATGCCCACACGGTCGAGCTGGCCGATGGAACCAGCAAAACCGCCAAACACATTCTGATCGCCACTGGCGGTCGCCCGGTTGTTCCGGATTTTCCGGGCTCGGAACTGGCGATTACGTCGAACGAGATATTCCATCTGGGCAAGCTGCCAGAAAGCATCCTGATCGTAGGGGGCGGTTATATCGCCTGTGAATTTGCCGGGATCATGAACGGGCTGGGGGTCAGGACGACTCAATTTTATCGCGGCGCACAGATTCTTCGGGGTTTTGATGACGAGGCGCGTGGACTGATCAGCGAAGAAATGTGCCAGAACGGCATCGACCTGCATCTGGGCACCAATGTGCTTGAGATGAAAAAGCAAGGCGACAAGATCTGGGTCAAGGCCACCAACGGCTCCGAGCAGAGTTTTGATGTGGTGATGTATGCCACGGGCCGTGCGCCGAATGCCGATAACCTTGGGCTGGAGGCTTTGGGCGTTGAACGCGGCCGTAAAGGCGAGATCATCGTGGATGAATACAGCCAGACCGCCGTTCCCTCGATATTTGCCATTGGCGATGTGACCGACCGGGTGAACCTGACCCCGGTCGCGATCCGCGAGGGGATGGCCTTTGTGGAAACCGTGTTCAAAGGCAATCCGACACCGGTAGATCACGAATTGATCCCGACTGCGATCTTCACTCAGCCCGAGATGGGAACTGTCGGCCTCAGCGAAGAAGAGGCAGCAGAACAGGAACCGATCGAGGTCTATGCCACATCTTTCAAGCCGATGCAGAAATCTTTTGCTGGCGGCACGCAGCGGGTACTGATGAAACTCATCGTCTCTCAGGCCACGCGCAAGGTGCTGGGTTGCCATATTGTCGCCCCCGGTGCCGGCGAGATGATCCAGCTGGCGGGAATCGCCGTAAAGATGGGCGCGACCAAGGAAGATTTTGACCGCACGGTTGCAGTTCACCCGGTCATGGCCGAAGAACTGGTGACAATGCGGCAACCTGTGCGCACGGCTTGATTTGCAAGCGCGCGCACACAGGTTACAAGGGAACCCGTGATCACACGGTCCAAAACGAAGGAAAAGATACATATGGCGGGCAACAGCGGCGGCCCCTGGGGGGGCGGAGGCTCATCCGGTGGCGGAGGAAATCAGGGTAACAACGGGAACGGGCGCAAGCCTCCCGAAAGCGATGGCCCGCATATTCCCGAGATCGATGAACTGATGAAAAAAGGCCAGGAACAGCTGCGCGTCCTCATGGGCGGCCGTGGCGGCGGTGGCCGTGGCGGTAGCGGTGGTCAGGGCGGTGGCGGTCCGGCCTTTACCAAGGGCACAGTTGCGATTGGCCTTGTTGCAGCTGCAGTAGTCTGGGGGCTTGCGAGCTTTTATACTGTCAAACCCGAAGAACAGTCTGTCGAACTGTTTCTGGGTGAATTCTCGGCCGTCGGCAATCCGGGCCTGAACTTTGCGCCATGGCCGTTTGTAACCGCCGAGGTCATACCGGTGACCCGCGAACAGAACGAAGACATGGGTGGCGCGCGTGGTAGCGACGATGGCCTGATGCTGACCGGCGACGAGAATGTGGTCGACATAGATTATCAGGTTGTCTGGAACATCAACGACCCGGCCAAGTACCTGTTTAATCTGCGTGATCCGCGCCAGACGATCCGAGCCGTGTCCGAATCCGCGATGCGTGAGATCATTGCGCAAAGCGAGCTTGCACCGATCCTTAACCGTGATCGCGGCGTAATCGCCGACCGTTTGCAGGTGCTGATTCAGGATACAATGGACAGCTACGATTCGGGTGTGAACATCATTCGCGTCAACTTTGACAAAGCCGACCCGCCACAGGACGTGATCGCCTCCTTCCGCGATGTCCAGGCTGCCGCGCAAGAACGTGACCGGTTGCAGAACGTGGCAGACGCCTATGCCAACCGTGTGCTGGCCGAGGCACGTGGTGAAGCCGCACAGATTCTGGAAGAGGCTGAAGGGTACCGCGCCCAGCAAATCAATAGTGCCCAAGGTGAGGCCAGCCGCTTTAGCGCGGTTCTGGAAGAATACTCCAAGGCACCGGACGTGACTCGCAAGCGTCTGTACTTGGAGCGGATGGAACAGATTTTGGGTGACGTCGACAAGATCATTCTAGACCCGAGTTCGAGTGGACAAGGGCAGGGCGTCGTGCCCTACCTGCCGCTGAATGAGCTGCGCCGTAGTCCTTCTGGGGAGAGCAACTGATGCGTAAGACGACATTTATTTTGCCGATCGTTTTCATCGCGGTAGTCGGTGTTCTTTCCTCGATTTTCATCGTGGACGAGCGCGAACGTGCTCTGGTTTTACAATTTGGCCGCGTTGTCGCGGTGAAAGAGGAGCCAGGTCTGGCGTTCAAGATACCGGTGATTCAAGAAGTAGTGCGCTATGACAACCGCATCCTGTCCATCGATGTCCACCCGCTGGAAGTTACTCCGCTGGATGATCGTCGTCTGGTGGTTGATGCGTTTGCGCGTTATCGAATTTCTGATCTGGAACAGTTCCGTCAGGCCGTTGGCGTCGGTGGTATCCCGGTGGCCGAGGATCGTCTGGACCGCATTCTGCGTGCTGAAACCCGCGAAGTACTGGGTTCGGTTTCCTCGCGTGACATCCTCAGCTCGGACCGTGCAGCCTTGATGCTGCGGATTCGAAATAGCGCGATTGCCGAAGCGCAGGCGTTAGGCGTCACCGTAATCGACGTGCGCCTGAAAGCGACCGACTTGCCGCAGGCCAACCTTGAGGCCACATTTGACAGGATGAAGGCCGAGCGGGAACGTGAAGCGACAGATGAACGCGCACGTGGTAACGAGGCGGCGCAACGTGTGCGCGCGCAGGCTGACCGGACTGTGGTTGAATTGGTGTCGGATGCGCGCCGTGAGGCTGAGATCACCCGCGGTGAAGCCGACGCCGAACGCAACGCGATCTTTGCCGAAGCTTATAGCGCCGATCCGGAGTTCTTTGAGTTTTACCGCTCGTTGACGGCCTATCAGAATGCGCTGCAAGGCGGTAACAGCTCGCTGGTGTTGAGCCCGGATTCCGAATTTTTCAATTACCTGGGTTCACCCACAGGGCGGAGTGTTCCGGCGGCTCCGGTCTCTGAATAATGGGCATGATCCTTCTGGCCTTCGGGCTGGTACTGATTGTCGAGGGGCTGGCCTATGCGCTGGCCCCTTCGCTTATCGAACGGATGCTGGAGGCGCTGCGCGCCATGCCCGTACAGGCCCGGCGTCTGGCCGGGTTGCTTTGTGTTGTCAGTGGTTTGATCCTGCTCTGGGGGGCATATCAACTGGGCTTTTGACGGGGCGGTTTCACGTGCGGGTGATTTCGCTGCGATCCCGAGTTGCTCACCGGGTTAAACTGACTACATTGGAAACTAAGAAAGGCCGATACAGGCCTTGGCAAGATTGTCGACAAGGAGAGCTCAAGTGCAGGCAAAAGCGCGCAGTTTATCCGTCCGATGGGACGACGTGAGTGTTTGGATGCGGCTAATGTGGCTGGCCTTTGCTGGTACACTGCTTGTGCTGGCGCAGTCGGTTTCCGCTCAGGCCAGAAGCGAAAGCCTTGCGCCCTTGGCGGAAAAGATCAGCCCGGCCGTGGTGAACATCACCACAAGCACCCTGATCGAAGGTCAGACAGGTCCGCAGGGCATCGTGCCCGAGGGGTCTCCGTTCGAGGATTTCTTTCGCGAGTTTCAGGATCGCAACGGCGGCAATGACAACGGCCCGCCCCGACGCAGCAACGCCCTTGGGTCGGGTTTTGTGATCTCCGAGGATGGCTTTATTGTCACCAACAATCACGTCATTGCGGAAGCTGATGAAATCCTCATAGAATTCTTCCCCGGCGACGGGCAGCCCAAAAAAGAACTGGTGGCCAAGGTCATCGGAACCGATGAGAAAACCGATATCGCGCTGCTCAAGGTCGAAGCGTCCGGCCCCTTGAAATACGTGCAATTCGGCGACAGCGACGTGGCGCGTGTGGGTGATTGGGTTATTGCCATGGGCAACCCGCTTGGTCAGGGCTTTTCTGTATCCGCTGGTATCGTATCCGCCCGCAACCGGGCGCTCAGCGGATCTTATGACGACTACATCCAGACGGATGCGGCGATCAACCGGGGCAACTCGGGCGGTCCGTTGTTCAACATGGACGGCGAAGTGATCGGCGTGAACACCGCCATCCTGTCGCCCAACGGTGGCTCGATCGGCATCGGCTTTTCGATGGCGTCGAACGTGGTAGTGAAGGTTGTCGATCAGCTGCGCGAGTTTGGTGAAACCCGGCGCGGCTGGCTGGGTGTCCGCATTCAGGACGTGACCGAGGACATGGCCGAGGCCATGGGGCTGGAAAAGCCCGGTGGCGCGCTGATCAGCGATGTTCCGGAAGGCCCCGCCCAGGAGGCCGGTCTGAAAGCAGGCGACGTGATCATCAGCTTTGACGGTGTCGAGGTCGAAGACACCCGTGGTCTGGTCCGTCAGGTTGGCGAAACAGAAGTCGGCAAAGCTGTCCGGGTCATTGTGCATCGCGATGGCGGCACGCAGACAATTCTGGTCACGCTGGGACGCCGCGAAGACGCAGAAAGCAAAGAAGATGACGAAGAAGAAACGCAAGATGCTCCGGTCGAAGAAAACGCCGATATTCTCGGGCTGACCATCTCCCCGCTCACAGATACGCTGCGCGCGGATATGGGATTGGATGCAGATGCCGAAGGTCTGGTGATTTCGAATGTCGACGAAGCGTCTGAAGCCTACGCGAAAGGGTTGCGCGCGGGTGACTTGATTACGGAAGCGGGTCAGCAAAAGGTGGAAACCATCGCGGATCTGGAGGCCCGAATGGACCAATCGCGAGAGGCTGGGCGGAAATCCCTGCTGCTTTTGGTCCGCAGGGGGGGCGAGCCGCGATTTGTGGCGCTAAGCCTGGAAGAGTGATTAGAAAAGGCCGGGACAAGCACCCGGCCTTTTTCATTGCCTGAACACCTGAAGAGGCATGCAGAAAGAAAATGAGCCATACGCGGTAATTGCGTATGGCTCAGATACAGGGAGAGATCAGTGGACAGATATCGGGGATGATTCTCTGACCTCCTACGGTAACAACTTCACCTTAGGTCAACGCCGACCTCTTCGTATGTGAACCAGATCACACTGGGTCAGATAAGTTCGGAATCGGCCAGTTCCCGCAAAGCGTCGAAATCCTGAATCAGCAATCCGCCGCGCGAGGATTCGACAATATTGTCGCGTTTCCAGATCGAGATCGTCTTGGAAACGGCCTCGCGTGTGGCCCCGACAAATTCGGCCAGTTCGCTCTGCGACAAGGTGATGCGCTGCGTTGGGTCGTCCTGCAATTCCGACAGATGCAACAGCTTTCGGGCCAATCGAATGGGCATGGGCAAAAAGACCTGCTCGTTCAGCTGCAACCCCATCCATCGCATGCGCACCCCGGCCAACCGGATCAGATCCACGGCAAGATCAGGCTGTTTTCTGATCTGGTTCATGACGTCATTGCGACGTACGCGCAAAACGCGCGATGGCTCGGCCGCCGCAATAGTCGCCGTGCGCGGGCCGTTGTCAAACAGCGCAATTTCGCCAAAGACTTCGCCAGGGCGCATCAGGGTCAGCGTCAGCTTTCGCCCGCTCATCGCCAGAAAGGACACTTCAAGCGTGCCTTCCAGAATGGCATAGAGCGAATCGCCTTCATCGCCCTGTTCGAATAGGGTTTCGCCTTGAGCCAGCGAGATGTCGGTCGCCTGCGCCGAAAGCATCTCTCTAAGCCCGTCGGAGGCCTCCGAAAGGAAGCCGCTGGTGGGAAAGGCCGTCATGTATACACCGATCTTGGGTAAGGTGTGAGTGTGGGTGGTGGCACAACTTCCCATAGCTCGGCGGCTAAGCCAAGAATTTTGTTTGTTTTGCAGGTATTGCGACGTCAGGACAGCTATTTCTGTTCCGGGTCGTCCATATAGCGTTGCAGGATGCTGAATTGCAGCATCAGGAAGGCCATCAGCGCGATGGGAAATCCGAAGGTTTCGATTTTGACCCAAAGGTCGGTCGACATGGTGCGCCAGACAAACTCGTTTGCGGCGGCCAGAACGGCGAAACAGGCGCAAAGGCGGCGCGTCAGAATCATCCAGCCTTCGTGCTTCATCGGCAGCAATTCATCCAGTACATAAGCCAGATAAGATTTCTTTTGCAGCAACCCGATGCCAAGGATCAGGGCGAACAGGCCATAGACAAGCGTGGTTTTCATCTTGAAAAACCGCTCGTCATTGAACCATGCGGTCAGGCCACCAAAGAAAATGACCATGAAGGCCGTGAAAATCTGCATCCGGCTAAGCTGGCCGGTCAGATACCACAGGATACCCATTGCCCCCAGCATCAAGGGGACGAAGATAATCGTGGCGATGATAAAGCCGGAATACTCGGTGCCACCGATCAGAAAGCTGTCATCGCGCAAGCGCAGGTAGATGAAGAAGAAGGCCAGCGGCGGGCCAAGCTCCAGCACCTGTTTCAGAAATGGGTTGATATCTTTTTTGCCTGTCATCGGTATGTCCTGCTGCTTACCCGCCCATTTCAACTATTACGGCGCCGAGTGCAATCAATGCCATCAATGCAATGCGTCTTGGGCCAACGGTCTCCTTCAGGACAAGCCAGCCGATCAGCGCCGCAAAGACGGTTGAGGTTTCGCGCAGGACGGCGGCTTCGCCGACTTTGTCCAGCCGTGTGGCCAGCATGATCGACCCAAAGGACAAAGGCGCGATGATGCCGCCGGCCAGACCCCGCAGCATCAGCGGGCCGGGTGCAGGGCGATGTGTCATCGCGCGCCATCTGAGGAAGGCGTAGACCGGCATCGCCGCGCCGTCGATCATGAAGAACCAGGCCAGAAATGTGAACGGGTCGGCGGTGGCGCGTATGCCATAGGCGTCATAGGTGGTGTAAAGCGCCACAAACAGGCCCGTGATGATCGCCAGTGTCAACGCGATGCCCAGCGTATCCCTGTTGGTTTCCAGGAACCTGAAGTTGTAGGCGGCCAACCCAAATATTCCGGCCAGCAGGGTGGCCACGCCCAGCCACTGAACGGCCGAGAATGTTTCACCGAACAGAAGATAGGCACCAATGACCGTAAACAGCGGGCCTGTCCCGCGCACGACGGGATAGACGACCGTGTAGGACCCCTTGGTGTACGCCGCGGCCTGCAGCGTCTTGTAGGCAATGTGGATCAGCCAGACGAGGGCGAAGATCGGCCACATATGAGGTTCAGGCCAGGGAACCACGAAAAAGGCAAACGGGGCGGCCATCAGGCCATAGCTGGCGTCAATGGCGCCGCGGGACAGCCATGGATCATGGCGGCCTTTCTGCAGCGCCCCGAACGCGGCGTGCAGGAAGGCAGCCATCAACGCTAGTGCCAGCGCCAGTTGGTGACCGGCTTCGGTGCCTTCAAGTGAAATCAGCCAGTCGCTCAAATACGCAAACCTTTTGCAGGGCGGAGAGGGGTGGGGGCTGTCTGCCCCCACACCCCCGAGGATATTTTGGGCCAGATGAAGAGGCGGATCAGCCCTTGTCGAGCCCGGTCAGGGCGGCGGCGAATTCTTCGGGGTCGAAGGGGGCAAGGTCATCAATCTGCTCTCCCACGCCGATTGCGTGGATCGGCAAACCGAACTTGTCGGCCAGCGCGACAAGAACACCGCCCTTGGCGGTTCCGTCTAGCTTGGTCATGATCAGGCCCGAGACATCGGCCAGCTTGCGGAAGGTTTCCACCTGGCTCAGCGCGTTCTGGCCCGTGGTGGCATCGAGGACCAGCAAGGTGTTGTGCGGTGCGGTCTCGTCAACCTTGCGGATGACGCGGACGATCTTGGCCAACTCCTCCATCAGGTCGGTACGGTTTTGCAGGCGTCCGGCGGTGTCGATCATCAGCAGATCCGCACCTTCGGCCTGAGCACGGGTCAGCGCGTCAAAGGCGAGGCTGGCGGGGTCCGAGCCCTCGGGCGCGGTCAGAACCGGAACCCCGGCGCGGTCGCCCCAGACTTGCAGCTGTTCGACGGCCGCAGCACGAAAGGTATCACCGGCGGCGATGACGACTTTTTTGCCAGCCTGTTTGAACTGGCTGGCCAGTTTGCCGATGGTCGTGGTCTTGCCCGAGCCGTTGACGCCGACGACCAGCACCACTTGCGGGCGTTTGGGATAGATCGGCAGGGGCTTGGCCACGGGCTCCATCACACGGGACACTTCCTGCGCCAAAAGCTGTTTGATTTCCCGGGTCGAGAGTTTGCGCCCAAAGCGCCCCTCGGCCATGTTCGAGGTGACACGGAGGGCGGTGTCGACGCCCATGTCAGAAGCGATCAGCAGCTCTTCGAGCTGCTCGAGCATGTCGTCATCCAGCGTGCGGCGCATTTCAGTGGCGGCGCCGCCGCGGCTGAACAGGCGGTTCAGGATGCCTTTGGATTCGGGAATTTCCGGCGGTGGGGCAATGGGCTTGGGGTCTGCCGGCGCGGGGGCAGGTTGTTCAGCCGGTTCCTGCGCCGGTTCAGGGGCCGGAATTTCCGGGACCGGTTGCGGCTCGGGCTCTGGTTCGGGGAGGACTGGGTCGGGTGCGGCGATTTCCTCGCCACCATCCTCGACGATGGCGTCCAGCCCCTGTTCGAGGCGGGATGAGGATTTGAACAGCTTGTCCTTTAGCTTTGAGAAAAACGCCATATTTGGTCTCCGCAGGTGTTCCTTTCACCTAATGCGGATTTGCGGCAGTTGCAAAGGGTCACGCAAAAGCGAAGACGAACCCAAATTGCGCGCCCCAGTAGAGCGGCCAGATCAGATAGGGAGTCAGCTTGTGGGCGGGATGGTTCGCAGGCAGCAGGAACTTTTCCGTTGCAAGGATCAGGTCGGACGCGATGAAGGCGATTGCAGCCGGAAACGCCCATCGCAGGGCACCTGTCTGGGGCAGCGCCAGCACGGTGATCCCCATGCCAAGGATGATCGGTATATAGGCCAGAACAGGGCCTTTCAGATCTCCGGCCCGAGAGGCAAGCAAGGTGGCCATGACAATGCCCAGAATGATCAGAGACCACACGATCGCGGGGGCATCCCAGATCAGGCTGGCGGAACTGGCGGGATGCGAAAGAAACAGGGCGATATAGGCCAGATGCCCGGCGGCAAAAGCGGCAATACCAGCCATGAACGTGGCATCCGTTTCACGCGACAACAGCGCGTCCCCGGTCGCGCACAGAGCAAGCGCAACGGCCAGCATCCATGGGCCGCCTTGCAGAACCGCAATGACTGCCAACACGGCGACCGAGGCGGTTTTCAGCACAGTGCGCAAGGAACTGGCTGGTCGGACCGTCAGGGGCAGGTATCCCAATGCGCAGCCAAGGGCGATCCAGAAGAGAAAGGTTGTCATGTCACCTCACCGCGGTTTTCGAATACCATCATCCCGAGCGGGGCATATAATCAAGCGCTTACGTGGAGTTAAGCGTGTTTCGCCAAACCTCGGCCAAAGGGTGAATGGCGTCGCCGGATCGCATCTGACACAATGGGCGTATGTTCCGAGCGCTGATGATTCTCGCCTGTTTTGCCGCACCGCCCGCTGTGGCCCAGACCCCTTTGTCCGGCCCCGAATTCGACACCTATACGCGGGGCAAGACCCTGTTTTACGGGTTCGAAGGGCAGGTCTACGGGGTCGAACGCTACTTGCCCAACCGCCGCGTGATCTGGTCTTTTCTGGATGGCGATTGCAAGGAAGGTGTCTGGTATCAGCAGGAAGAGCAGATTTGTTTCATCTACGAAGACCGGTTTGATCCGCAATGCTGGGTCTTTACGCGATCCGGCGGTGGCCTCGTCGCGCAGTTTAAAGGTGACCCGCAGGCGACCGAGCTGTACGAGGCGGAAGATATCGGTGAAGAAATGGTGTGTTATGGCCCCGACGTCGGTGTCTGACTAGATCACCCGAAGCTCATCATAGCTGAGCATGACATGCTCCTGATATGCAGGTCTTTCTGTCAGCTTTTCGTAATAGCGCCGCAGGTTGGGCAGGACCCTGCGAGATATGGCGATGTCGTAATAGCGATAAAGGATATGTCCCAGCTGAATATCGGCCAGCGTCAGATCGGACCCGCACAGGTAGGTGTTTTCTGATAGCCGGGTATCGGCAAGTGCCAGTTTGCTTTCCAGTGCGGCAACGGCCTGTTTAATCGCGTGTTGGTCCTGCTGCGCCGGAGCAGTTCGCACAACCTGCCAGAACACGGGTACCGTGAAATCCATCGCAATGTTGATCTTGGCCCATTCCGCCCATTTGTCGACTTCGGCCCGTTGGACCGGGTCGCGCGGCCAGAACGCATTCCCGCCATAGGCATTCGCCAGGTAGCGCAGGATTGCGCCGGTCTCCCACAGCGGTGGGTGATTACCATCCTGGAGTACTGGGATGGTGCCGTTCGGGTTCAGCTTGCGAAAGGCATCGGTGTCCAGCCCACCGAACCTGTGCCCTGCATCGTGGCGATGAAAGCGCAGCCCCAGCTCTCCGACGCACCACATCAGGGCCTGAACATTCGATGACGTTTTGCGGCCCCAGATTGTCAGCATGGCTTAGAACAACGATCCCTGACCTGGTGCATCCGGTTTGGTTTTCCGGTTGGGCTGCTTTGCGGCTGTCCCGGTGCCAAGAATGCCATCGGCGAATTCGATGTCCAGCGCCGTATGTTTCGCGGCATCGGCTTTGGTCGTGATGACATTCCCATCTGCGCGGACCACAGCATATCCGCGTTCCAGCGTGGCCTTGTAGCTGAGCGTTTCGCGCAGGCGGTCGGTGGCCTCAAGCTGATGTTTCAGACGATCCAGCCGCGTGGTCTGCGCCGCGTTCAGCCGGTCACCAAGCCGGGCAAGGTTTTGAGCATGCTGGCCGATCTCGCGTTGAATCGGTCGCAGGGACAGGCGCGAAGACAGGTTGCGCAGTGATTCCTGCCGGGCCGAGACCAGACCGCGCAGAGTTGACGGGCGCAGATGAGCCGACAGTTCCACCACTTGCAGGCGACGGTTTTGCACTCCTCGCGTCAAAGCTGGGGTCAGGCGATCTGCAATCAAATCAAGGCGTTGTCTGGGGGAGTTCAACAGACTGTCAGGGCGCGGCAGGGCGCGGGACAAATCGCGCAGCCTTTGCGAACGGCGCTGCACCGCGTCCGTTGCCGCGCGCGACAGACGGGCGCCTTGCTCTCCGGTCCAGGCGAGCAGTTCGATGCGGACCGGCACGGCCAGCTCTGCCGCAGCTGTGGGTGTAGGCGCGCGGCGGTCCGAGACGAAATCAATCAGGGTCGTGTCGGTTTCATGCCCGACGGCCGAAATCAGCGGTATTTCCGATGCGGCGGCGGCGCGCGCGACACTTTCTTCGTTGAAGCCCCAAAGATCTTCGATCGACCCACCGCCACGGGCCACGATGATCAGGTCAGGACGGGGCAGTGCGCCGCCGCGTGTAAACTGGTTGAACCCTTCGATGGCGCGGGAAACCTCGGGGGCGCAGTTTGCGCCCTGCACGGCTACGGGCCAGATCAACACCTTGCGCGGGAACCTGTCCCGAAGCCGGTGCAGAATGTCACGGATCACCGCGCCCGAAGGCGATGTCACGACGCCGATGATCTGCGGCAGATACGGCAGGGGCTTCTTACGCTCGGGCGCAAACAGACCTTCGGCCTCAAGCTGCTTCTTGCGCTTTTCCAGCAAGGCCATAAGCGCGCCCTGACCGGCAACGGCAACTTCATCGACATTCAGGTTGTATTTGGATTGCGCGCCAAAAGCGGTCAGGCGACCGGTGGCGACAACCTCCAGCCCTTCCTCTGGCACGACCGAGAGGCTGGAAACCTGACCTTTCCATGTCGTGCAGGCCAAAACGTTCCGGTCGTCCTTGATGTCGTAGTACAGGTGCCCGGATCGGGCCTTGAACACGCGGCCAACTTCGCCGCGCACGCGGATTCGCCCGAACGCGCCTTCCAGCGTGCGTTTTACCTCGCCCGATACCTCGGAAACCGTGTATTCAGGGGTGTTTTGGCCCGGAATCGGGTCATCAAGCAGGTCGGACATTTCAGCGCCTTGTTTCAAATGCTCACCCAGCTTAGAACGCCGCGCAGGCGAGGCCAAGCAGATCGGAGACGACCCCATGAACATCCTTATTCTCGGCAGCGGCGGGCGCGAACACAGTCTGGCCTGGGCGGTGATGCAAAACCCCAAATGCGACCGTCTGATTGTGGCGCCGGGCAATGCCGGGATCGCTCAGATCGCGGATTGTGCCGCTCTGGATATCGAAAACGGCGGGGCCGTCGTCAGCTTTGCCGAAGAAAACGCGATTGATTTCGTGATTGTCGGCCCCGAGGCTCCCTTGGCAGCAGGAGTGGCGGATCGCCTGCGCGAAGCCGGGGTGCTGGTTTTCGGACCGTCTGCCGAAGCGGCCCGGCTGGAAGCCTCGAAAAGCTTTACCAAGGAAATCTGCGACGCGGCACATGCCCCCACCGCCGCTTATGCGCGGTTCACCGCGCCCGAACCCGCCAAGGCTTATATCCGCGAACAGGGCGCGCCCATCGTGGTCAAGGCCGATGGTCTGGCCGCCGGCAAGGGCGTGATCGTGGCCATGGACGAAGACACGGCGCTTGACGCCATTGACGACATGTTCGGAGGTGCCTTTGGTGGCGCGGGGGCCGAGGTCGTGATCGAAGAGTTTATGGACGGCGAAGAAGCGTCTTTGTTTGTTCTGTGCGATGGCCAAGACATCCTGTCCATCGGTACGGCACAAGACCACAAGCGGGTGGGCGAAGGGGATACCGGCCTGAACACCGGGGGGATGGGTGCCTATTCTCCGGCGCCGGTTCTGAGCGCGGAAGTTGAAGCGCGCGCGATGGAAGAAATCGTGCGGCCCACCATTGCCGAAATGAAGCGCCGGGGCACACCGTTTCAGGGAATTCTCTATGCGGGGCTGATGATCAAGGACGGCCAGCCGCGCCTTGTGGAATACAACGTCCGTTTCGGGGACCCGGAATGTCAGGTCCTGATGATGCGTCTGGGCGCGCAGGCGATGGACCTGTTGCATGCCACCGCCGAAGGGCGGCTGGGCGAGATGCGGGTCAACTGGGCTGATGATCACGCGATGACGGTCGTGATGGCGGCCAAAGGTTATCCGGGAACCTACGAGAAGGGCACGGTCATCAAAGGATTGGACGGCTTGCCCGAGGACAGCAGCAATATGGTGTTTCATGCCGGCACTAGCGAGGCTGCGGGGCAGGTGCAGGCTGTCGGCGGGCGCGTTCTGAACGTGACCGCGCGCGGAAAAACGCTGCAAGAGGCGCGCGACCGGGCGTATCAGATGGTTGATGCCGTGGATTGGCCCGAAGGGTTCTATCGCAGCGATATCGGCTGGCGCGCTTTGGAGGGATGATCGGGCAGGGGGCTTTGCCCCCTCGGCCTTGCGGCCTCCCGGCGCTGCGCGCGTTCGCGGTCGAAATCGTCCACTGGACGATTTCCTTTCAACCGCTCACCCCCAGGATATTATTGGCCAGATGAAGAAGCGGATCAGCAATTCAGGGCTGATGTGAGACTGTCGCGGTGTTTGAGCGGGCCCAGGTCCGTCAGATGCCAGCCATCCTGATAAAAAACACGGATGATCTGCGACCAGTCGGCGCTGGCAAGGATCATCTCAGGGAGTTCACCACAGCTCCTCAGGCCGCCGGAAATGAAATCCTCACCGATCTTGTGGTTGGTCAGGCCGGGCAGAGCGGCGATTTCGGTCAGGCCGCCATCTTTGAAGCGCCAGATGCGCAGGGTTTTGGCCAGGTGGGGGCGGTCGATATAGGCGATTTCGATATTGCCGTCACCGTCCAGATCAGCAGCACCGACCGGGGCGAGCCAGCGGAAACGTGCGCCGATATGAGGTGTGGCCGCGATTTTTTCGCCAGCGGCGTTGTAGATCGCAAGCTGAGCGCCTGTTGTGTCCTGCGTTTCAACGACAATTGCTTCAACCGCGCCGTCCCTGTCGATGTCTGCCAGACGCGGCGCGAGGTCTTCGAATACACGGTCCTGTGGCAGGCGAACCGTTACGACTGTGTCATTGACCACAAGTTCCAGCGCGCCGTATTCGATGTTGTCGCCCAAAACACCATGCGCGTATCGCGTGGTTGGTTCCGTGAAGCGAGCGTCGGTGATGGTGTCCGCCGGGACTGCGATTGGCAGCGCGCACCACATGCCAAAAGGGAGCAAAGCGCTGCGCACCCGACATTGCCACAGGCGGGCGGGTTGACGCGGCGCTTTGGACAGCATCAGATCTGCTTTTCGGGCATCTGGACAATCAGACCGTCCAGCGCGTCGGTCACCTTGATCTGGCAGGTCAGGCGCGAGCGGGCCGGGTCGGGCTCATAGGCGAAATCCAGCATATCCTCTTCCATGTCGTCCTTGGCCGGGATCTTCTCGACCCAGTCGGGGTGGACATAGACATGGCAGGTCGAGCAGGCGCAGGCACCGCCGCAATCGGCCTCGATGCCGGGAATATTGTTGTCTCGGGCCCCTTCCATGACAGTCAGTCCGTTGGCGACCTCGACAGTGTGCTCGGTACCGCCATGCTCGACATAGGTGATCTTTGCCATTGCGTGCGTCTTCCTTTTGCGATGTTCGAAACCTTCCTTAGTGAAGGGAGTTAGGTGTTTCCAGCCTCATTTGCGACTCCTTGCGCCGTGTCTGGACTTTCCTGTATTTTGTTCTATTTTTGTTCTTATGTTTACTGCCCCTTTTCACCGCGCGATTTCAAACCGGGACTGGCCGCGACCGCCGTCCTGTCTGCCCTCCGCCCAGCTGGAGGCTCCGCCCGAAGGGGCGCGTGTGGCCGTGGCCGGGCTGGTGATCCTGCGGCAGCGGCCGGGGACAGCCAAAGGCGTGATCTTTCTGACGCTTGAGGATGAGACCGGGATCGTCAACGTGGTGGTCTGGCGCAAAATCTACGAACGCTTCCGCCGTGCGGTGATCTCGGGGCGGTTGCTGAAGGTGACGGGCCGGATGCAGCGGGCGCATTCGGTGACCCATGTGATCGCGGAAGAGATCGAGGATATCTCGGGCATGCTGGACCTGCTGGTGCAGGGGCAGGGTTAGGCCTGCTGTGCGGATCAATCCGACATTGTCCGTCGCAGTGCCGCAAACCCGCGCCTGGAGAGCGGGCGATATGTTTTCTTTGTCCCAAATGCGCGACTAAGGCGCTTTTCCGCCACTTGAACGCGGGATGGTCGACTCTTTGGCACCGGGCGCGTAGTGACACGCATCTTTGCGCATCGGCTTGTGTCAAAGCTCGGGCCGGATTGCGCATCACTCAACGTCTTTTCAGAGTCAGTTCGGATGCCCAACGCAACACACCAAGGATCGCTCCAAAATACCGTCTCTCTGGACGAAAGCCGGATTTCCGACCGTCTGGCTGAGCTCTCGGAACTCACGCGTTCAGCGGGATATGTTCATACCGCCCGAATGATCGATGAGGCGTTGAGCGCTTATTCCTTTGAACGCAGGCAGGTTGAGACTGCAAAAAGGCTTCGGTCGGAGTTGCAGCAACTCAAGCGGATGGAGGCGTCGCGCTCGGCGGAGAAAGCGGATCGAAAGCCGCATTTGATCCCGAGCTTTCGGTCCCGTCGGTCGGCAAAACCCGATGGGATGCTTTTCGAAAGGGCAGAGCGTTCTGACGGCGCAGCCCAGAAAGCCGGAGCGAACAAAGGGCAGGCCACATTTGTCCTGACAACCCGGATGCGCGTTGACGGGCGGAACGTTGCAAGGCTGCGCAATGGGCACTGGACAGGCATATCCATGTCTTTCGCCGCGGAACCTGAATTCCAGTTTCGCTGACAGGTCACCCTGCGCTAAGAATTCGCCGCCCGGGGGTGCTGGTCGTGTTGGTGCGGGGCGGAGTAACCTGGTACGGGGACAAAGCGGGCCATAACTGCACCGCTGTAAAGGTCCGCTTCATTAGACAGCTAGGCTATTCGAGTGAGCGCTTATCGAGCCAGAAGCACACCAAGATAGACAACGTAAGCGAGCACAAAGAGCCCGCCCTCGCGCCGACTGATTGACCAGCCGCTTCGGGCAAACCCGATAAGGACAAGCGTTGAGGCACACAGAACCCAGATATCGAGACGAATAATCTCGCCAGGAATGACCATAGGTTGCACCAGGACAGTTACGCCAAGGATACCCAAGATGTTGAAGATGTTACTGCCCAAGACGTTCCCGAGTGCGACATCTCCCTCACCTTTCCGAACTGCGATGATTGAAGTGACGAGTTCCGGCATTGAGGTTCCGATTGCAACAATTGTCAGCCCAATTACCGTCTCCGAAAGCCCCGCTGTCTCGGCAAGAGACACGGCACCTGTCACCAAGAGCTTTGCCCCAAATATGGTGATCGCCAGCCCTGCAACGGTGATCAGTAACGACACGGCAAGTGATGTTTCTGGGCCGACTACGGCTTCTGCTTCGTTCTCGTAGACAGCTGCGGCTGGCGTGCCTTCGGACCTATACTCAGACCACAGTGTGAAGCCCAGATAGGCCGCTAAGGTGACGACAAGCCCTGCGCCGATCAGCCGGCTGATTTCGCCGTATAGAACTACGCTTAAACAAAGGAGAGTTACTATCACGACCGCCGTGCCGTCCCGGCGGAGTGCTCTCGGGTTCACGGCGATAGGCGCGATGAGTGCTGCGATGCCGAGTATTAGAAGAATGTTCCCAATGTTGCTGCCAACAACATTCCCAATTGAAATGCCTGAAGAACCGGAAAGCGCGGCTTGCAAGCTTGTAACCAGTTCCGGTGTTGACGTTCCGAAGCCAACCAGTGTCAGTCCAATGACCATCGGTGAAATACCGAACGACTTGGCAGCAGAAACCGATCCGCGCACCACCAATTCGCCACCGACCACTAAGCCAACAAGGCCAAAAACGACAAATAATGCCGCGTACATCTTGAGTGGATCTTTCTGAAGGATTTCCGTCGCTCATGTAATGATTTGCCAAACCTATACAATAGCAAAGGCGGATATTCGCGCATCACGCAGCATACGTAAGATTGACCTCAAAACCGGCCATGGAACAAGCCTACCGCTTGAACAAAACGCTCTGCGCCTGCTTGTCCCGGTGATCCCCTCGCAACTCGGCATAAAGCGCGCGTCCGGCCTGAACGGCTGGGCGGGCGCTGACGGTCTCCAGCCAGCGGGCAAAGTGCGGCTTGTCCTCCAGCACCTGCTGCTGACCTTCCCACAGGCTGGCCCAGCCCCAGATCGACATGTCGGCGATGGAATAGAAATCGCCCGCGACATACTCGTTTTCGGCCAGCCGCCGGTCCAGTACGCCGTAAAGGCGCGCGACCTCGGCGCGGTAGCGGTCCTTGGCATAGGGCAGGTCCTGTGGCGGGTCCAGTTGCGGGGCGTATTTCAGGAAGTGATGCGCCTGACCCGCCATCGGGCCAACGCCTCCCATCTGCCACATCAGCCATTCCTCGACCGCGATCCGGTCGCGCTCGGTCCTGCCATAGAACCGCCCGGTCTTGCGGGCCAGATACATCAGGATCGCGCCGCTTTCGAAAACCGAAATAGGTGCGCCGTCCGGCCCGTCGGGATCGACGATGGCGGGCATCCGGTTGTTGGGCGCGATCTTCAGGAAACCGGGGTCGAACTGGTCACCCTTGCCGATATTGATCAGATGGGTGGTGTAGGGCAGCTCCATCTCTTCCAAGGCGATGGAAACTTTCCAGCCATTCGGTGTCGGCCAGAAATACAGATCAATCGGGTCAGCCATATGTTCTCCTGATGTTGACGGGGATCATGCGGGTTTCTGCCGGTTCGGCAAGTACCGCTTACGAAAGCGTGACCGAACCGCAGGCCGGGCTTGACCGAGAACCGCCCGAGGCGTATTGCGATCCTGAAGCTACGTGGCGATTTGTTACCGGATTGCGGGCCACGCTAAACAACACCGCTAAAAGGTCAGGATGAAAGACCCCTTTCGCTTGGCCGCGTCTGGGGTTTTTTGTTTGCCTCCACCCGAGGCTGAAAGGATTGAGATGAGCGAGAACTGGAACAAACGCACCCAAGCCGTCCATGGCGGCATCCGTCGCAGCCAGTATAACGAGGTGAGCGAGGCGATTTTCCTGACGCAGGGTTTCGTCTACGAAAACGCTGAACAGGCCGAGGCCCGATTTCTGGAATGTGGCCCGGACGAGTTCATCTATGCCCGTTACGGCAACCCGACCGTGTCCATGTTCGAGCAACGCATCGCGGCGCTGGAAGGCGGCGAAGATGCGTTTGCGACGGCCTCGGGTATGGCCGCCGTCAACGGCGCGCTGACCTCGATGCTGAAGGCCGGGGACCATGTC
The DNA here is from genome assembly GCF_056541545.1 of Ruegeria sp. AG7. Classification (NCBI taxonomy): domain Bacteria; kingdom Pseudomonadati; phylum Pseudomonadota; class Alphaproteobacteria; order Rhodobacterales; family Roseobacteraceae; genus Ruegeria; species Ruegeria sp. AG7. The sequence goes on from NZ_JBQFYP010000002.1 coordinate 203,164, forward strand.
GTTTCGGCCAAGGCGCTGTTCGGCTCGTGCCTCTATATCCTTGAAAACATCCTGAGCCGCTATGGCGTGGACGTGACCTTTGTTGACGGCACCGATCTGGAACAGTGGAAGGCTGCGATCCGCCCGGACACCAAGGCCGTTTTCTTTGAATCCATGTCGAACCCCACGCTTGAGGTGATCGATATCGCCGCCGTGGCCGATCTGGCCCATGGGGTCGGAGCCGTTGTCGTGGTGGACAACGTGTTCTCGACCCCGGTGTTCTCGCGCGCGATCCAGCAGGGTGCGGATGTGGTCGTCTATTCAGCGACCAAGCATATCGATGGGCAGGGCCGTGCGCTGGGCGGTGTGATCATCGGAACCAAGGACTTCATCCGCGGAACCGTTGAACCCTATCTCAAGCATACCGGCGGCGCGCTGAGCCCGTTCAATGCGTGGATCATGCTCAAGGGTCTTGAGACAATGGCGCTGCGGGTCAATGCTCAAGCCGAAAGCGCGCAAAAGATTGCCGAGGCGCTGGAAGGGCACCCGGCGCTGGAACGTACACTTTACCCCGGTCTGAAAACCCATGCCCAGAACGCGCTAGTTCAGACCCAGTTGGGCGGCAAGGGCGGAACCGTGCTGTCGCTGGACATTAAGGGCGGCAAGGATGCGGCGTTTGCCTTCCTGAACGCAATGACCATTCCTGTGATTTCGAACAATCTGGGCGATGCCAAATCCATCGCGACGCACCCGGCGACAACAACGCACCAGCGTCTTAGTGACGTGCAGAAGGACCAGCTGGGCATTACACCGGGTCTGATCCGCTTTTCCGTCGGGCTTGAGGATGCCGGTGACTTGCTGGCCGACCTTCAGCAAGCGTTGGAAGCCTCGCAGAAATAAACCAAAGCCCCCCGCGCGCCCATTTCGTGCGTGGGGGCTGGCTGCGTGCCTATGCGGCCACTCTGTTTCGGGCGGCAGCTAGGCGCACCGCCCGCTGTTCCCGCCTTCAAAAGGCGCTAACTGTTGCGAGATGACGGTTTTGCGCCGGATTTTTCAATCCGGGCTGCTATTGCCGACGTATCGGGTTAGACTGGTAATAGACCATCAGTCATATATAGTCCGACGACCAACCAAGGAACTGCCGCTGATGAACGTTCACCCGCGCGACATTGATGAAAAACCGGATCGGGACAAGGCTGCCGAGGCTTTGAACGTTTTGCGGCAATGGGCAAAGTCCGCCTCGGAAGCCGATATAAACCAGCTTGACCCGGCTGTGGCCCGGCTGCTGCCCGGTCTGGCGGCGGGCAACTATCCGCCCTTTTCGCGCGCTTACCCCGATGACTTTACCGTCGATGCAGCGTACCGCGCTTCCTTGCCGGATTTGCAGAACGGCCCGTCCAGCCTGATCCGTGGGGCCAAACAGCAGATTCAACATGTGGGTATTTCGAACTTCCGCCTGCCGATCCGGTTCCACCGGAAAGAGGGTGAAGACCTGACGCTGGAAACCTCGATCACCGGCACGGTCAGCCTCGAGGCCGAGAAAAAGGGCATCAATATGTCCCGGATCATGCGGTCTTTCTATAAACATGCGGAACGGACGTTCAGCTTTGAGGTCATGGAATCCGCTCTGGATGATTACATGTCCGATCTGGACAGTTTCGACGCCCGTATCCAGATGCGCTTTTCTTACCCGGATAGGATCAAAAGCCTGCGCTCGGGCCTTGAAGGGTACCAGTATTACGATATAGCGCTGGAACTGGTCGAACAGAACGGTGTGCGTCTAAAGATCATGCACCTTGACTATGTCTATTCCTCGACCTGCCCATGTTCTTTGGAACTCAGCGAACATGCCCGGTCGATGCGTGGTCAGCTGGCGACGCCGCATTCGCAGCGCTCCGTCGCGCGGATCTCGGTTGTCGTGGACTGTGATGCGGATTGCCTGTGGTTTGAAGACCTGATTGCGCTGTGCCGCCGTGCGGTTCCGACGGAAACGCAGGTCATGGTGAAACGCGAAGATGAACAGGCATTTGCCGAGCTGAACGCAGCCAATCCGATCTTTGTCGAAGATGCCGCGCGCCTGTTCTGCGCCGAGCTTTTGGCAGATCATCACGTTGGCGATTTTCGCGTTGTCGCAAGCCATCAAGAGAGCCTGCACAGCCATGACGCCGTGTCGATTCTGACCGAAGGCCCAACCTTCACCGCGTCCAGCCTGGACCCGAAACTGTTTACGACCCTGTTTCACGTTGGCTGAACGTCTCGGGTAAGTGGCTAGAATTTAATCAGAGATTTATCTGATCGGCGCTCATTCGCCGCAGTGCAGCAAAAATGCTGCAATTGCGTGAAGACTTCCTGTATCCTGACGGGGAATGCAGCTTCGGCACACCGGCGCGCTTAATGGTGTGTCACCCGAAAGGAAGCCGAGACGTGAGACGCCTTGGACTGCAAGACCCCTACCTCCGCCCGGACCCTCCGAGCGGGCAGGGCGCTTTACCCTCACTCTTCGGGCTGCATCGTTTTCAGAGGAGATCTATGGAATGAATCCGATTACCCAACCGCTAGAGCTTCAGGCCGCAGCTATACGCATGGCTGGCTATGCGATCGTCAACCAGATCAAGATCGCACAGATCATGACCCGTTCGGCACTTGAACTGCCGATGGTGCCGGTCCACGCCCTGCACCTGGCAGCATCAGCACCGGTTCCTGTGGTGGAAACACCGGCGGAAAAACCGGTGGCCAAACCCAAACCCGCCGCGAACCGTGCGAAACGCGTACCGGTGAAATCGTCAACGCCCAAGAAAAAGCTGGCCCGCAAACCTGCACCGTCCAAGCCGGCGGCCACGCCGGTTGAGTTCTCAGCCAGTCCGCGGCCCACGGCAGCACCCCCGGCGGCAGCCAAACCGACACCAGCGGTTAGGGATGAAATAGCAGTAAAACCTGTTGAATCTACGGTGACACCTGCGACCGCAGCCGTGTCGCCCGTAACGCCCAAGCCCGCCCCTGCAAAACCGGCGCCTGTTCAGGCAACGCAGGTTAAGCCGACACCGGCCGATCCTGCCCCGGCTGAGGTGCAGGCGAAATCTGCCCCGGCCACAGAGCCGCGCAAACCGCAGGCGCGAAAAACTCGTGCCCCGTCCAAACCACCCGTGATGCCCGGAGCAGATGCCAAAAACTGACGGGTAAACCGGGATCATCTGCTTGACACGGTCGGGTTGGCACGCCAACCCTGCGCGTCATGATGGATCTTCGCCCGGTCGGATATGTGATTGGCTTGCTGGTCGCCATTCTTGGGGCGACCATGCTGCTGCCTATGCTCGCGGACCTGATCGAGGGGCGCGGGGAATGGCACGTGTTTCTGGAAAGCGCGATTATCACGACGCTGACCGGGTCCGTTCTGGCGATGAGCTGCTCGAACGGTGTGGGCGAAGGGCTGACCATCCGCCAGACCTTCCTGTTGACAACCGGTGTTTGGGCGGCGCTGCCCCTGTTTGGCGCAATTCCGTTTCTGTTCGGTGAAACCGAGCTGCGCTTTGTCGATGCGTATTTCGAGGCGATGTCCGGCCTGACAACAACAGGTTCAACGGTGATTTCCGGGTTGGACACCCTGCCGCAGGGGCTTTTGCTGTGGCGCGGTATCCTGCAATGGCTGGGGGGCATCGGGATCATCGTTGTCGCCATGGTATTCCTGCCCGAGCTGCGCGTTGGCGGCATGCAAATCTTCCGCTCGGAAGGCTTTGAAACAATGGGAAAAATCCTGCCCCGCGCGCAAGAAATCGCGGGTCAGATTTCGCTCATCTATGTTTTCCTGACACTTGTCTGCGCGCTGGTTTACGCCGGTCTGGGAATGAACTTTTTCGACGCCCTGGTACATGCGTTGACAACGCTTTCGACCGGCGGGTTCTCGAATTATGACGCCTCGTTCGGAACCTTCTCGGGGCCCGCCGAATATGCGGCGTCGGTCTTCATGATTTTGGCGGCGCTTCCTTTTGTGCGCTACGTCCAGCTGGCAAACGGCTATACAGCGTCCTTGTGGAAAGACAGTCAAGTTCGCGTGTTTCTGGCGACCATTCTGGTTCTGGTCATCATCATGTCGATTTTCCTGACATCGGTCTTTCCGCATCACTGGGAACAGGCGTTTCGGGAATCTCTGTTCAACATCACCTCGATCATCTCGGGGACCGGCTATGCCAGTGTCGATTACATGGGCTGGGGCAGCTTTCCGATCATGATGTTCTTCCTGATCGGCCTGATTGGCGGCTGCGCGGGATCGACGGCATGTTCGATCAAGATATTCCGCTATCAGCTGCTGTTTGCCTCGATCAAAAGTCAGATCAAACGGATCAGGTCTCCGCATGGCGTGTTCGTGCCGCTCTATGATGGGCGGCCTGTGGGGCAGGGTATTCTGACCTCGGTGATGAGCTTCTTCATGTTCTTTGTCCTGTCGATGGGCGTGCTGTCCTGGGCGCTGGCGCTGACCGGTCTGGACTTTATCACAGCCGTTTCCGGGGCAGCGACCGCGCTGGCCAATGTCGGTCCCGGTCTGGGCGATCAGATCGGACCAGCGGGCAATTTCGCAAATCTCAACGACACGGCTAAATGGTTGCTGACAATCGGGATGCTGGTCGGGCGGCTCGAGCTGTTGGCCGTTTACGCGATCTTCACTGTTCAATTCTGGAGAGGCTGATGAAAAGACCCCTTGGCGCGCAGATTTCGCATATGCTCAAGGATCGTGGCGTGGACGTGATTTTTGGTATACCCGGCGTTCACAATCAGGAAATGTATCGCGGCATGGAAGAGGCTGGCATCCAACATGTTCTGGCCCGTCACGAACAGGGGGCGGGGTTTATGGCCGATGGGTATGCCCGCGCAACCGGCAAGCCGGGGGTTGCCTATGTGATCACCGGGCCCGGCCTGTGCAACATCATGACGCCGATCGGGCAGGCCTACAGCGACTCGGTGCCGATGCTGGTGGTGTCGTCCTGCCTTGATGAAACACAGGCGCTGCGCGGCCAGTTGCACCAGATGAAGGACCAGCGCCTTGCGGCCGGAACCGTTGCACACTGGTCGGCACAGGCCAACACGGCCGAGGCCGCCTATGCGGTGGTCGAACGCGCCTTTGAAGAATTCGAGCTGTCGCGCCCGCGCCCCAAGCACATTCAGGTGCCAATCGCGCAGTTGCAGGCCGAGGCTGATCCGGCACCTTTCCCCAACCAGCCTGCGTTGCGCACCAAGGCGTTGCCGCCTGACGTATCGCCGGTTGTCTCGATGCTGAACCTTGCGCGCAGGCCGCTGTTCATTCTTGGGGGCGGTTGCAAGTCCAACGACTGGCGGCAGATTCTGACACAGCTTGGGGCTGCATGCTTTACTACATACGCAGGGCGCGGGCTGCCGGGCGCAAACTATCCGCTGGATTTCGGCGCGTCGCTGCCGCGCCCCGGCAGCGCCGAGGTTATCGCCTCGGCGGATCTGGTCATCGCGGTCGGCGCCGAATTGGGCGAGGTCGATCTGTGGCGCAGCGACCTTGGGCATTCGTCAACGCTGATCCGCGTTGACCTTGATCCCGAAGTCCTGTCGGACCACCATCGCGCCGCGATCAAACTGCAAACCGACAGCGAAAGCTTTGCCCGCGCCTTGTGGCAGGCGACCGAAAACCTGAAACCGGCAACCGGCTGGTCGCCCGACGAAATATCCGAAACCCGCGCCCGGTGGCGGGCCGAGGTGGATGCCGAACGGCCCGGAATTGCAGCAGTGGCCGATGCGCTGCGCGCCGCGATGCCCGCTGATACCATGATCTATTCCGACATGACCCAATTCGCCTATGTCGCGAAAGAGGTGTGGGACATGGCCTATCCGCATCACTGGCACCATCCGACCGGGTTCGGAACGCTGGGCTATGGTCTACCGGCCGGAATTGGCGGCGCGGTGGCGCGGCGCGGCAAACCAACGGCGGTTATCGCCGGGGATTACGGGTTCCACTATACGATGCAGGAACTGGGTGTTGCGGTCGAACTGGGTTTGTCGCTGCCGATCATCCTGTGGGACAATGGCAAACTGAAAGAAATCGAAGACAGCATGGTCCGCAGCCAGATCGCGCCCAATGCAGTGGTGGCGCATAACCCGGACTTCTGCAAGCTGGCCGAAGCTTTTGGCGCGCGCGCCTCAGCCCCTTCATCTCTGGCTGAGATGCAGAGCGCGGTTCGCGCGGCTTTCGATGCACCTGTCCCGACCTTGATCCACGTGACCCCGGACATTCTGTAACAAATAAAAGCGCCGCAGGTTCATGCGGCGCTTTGATGTTTCAATGTCTGGTTTCAATATCTGCGCGCGTTCAATCCCAGCAATGCACCAGAACCGTCATTCCGGTCGCGCGCCGGTTCAGCTCGTTGGGGGAAATCCGGGTGGTTTCCTCGCTCGACTGACCGGAAACACCGGCTTTCGTCAGGATTTCTGTCAACCGCTCGACCGTTGCCGCAAGGCTGACTGACGCGGGCAGGGTGCGCCCCTCGGACGGTGTGGGCAGCAGCATGCCAACCACGTTGCCGCTGTCGTTGAAGACCGGCCCGCCCGCATCGCCGGGCTGTGCGTTCAGCGCCAGCCGTTTGACACCCGTCTCGCCGTTCAGGCCACGGATATCCGCGATTTGGCCGTAGGTCAGCGTCGGTGCGCCCAAAGCCCCCTGGTAGGAAAAGCCGGATACGGCCACTTCGGACTGGATGCGCGGTTGGGTGGTGCTGAAAGCAGCAACACTCATAGGGGCAAGAGCTTTTGCAGGGCGCAAGACCGAAACACCAAGCTCCGGGTCCGTCAGCGCCAGCTGAACCTCCTGATCCCCTTCCAGAGTGATCCGGGTGCAGCTTTCGGCGGCTTCGGACACCGTCAGAACCGTGCCGTCCGCACCAGCGAAAAAGCCCGACCGCGACAACCGGGGCTTGCGGATCTGAAGACCCGAGACCAGATCGATGCGCTGTTCCGCATCCGCACCGGCGGCGGCATCCAGAACCGCGCCGGTTGTGCTCAGGCTGGTCGCCATCGCAGCCAGAACACGCAGGCGGCGCGCTTCGTCCCCTTCGGGCCAGACGAGTGTAAAGCCCTTGATCTTTCCATCATCCAGCCGCGCCTGCGTGAATGACACGATCCCATTGCCGCGCCCTTCAAGGGTGAACTGGTCGCGGCCCAGCTCGCGCGGGCCATTCAGCGGAACAATCTCAAGCGACTGCATCACCTCGTAAAGGGCGCGCAGCGTGTTCTTGTCACCCTCCTGACTGATCAAAAGGGCCTGGGCGTTCAGGTCCGAGGCGCTTTTGAAATGCACGAACGGTGCCTCATAGCGGTCAAAGCTGACTGTACCCAACGGCATGTCCAGCGCAATTCCGGCCGCGTCATCGGAATACCGGTCCATCCCGGCCGAGATCAGCGGCGCGTTGTATTCATCCATCAGGGCCTTGCGTTGCACCGTGGTCAGAACGCCCGTCGCCTCATACCCGTTGAACCGCTGCCAATCGCCCATCGACCGGCGGGTTCCCTGACCGAAAGCGCCATCGATGGTCGAATTATAGAAACCCGCCGCTTGCAGGGCTGTTTGCAGGTCTTTCCGTTCCTGCGCCGTCAAAAGGCGCTCGGATTGCAACGCCTGTTCGCGGGTTTCATCCGAATCCTGTGCGGTCGTAACCGCCACGGGTTCTTCCGCCTGTGCTGCCGGTTCTGTCAGCACGCTAACAACGTCGCGGTTCACCGCGTTTTCGCCGACCGGCCAGAATTGCTGCCCCAGCGCGCTTGAAAACGCGACAAAGCTGTCACGCGGGATCTGCCCCTCGGCCCGGTATACGCGCAAAACCTGCTCGGCATCGCCGCGCGAATAGGGGCCAATGACTATGGCATACCAGCCGCTGTTCAGCCGAAACCCGTTCACGTCGGGCAAGGTGCTGGCATAGGCTTGCGCCCGGTCCTGCGCTTCGCGCAGCGAGGGCTGCGCCTCGACCTGAACCCAGACGCCGGGATCTTGTTGTGCGGTCGCGGCGCGCAGGCCGACCAGAAGAAACAAAAGAATTGCTGAAAATACGCGTGTCATAGTCTGCCCGTGTTATGCGGTGTTTGTACTGAGGTGCAGAATACGCGATTTCATTTGCCAAATACCATGCTGTGAATGCGGGGAATTTGTGGTGTGGCCGCGCAGATACAGCCACAGCCCAAAGCCCCGTTGACGCCCCTCGACCCCTTGCATAGGAAGGGCCAAACCGACCGGAACCGGGCGCACGGGGCGCCCAGAGGGAATGTCATGACCGAACCGACCAGCGCACCGCGTTCATTTCAGGAAATCATCCTTAGGCTTCAGTCCTACTGGGCCTCGAAAGGCTGCGCGATTCTGCAACCCTATGACATGGAGGTCGGGGCAGGGACGTTCCATCCCGCTACCACCTTGCGGGCGCTGGGGTCCAAGGCATGGGCCGCAGCCTATGTTCAGCCGTCGCGCCGTCCCACGGACGGGCGCTATGGCGAAAACCCCAACCGGCTTCAGCATTACTACCAGTATCAGGTGCTGATCAAACCCAGCCCGCCGGATTTGCAGGAGCTGTATCTGGGCAGCCTTCAGGCCATCGGCATCGACATGGACCTGCATGATATCCGCTTTGTCGAAGACGACTGGGAAAGCCCCACGCTGGGCGCTTGGGGGCTTGGCTGGGAAGTCTGGTGTGACGGAATGGAAGTCAGCCAGTTCACCTATTTCCAGCAGGTCGGCGGCCATGACTGCACGCCTGTCTCGGGCGAGCTGACCTATGGGCTCGAGCGTCTGGCCATGTATGTGCTGGGCATCGACCACGTGATGGACATGCCGTTCAACGATCCGCAATCCCCCAGCGCTTTGACCTATGGCGACATCTTCAAACAGACGGAAGAGGAATACGCCCGCTGGAACTTTGACGTGGCCAATACCGAGGTTCTGCTGCGCCATTTCGAAGAGGCCGAGGCTGAATGCGCCACTGTCCTGGCGCAGGCACATGACGACCCGAAAACCGGCAAGCGTATCATCATGGCGCATCCGGCCTATGACCAATGCATCAAGGCGTCACACATCTTCAATCTGCTGGATGCACGGGGCGTGATCTCGGTCACCGAACGGCAGGCCTATATCGGGCGCGTGCGGGCGCTGGCCAAGCAATGCGCGGATGCCTTTGTGCAGACCGAGGCCGCCGGGTTCAGCGTCGGATGAGGCGATCAGGCCAGCCCCGGCAACAGGGCTTTCAGGCCGTCCGCGATCATGCTGACGGCGATAGCCGCCAGAATCATCCCCATAAAGCGGCTCATGATCACGCGCGCGGTGTCGGACAGGCGTTGGGCCAGCCAGGCCGCGTTCCAGAACGTGATCAGAAGCAGGCCAACAATGGCAAGGAATACACCAGCATAAACAATGGCTTCTACGGGCTTCTTGATCTGGTGTGCATACAGGATCAGCGTGGTGATCGTGCCGGGGCCGACCAAAACGGGAAAGGCCAGCGGATAAAAGGCGACGGTATCCGGTTCGGGGTAAGCGTCCTTCTCCCCCTTCGTCCCGTGATGAGAGGTGCTTTCGTGTCCGTTCAGCATGTTAAGGCCGATAATCATGACAACCAGACCACCGGCGACGCGCAGATGATTGACACTGATGCCAAAAAGGCCAAGCGCCTGACTACCGACCAAGGCAAAGGCGCCGCCAAGGATCAGGCAGTAAACCGCTGTTTTGACCGCAATCTTGCGTTGTTCGGCGGCGGACAGGTCCTGAGTGACGCTCAGAAACACCGGCAGGTTGGTGACCGGGTTCATGATCGCAAACAATGCGCCGAAAAATCCGACGGCAAGGGTGGATTCCATCGTGTTGACCTCGTTTCTGCCTGTCCCCGGATGAAACCTGTCCTATTTTTCAAGAACTTGAAAGAGGCGGCCTGAAAGATGACGGGAAAACTGCTGACAATTCTGCTGCTGCTGTCGGCCATCGTGGCAGGCGTCGGCATGTATTATCTACAGGTCTACGGCTATTATTATGAGGTCGAACCGCAGCCGGGGCAGGACGTTGCCCTGATGACGGATTCAGGCGGTGTGCCCGAGCCCATCGCCTATTCCGGGTTTCAGGCAATCGACGCCGACAGCTCGCCGATCCGGTATCGTGCCTGCTTCGAAACCGAATTGTCGCCGGACCAGATGGCTGGATACGTGCCTGTCGAAAACTCCGAACCCCTGACCGCACCGGGATGGTTTGAATGCTACGATGCAGTGTCTTTGGCGGATGCGCTTGAATCAGGGCAGGCGCGGGCGTTCATGGGGGTGAAGAACATCCATTTCGGCGTCGACCGGATTGTGGCGATCACCGCGGATGGCAAGGGCTATGTCTGGCACGCGTTGAACAATTGTGGTGAAAAAGCCTATGACGGTACCGTCGTGGGCGAGGAATGCCCGCCGCGCCCGGAAAACTGAAGGAGCAGATCGTGGGCCATGTCATAGAAATCCCCGATTTCCTGACGGCCACTCTGGGGTTTGCGGTCTATCTGATCGGGGCCGAGATCAACGCACGTGTGACAACCCTGCGCAATTTCAACATCCCCGAACCCGTGACAGGGGGCCTGCTGGCCTCGCTGGTGGTTCTGATGCTCTATCTGGTATTCGGGATCGAACTGTCCTTTGGCCTGACAGCCCGCGATTTCCTGCTGGTCCTGTTTTTTGCCGGGATCGGCCTGAACGCCCGCCTGTCTGACCTCATTGCGGGTGGTAAGCCGTTAATCTTGCTTTTGATTCTTACTCTGGCGACGATTGTCTTTCAGAATGTGATCGGCGCGGCTGGGGCGGCGATCTTCGGCTATCCCGCACAGGCCGGTGTGTTGTTCGGATCGGCTGCCCTGATCGGTGGGCACGGAACGGCAATTGCATGGGCGCCGGATGTGGCGCAGGCAACGGGCCTTGACGGCGCGACCGAGCTGGGTGTGGCAGTCGCCACCCTTGGATTGGTCCTTGCTGCGCTGGTTGGCGGCCCGATTGCGCGCCTGCTGGTCGAACGGCGCGGCCTGACGCCTGACCGCCCTGACGAAGAACCCAGCGTAGGATTGCCGGATGAGCATGACGGGCACACCACAAGCATCGATCATCTGATCGTCATGCGCGTCCTGCTGCACCTGAACCTTGCGATCATCTCGGGATATGCGCTGAATGAATCAATTGCCGCCGCCGGGCTGAAACTGCCACTGTTCGTGCCCTGCCTGATCATGGGCATCGTGATCGCCAATCTGCGGGATGCGCTGTTTCCCGGTGCTCCGAAAGTGTCGCGCACTCCATCGCTGGCGTTGATTTCGGAATTTGCGCTGGGCGCGTTTCTCGCAATGTCGCTGATGAGCCTGCAACTCTGGACCATCGCGCAGCTGGGCATGGCCATTGCCGTGATCATGACAGCGCAGACGCTCTTTGCGGTGCTGTTCGTCCTCTGGGTGCTGTTCCCGGTCATGGGGTCCAACTATCGCGCCGCCGTACTGGCCGCCGGGTTTGGCGGCTTTGCGTTGGGGGCCACACCCACCGCTATCGCAAATATGACAGCCGTGACCAAGCGATATGGCCCATCGCCTATTGCCTTTATCGTGCTGCCCCTTGTATCCGCCTTCTTTGTGGATATCGCCAATGCCATCGTCATTCAGACGATCGTCAATTTCTAAGGACCGACAATGCCCGACCTGCTGATCGAACTGTTCTCCGAAGAGATCCCCGCACGGATGCAAGCCCGTGCCGGCGAGGATCTGAAAAAGCGGATTACCGATGGTCTGGTCGAGGCCGGTCTGACCTATGCAAGCGCGGCCGCCCTGACCACGCCCCGCCGACTGACGCTGGCGGTTGAGGGGCTGCTGGCGAAAAGCCCCACCATCCGGGAAGAACGCAAGGGCCCAAAAGTAGGCGCACCCGACAAGGCAATCGAAGGGTTCCTGCGCGGCGCGGGCCTGACCCGTGATCAGCTGGAAGAACGCGAAACGCCCAAGGGGGCCATCTATTTCGCCACCATCGAAAGGGCCGGTCGCCCCGCGGCCGAGGTCATTGCCGAAGTGCTCGAAACCACCATCCGCAATTTCCCTTGGCCGAAGTCCATGCGCTGGGGCAGTGGCAGCTTGCGCTGGGTGCGCCCGCTGCATTCGATCCTGTGCATTCTGACGGATGAGGCCGGGGCGCAGGTGGTTCCAATGGATGTCGACGGCATTTCGTCCGGCGACACCACAGCAGGCCACCGCTTTATGGCGCCCAACCGCTTTTCGGTCACGTCTTTCGACGATTACGCGGCCAAGCTGAAGCGGGCTTTTGTCGTCCTGTCCCCCGAGGAACGCGCCCAGCACATCTGGAACGACGCCCAGAACATGGCCTTTGCCGCCGGTCTTGAACTGGTCGAAGACAAGGGCCTGCTGGCCGAGGTCGCCGGGCTGGTCGAATGGCCGGTTGTCCTGATGGGGCGGATCGACGACGAATTCCTCGACCTGCCGCCCGAGGTGCTGCAAACCTCGATGAAAGAACACCAGAAGTTCTTCTCGGTCCGCAATCCCAAAACGGGCCGGATTGAACGGTTCGTCACTGTTGCGAACCGCGAAACCGCTGACAATGGCGCGACCATTCTGGCGGGCAATCAGAAAGTGCTCTCAGCCCGTCTTGCCGATGCCAAGTTCTTTTGGGAAAATGACCTGCGCATCGCCAAATCGGACATTGCACAATGGACCCGCGCGCTGGAGAACGTCACCTTCCACAACAAACTGGGAACGCAGGCCGACCGGATCGGTCGTATCGCCGCGTTGGCCCGCGAACTGGCACCAGTAACCGGTGCCGATGCCGATCAGGCTGAAAAAGCCGCGCGCCTGGCCAAGGCCGACCTCAGCTCGGAAATGGTCTACGAATTCCCTGAGCTTCAGGGCCTTATGGGGCGGTATTACATCGAAGCGGCAGGTGAAGATGCCGCCGTGGCCGCCGTCGCGCAAGAGCACTACTCGCCTTTGGGGCCGTCGGATGATGTCCCCACTGCTCCGCTGTCGGTGACCGTTGCATTGGCCGACAAGCTGGACACACTGACCGGGTTCTGGGCGATTGATGAAAAGCCTACTGGCTCGAAAGACCCGTTTGCCCTGCGCCGTGCGGCGCTGGGGGTTATCCGGTTGGTGCTCGACAATGACCTGCGTCTGCATCTGGATCGGTTTTTCGACAGACAGCTGCTGCGTGCTGAAAGCGCTGCAAACGAGGCGCTGGCGGCTGAAAATGTTGACGAACTGTTGGATGAAATCGCAGATCATGGCGTGTTTGGCGCAGCCTTCCAGACTGTCAAGGAAAGGCTGGGAGAATTGTCGGGTGCCGATTTCCTGAGTCTTGAAAAGAAGATACCCGACGCATCCGACGATCTCCTCTCGTTCTTCCACGACCGCCTCAAGGTCTTCCTCCGCGACGAAGGCATCCGTCACGACGTCATCGATGCCTGTATCGCGATGGACGGAAATGATGATCTCAACCTGCTGGTCAAACGCGCCCGCGCGCTGAACGCGGTGATCGCGACCGAGGATGGCGAGAACCTCGTGCAGGGCTTCAAGCGCGCCAACAACATCCTGACCCAGGCCGAAGAAAAGGACGGGGTGGAATATTCCTACGGTGCGGATGTGAAATTCGCCGAAACCGACAGCGAAAAGGCATTGTTTGCCGCTTTGGATGCAGCACAGGCGCAAATCGAGCCCGCGCTGAAATCAGAAGATTTCCCCACGGCCATGGCCGCCATGGCCGGGCTGCGCGGGCCGGTGGATGCGTTCTTTGAGGATGTGCAGGTCAACACCGACAATGACATTGTTCGCCGCAACCGGCTGAACCTTCTCAGCCAGATCCGGCAGATCTGCTCCAGCGTGGCCGATCTGACCCGGATCGAAGGGTAAACGACTGGGCGCACTGGCAGGCGCGCCCACAACGCACTTGCGTGAAGGGCGCAAGCGCCTATGCTGCAGACAAACCAAAAGGTGCTGCAGTGCAGAATAATCCGAATACAACGCTCATTACATCCGACGCGCCTGTCACCGCCCATACACATGGCGGGCGGGCCAAATGTCTGCAACGTCTGGTCCGGCTGGACCTGCCGGTGCCCCGAACCGTTGCGCTGTCATTTGATGCCGTTCACCAGATTGCAGAAGGGGCGATCCCGGATATTGCGGCGATCCTCGAACAGTTCGACCCGACCTCGTTGCTATGCGTCCGACCCAGTTCCGAAGATCCCGATTGGGGCGGCCCCGGCGCGGTTCTCAATATCGGAATGAACGACGCGCGCTATGTCGACCTGTCCGACACCATGGGCGCCGAGGCCGCCGCAGCTCTGTATCTGCGGTTCGTTCAAAGCTATGCGATCCACGTGGCACGGCTGGATGCGGATGTGTTCGATGACATCGAAGCTGATGGCCGCGAGGGGTTGCGCCACTCGCTGCGCGCCTACGAGGATGAAACCGACGAGGTCTTTCCGCAGGACAGGGGCGAACAGCTGATCGGTGTTCTGCGCTCGATGGCGCGTGCATGGGACGGGACGTCCGCGCGCTTGCTGCGGCAGGCCAAGGGGGCACCCGCAGATGCCGGGCTTGGGTTGGTCATCCAAGAGATGATCCCCGGCGTCGGGAAAGGCGAATGCGGATCGGGTGTTCTGCAACTGGTTGATTCCACAACCGGAATGCCACAGATCACCGGTCGCTACCTAAGTCAGAGCCAGGGGCGCGATGCGCTGGGCAAAGATGTGGCAGCCCTGTTTCTGGAAAAAGACCCGCGCGGCCCCTCGCTGGAAGAGGTCGCGCCCAAAGCTTTTGCCGATGTCAAAGCGCATGCCGCCCTGATGCGCGAGAAACTGCGCGAAGAGATGCAGGTCGAATTCGTCATTCAGGACGGCACCGTGCATATTCTCGATGGTGTCCGGGTGCAGCGATCGGCCCGCGCGGCCATGCGCATTGCCGTACGTCTTGCCGAAGACGGTATCATACCGCCGCAAGAGGCGGTGATGCGTGTCGACCCGCACGCGCTGAACGAACTACTGCACCGTCAGGTCCACCCCGATGCGCAACGCGATGTGCTGACCACGGCCATTGGTGCCAGCCCCGGTGCCTCGACCGGCAAGATCGTGTTTACTTCGGCCGAAGCACAGGCCAGTGCCGCCCGTGGCGAGGCATGTGTTCTGGTGCGCCGGGAAACCTCGCCCGAGGATGTGCGCGGGATGCACGCCGCCGTTGCGGTTCTGACGGAAAAAGGCGGCATGACCAGCCACGCGGCCGTGATCGGGCGCGGATTGGGTCTGCCCTGTATCGTCGGGGCCTCGGAAATGCGGTTTCAGACGAAAGACAAGATGCTGACCGCACCGGATGGCCGGGTATTCAAAACCGGCGATATTGTCACCATTGATGGCAGCTCGGGTCAGGTGCTGGCCGGTCAGCCCGCCATGCTCGAGGCCGCGTTGGATGACTGTTTCCAGACGCTGATGGGCTGGGCCGATGCCGAGCGTGACATCGAAATCCGCGCCAATGCCGACACACCGGCTGATGCGCAGACGGCCCGGAACTTTCAGGCCCAGGGGATCGGTCTGTGCCGGACCGAACACATGTTCTTTGACCCCGGTCGTCTGATCGTGATGCGCGAAATGATCTTTGCGCAAACCTCGGCGGGCAGGGCGGCGGTGCTGGAACGCCTGCTTCCGATGCAGCGCGAGGATTTCGTTCAGCTGTTCAGGATCATGGAAGGTCAGCCTGTCTGCATCCGCCTGTTCGATCCACCCTTGCATGAATTTCTGCCGACAACGCGCACCGGGCAACGGGAGTTGGCCGAGGCGCTGGACCTGCCCGTGTCCGACGTCGAACGCCGGGTTGAGGCGATGACCGAATACAACCCCATGCTGGGCCTGCGCGGCGTTCGTCTGGGTGTCACCGTACCCGAGATCTACGACATGCAGGCGCGCGCGATTTTTGAAGCCACGCTTGACGCCCGAAAAAACGGTGCTCCGGTGGTGCCCGAAGTGATGATCCCGCTGGTATCCGCCAAGCGCGAGGTTGAACTGGTCAAATCCCGCATCGACTCGGTCGCCGCCGCCGTTGAATCGGAACGCGGGCAGAAGTTCGAATATCGGCTGGGCGTCATGGTCGAAACGCCACGCGCCTGTCTGCGCGCGGAAGAGATCGCGCCACAGACTGCTTTCATGAGTTTTGGAACGAACGACCTGACGCAGATGACCTACGGCCTGTCCCGCGACGATGCCGGTCGTTTCATGTCCGCTTACGTGCGGCAGGGGGTCTTTACCGAAGATCCGTTCCATGTCCTTGATCCGGACGGGGTGGGCGAGCTGCTGAAACTCGGGGCGGAACGCGGGCGTGCCGCGAAGCCGGATGTGACCCTTTCGGTCTGTGGCGAACACGGCGGGAACCCCGAATCAATCGCCATTTGCCGCGATCTTGGATTCGACTATGTGTCATGCTCACCGTTCCGGGTTCCGGTCGCTCGGCTGGCTGCCGCTCAACTGGCGATTTCCTCCAGACTTGGGGGTTGACACCGCGCCGAACCCCAAGGAATAGTGGGTTATACGGTCACTCGTAGGCGAAAAATATTTTCGCTACGGGCGATTTTCCACTTGCTTTTTTCAAAATACTGGACCTTTGCGTCAGTCTGGGGTATCAGCCTCGTCGCGCCCGCCGGGGGAGGGTAAGGCGCGTGATGTGCCTGTGCGAGGTTATCTGATGCTACGTTACATATTGGCTGTTGCCGCAGTGGCGGCAACCGTTCTGCCGAGTGCATCCTTCGCTGAGAAGGAAGCGACTGATACTGCAAAACAAGAACTTGTCGCCCGCAGCGAGCTGCCAGCGCAAAGTTTTCGGGACTATTTCAAGTTGTTCCAGCCCCGCAAGGCGGCTGAACCTGTCGAAGTGTCCTTCTCCAAAGACTGGCTTGACCAGCAACCAAAGGCCTCCGGTGGTGAAAACTGGAAATGCCTGTCCGAAGCCCTGTACTTCGAGGCGCGCGGCGAAAGCGTGCGCGGCCAGTTCGCGGTTGCCGAGGTGATCCTGAACCGGGTCAAAAGCAGCCGTTTCCCGGATTCCCTGTGCGGCGTGATCCATCAGGGGACCGGCAAGAAATACCAGTGCCAGTTCACATACACCTGCGATGGCCGCAAGGAAGTAATCCACGAGAAAAAGGCGTATGAGCGTGTGGCGAAAGTCGCGCGGGCAGCCATTGATGGCGTGGCGGATGAGTTGACCGAAGGGGCAACACACTATCACACGACGTCGGTGCGCCCGTCCTGGTCGCGGGTCTATAAACAGACCGCGAAAATCGGCGTGCATGTTTTTTACCGTCACAACTACCGGACAGCGAGCAACTGATTGACGCACCCGCGCTGGAAGCTTGCTGGCGTGGGGCAGGTTGCACCCTATATTGCGGGCCAGGAGGCCCGTGATGATTTTGAACCGCAGACACCTTTTGCAATCCGCCGCCGCAGCATTGCTGATGCCGCGTGTGGCCAGCGCGGGTTTTGCACCGCTTAATGCGCGTGTAGCCAAACACCCGATCGCGCCAGCAAGTTATCCTGAAACGGAAGTCTGGACATATGACGGGTCTGTCCCCGGCGTTGAACTGCGTGTCAGGCAGGGCGACCGCATCCAGCGCACCCTGATGAACCAGCTTCCGCAAGCCACGTCGGTCCATTGGCACGGCATTCGCATCGAAAACGCCATGGACGGCGTGCCCGGCCTGACGCAGGACGCGGTCGAGACGGGCGCAAGCTTTGATTACTCCTTCGTCGTTCCCGACGCAGGGACCTATTGGTATCATGCGCATAACCAGTCGATGGAACAGGTTGCGCGCGGGCTTTACGGGCCGCTGATCGTCGAAGAAAGTGCTGCCCCCGATGTGGATCAGGATCTGGTACTGATGCTGGACGACTGGCGGCTTGATCCGGAAACCGCTCAGATCACGGATGATTTCGACAATGGCCATGATCGCAGCCATGCTGGTCGGCTGGGGAATATCATCACTGTCAACGGATCCCTTGACCCGCGCATTGAGGCGCGACGGAACGACCGTCTCCGGCTGCGCCTGATCAACGCCTCCAACGCGCGGATTTTTGACCTGAATCTTGACGGGTTGTCTGGTTGGATCGTCGCTCTTGACGGTATGCCACTGGAAACGCCGATCCCATTGTCTGGGGCTTTCCCAATCGCCCCCGCACAACGCATCGATCTTGTTGTGGATGTCGTGGCTGCGGGCGATACGGCAAGTCTGGTGAGTGTTGAGCGCGATGGTGCCTTTGGCATCGTTCGGTTTGATGTTGACGAACCTCTCGCACCTGCGCCGCGACAAGGCGTGTCAGCGTTGCCGCCCAACCCTTTGCCAGTCATCGAGGATGTCTCATCCGCACCATTGCACCGGATGTCCCTGCAAGGCGGGGCGATGCGCTGGCTGGATAGCGCCCGGATCGGGGACACAGAATTGCCAGGCCAGGAACTGGCGCAGTTGGGCCGGTTCTGGGCCCTGAACGGTTATGCGGAACGCCCGTCCGACCCGTTTCTGGATGCCCGGACCGGGGGTCTTCACAGGATCGAGTTCGTCAATGAAACAGTCTTTCCACATGCCATGCATTTGCACGGTCACCACTTCCGACTGATCCAGCCGGACGGATCGCTTGGCCCGTGGCGCGATACTGTTTTGGTTGATCGCGGACAAACCCGCCAGATCGCTCTGGTCGCGGATAATCCGGGGGACTGGCTGTTGCATTGCCATATGCTGGGACATGCCGCTTCGGGTATGATGAGCTGGTTTCGCGTTACCTGACGCCGCATTCGGCGGTTGGAATGGCGTTTGTTTGAATGTTATAGGCCCTTGCAACGCCTATAGAGGGCAAGCCCTGCAACAAGCCGAAAAGGCCGGACCCATGAGTTCTGAAATCCGACTGGCATTTGCGCACCCGACCGAACGGTCCGAGGCGACCTCGCCCCGAGGGCCGCTGGACCGCATTTCCCTGCGCGACCATATTGTCGAGGTTGAAATCGGTGCGTTTCAGGCCGAGCGGGGAACAACCCAGCGGATCTGTTTCAATATCGTGGTCGAAGTCCGGCCTCTGACCGACCCGATTGACGACGATGTGGATCGCATCCTGTCTTATGACCGGGTGACGGAATCCATTGCCTATGAACTCGCGGCCGAGCGTCTGAACCTGCTTGAAACCCTGGCCGAGCGTGTAGCCGAACGTATCTTGCATGAACCACAGGCTGTAAGGGTCTTTGTTCGCATCGAAAAACTGGATCGCGGCCCAGGCGCTCTCGGGGTCGAGATCGTGCGTGGGAAAGACTCGGTTCATCATGATGTGACCGAGGAAGATCGCCCGCATCCCCGTCTGGTCTACTTGTCGAATGACGCCATCGCCTCGGACAATCTGACCGGGTGGATCGACCAGTTGCAGAACCGACAGCGCCCGCTGATCCTGTGTGTGGGGGCGTCAGACCTGGCTGCGCCGCAAACCGGCCACGCAATGACACAGCGCCGGATTGACCTGCTGGCGATCGAGCAGAACGCGTGGGTTCTGGCCGCGCGCGATCACCGCTGCAAGGTGGTTTCAACCCGGACGGAACTGGACTGGGCCATGAAGAACGGCCAGATCTGTGTCTGGGCCCCGTCCAAGATCGTGCTGGACGCGGTGGATGGTCCGTCCGCCGCGCCCTCCGACGCCGTGGCTTTGGCCGCATGGTTTGCGGCGACCTTTGAAGCCAGCGAAATGATGGTCATCGGCGGCGAATTGCCGAAAACGCCCAAAACCCCCCTGCGGGCTGTGGCCGTGGATCAGGCCGAATTGTGAGCATCTATTTCAGACCGCTGGTTCAGCACGGCCAGACCCGGCCCGCTGGCGCGTATTCTCTGGCCGGTCAGCCCCTGTGGTTTACCCATGTCGAAGCGATTGGGCGCGATACCGCACCGCAGATCATGGCAGCATCGGATATTCCCGGTGGGGCGCTGGAGCGGTTGACCCGCCCGCGCGCACCCATCGCCAGGCTGGATATGCAGGTGCCGCACATCATGGGCATTCTCAACACCACGCCTGACAGTTTCTCGGACGGGGGTGTTCACAGTTCCGTCGAGGCCGCCCGCGATGCCGCTGCAAGGATGGTGGCGCATGGAGCCACCATTCTGGATATTGGCGGGGAATCAACGCGCCCGGGCGCGGATTTCATTCCGGCAGATCAGGAAATTGCCCGCACCCGCCCGGTGATCGAGGCGATTCGCGCACAAACGGATGCCCTGATTTCAATCGACACCCGCAAAGCCAGCGTCGCCAAAGCGGCGTGTGCGGCGGGCGCGGGGCTGGTCAACGATGTCTCGGGGTTCACGTTCGATCCCGAATTGGCACCGTTTTGCGCTGACAAGGGCACACCGGTCTGCGTCATGCATATGCAGGGTGATCCAGCCACGATGCAGGAAAACCCCAGCTACGACAACGTGTTGCTGGATGTTTATGACTTCCTCGAAACCCAGATCGCTCTGCTGGAAAACTTGGGGCTTCGGCGCGACCTGATCATCGTCGATCCAGGTATCGGTTTCGGCAAGACCGAGGATCACAACCTGACCTTGCTGCGCAATCTCAGCCTGTTTCACGGGCTTGGCTGCCCGATCCTGCTGGGCGTGTCCCGCAAGGGCTTTATCGGAACAATTGGACGGGAGCCTGACAAGACTGCCCGCGCGCCGGGTTCAATTGCTGTGGCTTTGGCCGGATTGTCTCAGGGCGTGCAGATCATTCGCGTTCACGACGTCGCCGAGACCGCTCAGGCCTTGCGCCTATGGGCCGCTGTCCGGTAATCCGGTCTCACGGAAAATCACGGAGTGACACCAATGCGCAAGCTGTTCGGAACCGACGGGGTGCGGGGCACGGCCAACACGCATCCGATGACGGCGGAAATGGCGTTGCGCATCGGGGCTGCGGTGGGGCGCTATTTCCGGCGTGATGCGACCGGTGTGCACCGGGTCGTCATCGGCAAGGACACACGCCTGTCCGGCTATATGCTGGAAAACGCGCTGACCGCCGGTCTGACGTCAACGGGAATGAATGTGCTGTTGCTGGGGCCGGTTCCGACGCCTGCGGTGGGCCTGATGACGCGGTCGATGCGGGCCGATCTGGGTGTCATGATCTCGGCCAGCCACAACCCGGCAGAGGACAACGGCATCAAGTTCTTTGGCCCCGACGGTTATAAACTGTCCGATCAGGCCGAGATCGACATCGAAAAGCTGATCGACGAAGGTGTCCGGCCTGCTCAGGCCCAGAATATCGGACGGGCGCGTCGTGTTGATGACGCCCGGTTCAGATATGGCGAGCGTGTGAAATCCTCGCTGCCGCGCGATGTGCGTCTGGATGGTCTCAAGGTGGTGATCGACTGTGCCAATGGCGCCGCCCACCGCACCGCGCCCGAGGTTCTTTGGGAACTGGGTGCAGACGTGATCCCGATCGGGATTTCGCCCAATGGGAAGAACATCAACCTCAACTGCGGATCGACCAAGCCGCAACTGGCCGCCGAAACCGTCGTGGCGCATGGCGCTGACGTTTGTGTCTGTCTGGACGGCGACGCGGATCGGGTTGTTATCGTCGACGAGACCGGTCAGGTCGCCGATGGCGATCAGCTTATGGCGCTGCTGGCGACGGCCTGGAAAAAATCCGGGCAGTTGAAAGGCGATGCCCTTGTGGCCACGGTGATGTCCAATCTGGGGCTCGAACGGCACCTCTCGTCACACGGCATGCGACTGGAACGCACGGCTGTCGGCGACCGCTATGTGGTCGAGCGCATGCGCGAAGGCGGCTTCAACCTGGGCGGTGAACAATCCGGTCATATCGTGATGAGCGATTATGCTACCACCGGTGATGGCCTGATGGCCGGCCTGCATTTCCTGGCCGAGATGGTTCTGTCCGGTCGCAAAGCCTCGGACCTGTCCAAGCAGTTCGAAACCGTGCCGCAGCTGTTGAAGAACGTCCGCTATGCCAGCGGCCAAACTCCGCTTGAAGTTCAGCGCGTTAAAGCTGCCATTGCCGATGCCGAGGCGCGGCTGAACGGGCAGGGCCGGTTGCTGATCCGCAAATCCGGCACCGAGCCGCTGATCCGCGTTATGGCCGAATGCGAGGATGACGCGCTGCTGGTACAGGTCGTCGACAGTATCGTGGCCGAGGTCGAAGCCGCCGCAGGCTAGCGCCCGAACAGAACCCTGCGCAGGCTGAACCATTGGCTGATGGCCATGCCCGTCAGGATCAGGGCCAGGGCGACGTAGAACCGCAGGGGCAGGGCCTCGGACAGGATCCAGGCCCCGAACACCATCGACCAGATCGGCACCTGATAATTCACCAGCGTCAAAAACACCGATCCGGCGCTGCGGGTGATCGAAACCCGCAGCAAATTGGCGAAAGCTGTGGGGATCAGCCCAAGGACAATCAGGGCCAGCGATGGGCGGTTGCCCTGCCAAGTAGGGACACCTTCGACCAGCAGCATGATGGGCACCAGCAGAACAGCGCCGACCAGCAGGGTCAGCGCGGCCAGCGCCAGCGGCTCGACCGGCGGGCAGCGTCGTGTCAGAATCGACGTCGAGGCATAGCAGAGGGCGGCAGAGATACAGGCCAGCTGCGCCAGCGGCTCGGTCCCTTGACCCAGCTTTGCCAGACCGGGTCCGATCAGGACCAAAGCGCCGGAAAACCCAAGGCATACGCCCAGAAACCGACGCAGGTTCAGCGGCTCATCGGAAAAGAAATGCGCCAACGGCAGCACCATCAGCGGAATTGCGGCCATGGACAGCCCTGCAAAGGCCGAGGGCACATATTGCTGCCCCCAGCTGAGCAGCATGAAAGGCACCGCAGTCGACAACACGCCAATCAGCAGGATTGATGTTGTCAGCGCGGGTGTCAAAACCGGCATGCGGCGACCGGTGATCCGCATCAGGACAAGCAACGTCACCGCACCCAAAGTGGTGCGTGATGTCGCCACGGTAATCGGGCCATAGCCTTCCAAAGCCATCGCGACGACCATGAATGTGCCGCCCCAAATAAGCCCCAGCGTGAAAACGCCGCTCCAGTCCTGCTTCGTGGGTTGTTCAACCATTCCATCCCCTTATCCCGCGTGCGCGCCGGTGTCACGGGCTGATCTTGACTTTATGTTAGTTTACACTTACCGTAAGCAATGACTTACGATATGACATTTTCAGCTTTGGGCGATGCGACCCGCAGGCAGGTGTTCGAAGCCGTTGCCAGCCAGCCTCAGGCAGTGGGCGAACTTGCGTCAAAGCTGCCGGTAAGCCGACCGGCCGTCTCACAACATCTCAAGGTGCTGTCTGATGCTGGGCTGGTGACATGCCACGCGAAAGGGACGCGCCGGATCTATGCGGTGCGCCCCGAGGGGTTGGCAGAGCTGCGCAGATGGCTCGACCGTTACTGGAGCGACGTGATGAACAGCTTTGCAGATGAGGTGTCCAGAGCGGGAGAGAGGCCATGACAGACCCGATAGTCAAGACAATTGTCGTAAGTGCCTCTGCTGCGCGCGCTTTCGACATCTTCGTCAACCGCATCGGGACATGGTGGCCGCTGGACAGCCACGCGGTTTCCGCATCGCAGGGACAACCGGCAAGGGACGTGGTTATTGAACCCCGGATCGGTGGCGCGGTCTATGAGGTCATGTTCGACGGAACCCGTGCCGACTGGGGTCAGGTGCTGGCAATTGATCCCGGCCAATCCGTGGCATTCACCTGGCATCCGGGCACCAGCAGGGAGTCTCCAACGCGCGTCGATGTGCGTTTTGAGGATTACGGTTCGGGGCAGGCCAAAGTCACCCTGACGCATTCCGGCTGGGACGTCTGGGCAGGGGAAGCGCCCGAAAAGCGCGGCGGCTACGATACGGGATGGGATTTCGTGCTGGGCGAATGCTTTGCCAAAGCGGTCTGAAACTGAAAAAGGGCGACCGCCTGGGCCGCCCTTTGCCTGACATCGGTCAGACTTAGTTCTTTTCTTTGTCGACCATCTTGCCGGCCGAGATCCACGGCATCATGCCGCGCAGCTTGGCGCCGGTCTCTTCGATCATATGCTCGTCATTGGCGCGGCGCGACGCTTTGATGGTCGGCTGGCCAACGGCGTTTTCCAGCATGAAGTCACGGACGAATTTGCCCTGCTGGATGTCGTCCAGAACCGCTTTCATGCGGGCTTTGGTCTCGTCGTATTTCAGGATGCGCGGACCGGTGACATACTGGCCATACTCGGCCGTGTTCGAGATCGAGTAATCCATGTTGGCGATGCCGCCTTCATAGATCAGGTCAACGATCAGCTTCACTTCGTGCAGACACTCGAAATAGGCCATCTCGGGTGCGTAACCGGCCTCGACCAGAGTTTCAAAGCCGCAGCGGATCAGTTCGACCAGACCACCGCACAGAACGGCCTGTTCACCGAACAGGTCGGTTTCACATTCTTCGCGGAAGTTGGTCTCGATGATGCCCGAACGGCCGCCACCGATGGCCGAACAGTAGGACAGGCCGATTTCCAGCGCCTTGCCGGTTGCATCGTTGTGAACCGCGACCAGGCAGGGCACGCCGCCGCCTTTGGTGTATTCGCCACGCACGGTGTGACCGGGGCCTTTGGGGGCCATCATGATGACGTCAACGCCGTCCTTCGGCTCGATCAGGCCGAAATGGACGTTCAGGCCGTGGGCAAAGGCGATGGCCGCGCCCGGCTTGATGTTGTCATGAACGTATTTCTTGTAGGTTTCGGCCTGCAATTCGTCGGGCATGGTGAACATGATGACGTCGCACCAGGCAGCCGCTTCGGCAATGCCCATCACTTCCAGACCTTCTGCTTCGGCTTTCTTGGCCGAGGGCGAGCCTTCGCGCAGGGCGATGACCAGGTTCTTGGCGCCCGAGTCGCGCAGGTTCAGCGCGTGGGCGTGACCCTGGCTGCCATAGCCCAGGATAGCCACTTTCTTGTCTTTGATCAGGTTGATGTCGCAATCGCGATCGTAATAGACGCGCATTTTGCCGGTCCTTTCTGGTTTGGTTGGGGCGGTTCTACCTGCCGGGCGTCCGATTGGCGATAGGGTTGGGCTTGAGTATTTGTGAAAAAGATGAAGAATAATTCTTGGAAACGGAAAATACCGAAAAAATCATGCTTGACGATATCGACCGGCGCATTTTTCGCCATTTTCAGGCCAACCCAAGCCTGACCACCGCGGAACTTGCCGATCTGTGCCGGATCAGTGCTGGCGTCTGTTGGCGCAGGCTGGAAAAGATGCAGGCGGCCGGGATCATCGAAGGGCAGGAGGCGGTGATCGACTGGGCCGCAATGGGCTATGCTGTCGAAGTGTCGCTTCGGATCACCTTGGACAAGACACAGGCCCGCGCCTTTGACGAGTTTATGGAAGAGGCCCGCAACGTGGCCGAGGTGATCGAAATCCAGACCTTTCTGGGCCGGGTGGATGTCCGCCTGTCGGTCATAGTGCGGGATATGAAGCACTATCAGCAGCTTTATCGGGACCGGATCCTGACCCTGCCGCATATCGCCGATATCGAAGCGCTGATGCATATCGCGCGAGTCAAGCGGGACGAGGTGTTGCCGGTATGATCGAGTTGGACGAGATTGACCGCCGTCTGCTGCGTGCGCTGCAACAGGACGCCACCCAAAGCGCGGGTGCCCTGGGTCGGAGGTTCAATCTGTCTCAACCCGCCACCTGGCGGCGTATCCGCAGGTTGGAGGACGCCGGGATCATCAAGGGCCGAAGGTTGCGCCTGAATGCCGAGGCGCTCGGCTTTGGCGTGACCGTGTTTCTGGGGGTCAAGCTGGCGCGCAAGGGCCAGATCAGCCTTGAGGATTTCGAACGCGCCGTCAGCGCCATCCCTGAAGTTCAGACTGTCGAGCATGTTCTGGGTCTGTACGACTACCGTTTGCGCGTCGTGGCGCGGGACCTGTCCGATTTCGAACGCGTGTTGCGGCGCCGGATCATGACGCTGCCCGGCGCAGGCGATGTCGAAGCGAATGTTCTGCTGAGCGAGGAACGGCTGCCCGGACCGATTGGGTGACCTGCCTTAGTATCTGGTGCGGATGTAATATCCGGGATGATGGGTCAGGCGAGCAAATGTAATCGGTTTGTCTTCTTTCCATGTGGTGCGCTCCATCTGGATCATCGGCGCGCCCGCCGTGGTTCCCATGAATTCCGCCAGCCTTGCATCAGCGGAAATCGCGCAGAACGCAACCTCGGCATCGTTGAACGGAGCGGCATTCAACAGCCACTCATGCGGTCCTTGCTGGGTCAGGTCGGCCTTTTCCACATCGGGGACGGTTCCGATATTGATCCAGCGCTCTTCAAGCTGGAACGGGCGGTTGTCTGCGTAATGCATACAGACGACATGCAGAACCCGCGTCTCGGCGGGGACATCAAGCTGAGAGGACAGCCAGCGGGGGCAGGCCTCGACAGTCCGTTCCACCAGCGCATAGCGATAGGCGGCATTCTGGCTTTCGACCATCTGTCGCGCCAGCGAGAATTCCAGCTTGGCGTGTTTGCTGGGTTCTTTCTTGACCCGCGTACCGCTTTTGCGCTTGCGTTCGATGAAACCCTGATCGGCCAGTTCCCTGAGGGCGCGGTTCACCGTCGCGCGGGCGCAATTGAATTCTTCCGCCAGTTGCGTTTCGGTCGGCAGCAAAGATCCCTGAGGCCACACGCGGCTTTCAATACGTCGTTTTACTTCATCTCGAACGGACTGGAAGTTAATACGCTTATGAATCGTCACAGGAAAAATATCCCTTCAATTAAAAAGTGTGCGCATCTGTTCAGAAGCAAGCAGAAGTGTAAAGGGGAAGTGACACTGGTTGGCGTCATTTTCTTGTGTTCCCAGCGTCCTACAGCACCAAACAGGCCGATTTTACCCGCATTCCGTGGCGTCACTATTTGTCGCGAAATGGCTTTACTGGCCAAGGTAAAGAGACCAAGACTGCACTAACGATATTGAAAGGACGCCATATGCCTGCCTTGCTGAAAAACGTTGACCCGAACGGGCTCGAAGAATTCTCGGTCGTATTCACCGATCGCTCGCTGAACCATATGTCCCAAAAGTTTCAGGGGGTAATGCGCGACATCTCTGCCATGCTGAAAGAGGTGTACAAGGCAGACGGGGTGGCCGTCATTCCGGGCGGTGGCACCTATGCGATGGAGGCGGTCGCCCGGCAATTCGCGCGCGGGGCGGAAGTCCTTGTGGTTCGGAACGGGTGGTTTTCATACCGCTGGAGCCAGATCATCGAAAGCGGCGCCCTGACCAGCTCGACCACCGTGATGAAGGCGCGCGAGACCGGCAATACCAGCCCGTCCCCCTTTGCGCCCGCACCGATTGACGAGGTCGTCGCAACGATTCGCGAACAGAAACCCGGTGTTGTGTTCGCACCGCATGTTGAAACGGCGGCAGGTGTCATCCTGCCGGATGACTATGTGACCGCCCTGGCCAGCGCGGCGCATGAGGTGGGTGCGTTGATGGTACTGGATTGCATCGCATCCGGGTGTGCCTGGGTGGATATGAAAGCCACCGGCGTCGACGTCCTGATCTCGGCCCCGCAAAAGGGCTGGAGCGCATCGCCTTGTGCCGGTCTGGTCATGCTGTCCGAACGGGGCGAGGCGCGTCTGGAACAGACAAGCTCGGACAGTTTCGCCATCGACCTGAAAAAGTGGCGCCAGATCATGCAGGCCTATGAAAATGGCGGTCACGCCTATCACGCCACGATGCCCACCGATGCGCTGCTGGCTTTCCGCGACACCATGGCAGAAACCAGGGGATACGGGTTCGAAAAGCTGCGCAAGGCGCAATGGGCATTGGGCGACGGCGTGCGGGCGATGTTGAAGGAGTATGGCATTGTCTCGGTGGCGGCTGACGGTTTCGGCGCACCCGGCGTTGTGGTCAGCTACACCTCGGACCCCGAAATCCAGAACGGCAAGAAATTTGCCGCTCTGGGGATGCAGATTGCCGCCGGGGTGCCGCTGCAATGTGACGAACCCGAAGGCTTCAGCACCTTCCGTCTGGGCCTGTTCGGATTGGACAAGCTTTATGATGTAGACGCCACCATCGCGCGCCTGAAACGCGTGCTGGATCAGGTTCTGTAAACAGGCCGGGCCTTAGCGAACGCCAAGGCCCATCTGCATCAGCGTCTTGCGCACAGGGGGCAGAGAATAAAGCGCGCTCAGCCCCATTGCGCGCGCATCCCGCAGCGGGCGCGCCTCGATCATCGAGGCGCGGTTCAGCAGGTCGATCCCTTTGACCCGCATCTCGATCTCGGTGTGGCGCGCCTTGTGATATGCGTCCAGCATCTGCGCGTCGCCCAGACCTTCGGGCTGGGATTGCGCCAGATCCAGCAGGCAGCGCAGATCACCCAATGACATGTTCAGCCCCTGCGCGCCGATCGGCGGCACCACATGCGCGGCCTCGGCCATCAGGGCAATGCGCTCACCCGCCAGCCGTTCCGCGGACTGGCTGATGATCGGCCAGATGGTCCGGCGCGATGCCAGCTTCAAGGGGCCAAACAGGCCACAGGACCGGTCCGTCATCGCAGTCTCAAACGCTTCGGCATCAAGGGTCAAAAGGTCAACGGCATTTGGCCCGCGTTCCATCCAGACAATGGCGGACGAGGGCTGCCCCTGCCAATCGGGCAGCGGAACCAATGTGAACGGCCCGCCAGACCTGTGTATCTCGGTCGAGACATTCTCGTGCGGTACGGGATGCGTCACCGCGAACGCCAGCGCTTTCTGCCCATACCGCGTTGTATGCACTTTGATACCGGCGGCCGCGCGCATGGGAGAGTTGCGCCCATCTGCGGCCAGCACCAGCTTGCAGCGGATGCGGCTGCCGTCGCTCAGGCCAACGCGGGCTTCGGCAGTGCGGGTGAACAGGCTGACGGTGCCGGTGCCGGGGCGGAAATCGACATTCGGCAGCTCTGCCAGCCGCGCGACCATTTCCCGGCGCAACAGCCAGTTGGGCAGGTTCCAGCCAAACGGTTGCTCGGAAATGTCGGCTGCGTTGAAATCGCGTATGACGCGGGGTTCGGGCACGTCCCCCCCGGCATCGACAATACGCATGATCTGCAAGGGGGCCGCATGGGCATCCAGCCGTGCCCACAGGCCGCATTGCTCCAGCAGGCCGCGCGCAGGTTGCAGAAAGGCGGTGGTGCGCAGGTCGGAGCCGTCCACATCCCGTTCGGTGATCGGTGGCGCGGGATCTACGCACACCACGTCAAACCCGGCGGTTCCAAACGCCGCCGCTGCGGTCAGACCGGCGATTCCACCGCCGGAAATCAGGATGTCACAACTGTCAGTCATGGCGCCTCTCATCATCTCGGGCAGACCCTAGTTCGGTTCCACCCCCTGCGCCAAGTGACATCCTGTCCCGTATCTCAGCCGCGCGAGATCAGGATCAGGACCAGGAACATCACCGGCACCATCATCAGGGCAGGGATGTAAAGGCCCGGAAGGCCAAACACCATGGCGGAACAGCCCCACATGCTGAGGACCGCGCCGACGGTGTAATACAGGTCCTCCGCCTTGCCGTTGGCCGCGTCGCGGGCCAGCCACCCGAAAACCGGAATTGCAAAGAAAAGGCGCTGCCAAACCGGCAGGCGTCCGGGCATATCGATCGCGCTCATGGGGCTTCTCCGTTCTGTTCGTCGCTCCAGCGCATATAGGGCTGCGCATGCGGGTGCAGAACGTACGGATCGTCGCAGTGTGACAGGCTACCGCAGGCGGGCCAGAAACGCGGTCAGATCGTCCGTGTGATGGTGGATGTGATCGGCCTCATGCGGGTCCGGGGCGACATGAACCGTGCGCATTCCCATCTCATGCGGGGCGGCCAGATTACGCGGGTCATCCTCGAACATCGCGGCTTTGTCAGCCTGAATGCCATCCTGTGCAAAGATGGCTTCAAAGGCGGCTTTCTCGGGCTTTGGCCGATACCCGGCATGTTCGACGCCATAGATTGCATCAAACAGCCCCGAAAGCCCGCGCGCCTGCAAGACCCGCTCGGCGTAGGGCGCGCTGCCATTGGTGTAGACGATGCGCCGTCCGGGCAGGGCGCGAATGTGATCGGCCAGCTCTGCATCCGGGTCCATATGGCTCATATCCACCTGATGCACCGCGTGCAGATAGGGTTCGGGGTCCAGATCATGTTCGGCCATCAACCCGGCCAGCGTGGTGCCGTATTGGCGCCAGTACTGCCCGCGCAGCCTGTCGGCCTCGGCCCGGTCGACGCCGATGGCCTGCACCACGTAATCCGTCATCAAAACTTCGATCTGATCGAACAGCTGCATATGCGGCGGATAGAGGGTGTTATCCAGATCGAACACCCATTGCGTAACATGACTGAAGGACGGTTTGACCATGTCTTTGGTTTAGGGCGCGGACCGGGTGATTTCAATGCCGTACTTGATTGCTGCCCCCAGAGACGGATAGACATGTCCGAACGAGGAGACAGAATACCCCATGAGCCAGACCCGATCCCCCACCAAGGATGCCTATAGCCTGATACTCGAAGCCATTGATGTCGGCGTCTACAAGCCCGGCGATCGTCTGGTGGAAAGCGAGCTGGCAGAACGGTTCGGGGTGTCGCGCACCCCGATCCGCGAAGCGTTGCAACGCCTGGAAACCCAGTCTCTGCTGGAACGGGACGGTCGGTCACTGATCGTGGCGTCGCTGGACCACAACCAGATGGCCGAGCTTTATATCGTGCGCCGCGAACTGGAAGGGCTCGCCGCGCGGCTGGCTGCCAAACACGCCACCGAAGAAGAGATCAGGGTTCTTCAGGACATGGTTCTCGAAGATGACAAGCTGGTGGGCGATCCGATGGCCCTGTCACGTGCCAACCGGCGCTTTCACGAACAGATCCATCTGGCCTCGCACAACCGCTACCTTGTCCAGCAGCTTGATCTGGTGCACCGGACCATGGCCTTGATGGCGACCACGTCGCTGGCCGTGCAGGGGCGCGGAGAGATTGCCCAGAGCGAACATAAAGGCATCGTCGAAGCCATTGCCGCACGCGATGAAGAGGCGGCGGGGCGGGCGCTCAAGGATCATATCTCGATCGCGTTCATGACGCGCCTGAAACAGGACGCAAGTCGCCGCGACAAGTGATTATCAGGTCAGCGGCTCGTCTTCGCTGGCCTGTCCGTGCTGGGTCTTGTCCCAGAAAAACGGGTTGGTCGCCAATTCCCACAACGCCTTGTAACCGGCAATCACGCCTAGCGGGAAATACAGAAACATCGTCGGAACCCAAAGCAAAAGAAACCGCCGCTCACGCGCGGATACGGCGATCAGACCAACACCGATACTCAGCCCCTCTGCCACCAGAAACAGCCCGATCAGCGCGGTTGAGATGGAATGCGGCAGAATAGTCCCCATCGGATTGGCCAACCCCAGGCTTGACAGCCAGAATACCCAGAGAATGGGTGCCAGCAGAAATTGCCCCAACGTGCCCAAAAAGAACGCCTGAAGGCCCAGAAATTTAACGGCACCAAGGTCACGCCACAGTTTTCGCGGGCTGCGCATATGCACCAGATACGTGACCATGAACCCCTTGAGCCAGCGCGAGCGCTGTTTGACCCAGGGCCAGGCCCGGAAATTCGCCTCCTCATATGTTGTGGTATCCACCATTTCGGTCCGGTACCCGGCCCGGCACAGCCTTACGCCCAGATCAGCGTCCTCGGTGACATTGTGGGCATCCCAGCCGCCCAGTTCCAACAGTTTGTCGCGACGGAAAAAGAACGTGGTGCCCCCAAGCGGCACCACCAGCCGCATGCGGGCGATCCCCGGCAGGATCACGCGGAACCAGCTGTTGTATTCGATGGTAAAGCAGCGCGACCGCCAGTTGCTGCGCGGGTTGTAGTAATCCAGAACCCCTTGCAGGCACACAACATCCGGCGCGGCCTGGGTGAAATGCGCCACCACACGCTCGATCTGATCCGGTTGCGGGGCGTCTTCCGCGTCCCAGACGCCGACGAAGTCGCCCCGGCAGAAATCCAGCGCGTAATTCATGGCGCGCGGCTTGGTGGTCAGCCCGTTCAGCTCGGGCGCCTCGACGATGCGCATCCAACTGGGCAGGCTCACCTGCGCAAGGGCATTGCGCGTCACGTCATCCTTTTCCTCAAGCACAAGGATGACATCCAGCAACGCCTTGGGATAGGTCAGCCGCTGTAGCCTGTGCACCAGAGCGTTTGCAATCTCGCGCTCCTTGTACAATGGCACCATGATCGACACGCAGGGCTGCCGCAATGTGATGGCAGCTTCGGTGTGGTCCGGCTGCGTTCTCAGACGATGCCAAAGATAAGCCAGCGTGCCAGCCGTCCGAAAGACGGCAAAAAGCACCAGAGTTCCCACAGCCATGCCCAGCATCGCCAGCAGGCCAAACGCCGGGAACAAGGCAAACAGCCCCAGCACACACAACAGGGCCACCGACGGCCCTACGCGCGACCTAAGGGTCCAGTTGCGGCAGCTTTGCGCGGGATCAACTCGCGTTTCCGCCGATCTGGCCAAAGACCCCGAGAATTGCCGCGCGATCGTGCGGTCGATCTGATCGGATGCCGCCAGCACCGGGATCACGGCATAATCGCATTCGCGCATTTCGGCGGTCACGGTTGCGAACCGGTCGGGCCGGGCCGTGGCCACCAGAACAAGGGGGCCAATCCGCATCCAGGGGATGACATTGTGTTGCAGCCAGAAGTCGACCGGCATCAGCCCGCTCAGTTCCGGCATCGGCGGGATCTGTTCAAGATCCGCAATCTGCCAGCCGGATTGCGCGGACAGCGCGCTCAACACGTCCTGCCGGGTGGCATAGCCTTCGCCGACCAGTATCTCTCCCAGCGGAGCGTTCTGTCTGGTTTGCTGGCTCAGCGCATGGTCCAGCTGGGATCGGGTGATGGTTCCGGTTTCCAGCAGGCAGGTGCCCAGTGGTTTCCGATACCCGGGCGCAGGGATCGGTGCGGCGGACGTGAAATCCAGAAGATCAAGCTCAGCCATAACAAAACCCTGGCGCAGTTACCTGCGCTCAGGGTTGTTCGAACAAGGTTAACGCCCGGTTAACACTGCACAGACAAGCAGTTATGCCTGTATTTTTTTCTTTTCCATCGCCTCGGCGAAGCGCTCGAACAGATAGAAACTGTCCTGCGGTCCGGGCGATGCCTCGGGGTGGTACTGCACCGAATAGACCGGCCGGTCCGCCATGCGGATACCGCAGTTCGAGCCGTCAAACAGCGACCGGTGAGTTTCCACGACGCCATCGGGCAGGGATTGCGCATCGACGGCAAAACCGTGGTTCATCGAGGTGATCTCGACCCTGCCGGTGTCCAGATCCTTGACCGGGTGGTTCGCGCCATGGTGGCCGTGGTTCATCTTGACCGTCTGACCACCCAGCGCCAGCGCCAGCATCTGGTGTCCAAGGCAGATGCCGAACACAGGCAGGTCTGTCGTCTCCAGAATCTCTTTGATCATTGGAACAGCGTATTCGCCTGTTGCTGCCGGATCGCCGGGACCGTTCGACAGGAACACACCGTCAGGCTGATGTGCCAGCACGTCGGCTGCGGTCGCAGTCGCGGGCAGAACGGTAACGTCACATCCAGCGGATGCAAGGCAGCGCAGGATGTTGCGCTTGGCGCCATAGTCAATGGCAACAACCTTGTGGGCGGGGGCCTTCTGACGATGGTACCCATCTGGCCAGGCCCACCGCATCTCATCCCAGCGATAGCTTTGTGCGCAGGTGACATCCTTGGCCAGGTCCATGCCCTCCAGCCCGGCAAAGCCGCGCGCGGCAGCCACCAGCGCCCCAATGTCGAAGTTTCCCTCGGGATCATGGGCCAGCGCCACATGCGGGGCGCCCTGCTGCCGGATGGCACGGGTCAGGCGGCGGGTATCGACACCACCGATGGCGATGCGCCCTCGGCGCGCCAGCCAGCCCTTGAGTTCCTCGGTCGAGCGCCAGTTTGATGGCTCGGTCGGATCCCATTTCACAACCATGCCTGCCGCGACCGGATCACCGGTTTCGTCATCCTCGGGGTTCACACCGACATTGCCGATATGAGGGAATGTAAAGGTCACGATCTGCCCGGCATAAGACGGGTCGGTCATGATCTCCTGATATCCGGTCATCGCCGTGTTAAAGCACAGCTCGGCCACAGTTTGCCCGGTCGCACCGAAGCCTGCGCCGTAAAACAGGGTTCCATCGGCCAAAGCCAGACATGCGGTGGGCTTGGACGGGGCATTCGGGGCCATGGCGCGACTCTCCTGTAGGGTAAATCGGCGCATACCTAAGGGGGTTGCGCGTCTGGGTCAAGTCTGTTCAATTTTTAGGCTATTGTTGTTTTTCAATGGGTTAACTGTATTCACCCCCGGTTGTGTCAGGCTTTTTGTTTCGATATGGTCGGGGTTCCTTTGTCATGGGGATGGACAAGCCAAATGGATATGCGATCACGGGTGAATGCAGCCCTGAAGCAAGCAATGAAAGACAAAGCAGCCGAGCGTCTGTCGACGCTGCGGTTGATCAACGCCGC
Organism: Ruegeria sp. AG7; assembly: GCF_056541545.1. NCBI lineage: Bacteria > Pseudomonadati > Pseudomonadota > Alphaproteobacteria > Rhodobacterales > Roseobacteraceae > Ruegeria > Ruegeria sp. AG7. Next base: position 237,674 of record NZ_JBQFYP010000002.1, read on the forward strand.
CATCAAAGACCGCGACATCGCGGCACGTGCGTCCGACAATGAAGAAGCAAAGGGATGCAGCGACGCAGAGGTTCTTGAAATCCTTGGAAAAATGACCAAGCAGCGCAAGGAAAGCGCACGCGCCTACGAAGAGGGCGGTCGCCTGGATCTGGCCGAACGCGAGATTCGCGAAGTCGAGGTGATCGAGGAATTTCTGCCCAAACAGCTGGATGACGATGAGGTCAGCAAGGCCATTCAAACCGCCATCACGGCAACCGGCGCGGGTTCGATCCGCGATATGGGCAAGGTGATGGGCGAGTTGAAGACGCGCTATACCGGCCGGATGGATTTCGGCAAGGTCGGCCCGATGGTCAAGGATCACCTGTGCGCAGCCTCAAACGGCGATTACTGAGGCACTAGGCCCTGTGAATTGCTACTGCGCGACCGGCTCGCGCAGTCTTAGAACAAGCTCGTCATAAAGCGTGATCCGCTCATCTTCGGACAGAAACGCCCCGATTTCGACCTCGCGCCCGTCTCCGACAAGGGTGACATAATGCGGAACCGGGCCGCCTTTCTCGTGCATCGCCGGTCGCGCCCAATAGCGGTTGCAAGACCATTCGTGCTGCTCTTTGCCGGGGGTATGGTGCACCAGCCGCGCATGTGTGCCCGACAGGGTCAGAACCTCGAAAACACTGCGGGCGCGGTAGTTGGTCTTGATGGCCAGCCAAAGCCCCAGCACAGTGATCAGCAGAAACGGCAGCAGCCCCCACAGGATCACGGAACCAAGCGTGGCCAGCAATGGGATCAGGCCAAACAGGAACACCGACAATATCGTGATCATCGCCCCTCGCGGAGGCAGCGAGTTATGCGGCCAAAGCCGCAGTTCCTGTTCGGTTTCCGAGGTCTGATTCCACGTGTAGGGCATACCGCGAACATAGCGCAGCGCGGCCTCATGTCGACGGGTTTTGATCAGACGACGTGGCCGACCCGAGACCAGGATAGGGCGTCATCCAGACGATCGTCACCCCAGAACACCTCTTGCCGGACAACAAAGCTGGGGGCGCCGAAAACACCCAGTTTGACGGCGGTTTCCGTCTCGGCCTCAAGGGCCGCGACGATGTCGTCGCCTTGCGCGCGCGCCAGGGTCAGTCGGGGGTCCTGCTGACACCGCAAAAGCGCCTCGGACAGTGCACTTTCGCTACCGGCTTCCACCCCTTCTTCGAACCAGATGCGATAAAGCGTCTGGGTGAACGTCACGCCCCAGCCGTCCATCATTCCAAGCACCGCAACCTGATTGGCCAGCGGCAGATTGGAAATCGGATAGGGCGCGGGCAGGTTGGCGTGGATGTGGTACTTGGCACAGCGGCGTTCGATGTCGCGCCACATATAAGCCGATTTCACAGGCTTTCCGGCAAAAGGAATATTCTGCTGGGCCGACATCACCGTACGCACGTTGAACGGGCGCCAGTTCACCGTGGCGTCATGCTGGGCGCACCATTCGTCCAGACGCATCACGGTCAGGAAGCTGTACGTGCTGCCAATGGAATACCAAAAGTCGATCTCGGGCATTGCCGACCCTCCGACTGTTCCGTCCGCACATCATAGCTGATTTCGGGGCACTTGGCGAACGCGAGGTGAGGGCAAAGAAAAACCCCGCCACCTGGGCGGGGTTTCTTTGGATCAGATCGAGATCAGTGCGCGTGGCCCTTGTCCCAGTCTTCCTGCTTGGGCAGCTGCTCGAACGTGTGCTCGGGCGGCGGCGTGGGCAGGGTCCATTCCAGCGTATCCGCATACTCGTTCCAGTAGTTGGGCCGGGTCTCGCGTGCGCCACGCAGCAGGGCGTAGATCACGATGCCGAAGAACAGCAGGAACGAAGCGAACGAGATGAACGCACCAATCGACGAAACATAGTTCCACTGCGCGAACGCCTCGGGATAGTCGATGTAGCGGCGCGGCATGCCCTGACGACCCAGGAAGTGCTGCGGGAAGAAGGTCAGGTTGGCGCCGATGAAGAACATCCAGAAGTGAACCTTGCCCCAGAACTCGGAATATTGGCGACCGGTCATTTTCGCGAAGTAGAAATACATCCCCGCAAAGATCGCAAAGACGGCACCCAAGCTCATCACATAGTGGAAATGCGCAACCACATAGTAGGTGTCGTGATAGGCACGGTCCACGCCTGCCTGCGACAGAACCACACCGGTCACACCGCCAACGGTGAACAGGAACAGGAAGCCGAAGGCAAACAGCATCGGTGTCTTGAACTCGATGGAACCGCCCCACATGGTCGCGATCCACGAGAAGACCTTAACGCCCGTCGGAACCGCGATGACCATCGTGGCCAGCATGAAATAGGCCTGCTGACGCAGCGACATGCCGACGGTGTACATGTGGTGCGCCCACACGACAAAGCCCAGAACACCGATTGCGATAATCGCCCAGACCATCGGCAGATAGCCAAAGATCGGCTTGCGCGAGAAGGTCGCGATGACATGGCTGATGATGCCGAAACCGGGCAGGATCACGATATACACTTCCGGGTGGCCAAAGAACCACAGGATGTGCTGATACAGGATCGGATCGCCGCCACCGGCCGGATCAAAGAAGGTAAAGCCAAAGTTGCGGTCCATCAGCAACATGGTGATTGCGCCCGCCAGAACCGGCAGCGACAGCAGAATCAGCCACGAGGTGACGAAGATCGACCAGCTGAACAGCGGCACCTTGAACAGGGTCATGCCGGGGGCACGCATGTTCAGGAAGGTGGTGATCATGTTGATCGCGCCGAGGATCGAGGAGGCGCCCGATACGTGTACGGCAAAGATCGCAAGGTCCATGGACATGCCGCCCTCGGTCGTGGACAGCGGCGGGTACAGAACCCAGCCCACGCCCGAACCCATCTGATCGTTACCACCCGGGCTCAGCAGCGAGGCGACGCCCAGCGAGGTACCGGCAACATAAAGCCAGAAGGACAGGTTGTTCATCCGCGGGAACGCCATATCCGGCGCGCCGATCTGCAACGGCATGAAATAGTTGCCAAATCCGCCGAACAGGGCAGGGATGACAACAAAGAACATCATCAGAACACCGTGATAGGTGATCATCACGTTCCACAGATGCCCGTTGGGTGTACACGGGTCGGCCATGAAGCCTTCAAGGCACATGTACTGAACACCGGGGTGCATCAGCTCGAGCCGCATGTAAACGGTCATCAGAACCGAGATCAGACCGGCCAGAGCCGAAACGATCAGGTACAGAATCCCGATGTCCTTGTGGTTGGTCGACATGAACCAGCGCTGGAAAAAGCTGCGCTGGTCTTCATGGTCGTGACCATGAATGGCTGCGTCTGCCATTATAGGTGCCTCCTGTTGCAACTACACCGCGCAGCCGGACCTCTCCAACGCGCGGGATTCCTGCTGGTTTTAGAATGCGTAGGGGCGACCTTCAATGGCCGAGTTTGATCTGGATCAAGATAAATGGCCGCACCCCCCTTGAAAACGGGTGTTCGAGAAGCCGGGATCTGAGCGTTCGGGGGGCTGGTGATACGGCGGATCTGGTACCTGTGTTCAGGTTGTCCTCAAACGGGACGGGCTCTCAAAGCCGACCCGGCAGGCGTGAACCTTTGCCGCCGGCCCAATCCGCAGGATCAAGGACAGGGAAGGGGGGTGTTGAGCCCGGAGCCGCCGTTGTATTATTGGGTCGTGTCAGACCTGACACCGCAAAGCAGACCTTCGCCACGGAGTGATTTACTGCCCCGAGACTAGGCAAAATATTTGACCAAATCGCTACCTGAAACGCGCTCTGTAGTTGTCAGACAGCTGCCCCTAAAAAGAGGCTACTGAGTTGCAAACGTATCGACATTTCGAGCAGATGCTCCAAGTGTTAAAAAAACGTAAAGATACAAAGCATCTAAAAGAGCAAGGAGCGACCCTAATGGTTGGAAAAACTCGTAGATCATTTTTGAAGGGGTCCGCTGCCGCAGCGTCTGTTATTGGTATGCGGCCAGTTGCAGCGCTCGCACAAACGCGTCGCATGGATGAACTGATCGACGAAGATGCGACGGGGCTCGCGGAGCGTTTGCGCGCTCGTGAATTTACCCAAGCTGAATTGGTCGAGACGTTCATCCGCAGGATCGAAGTAATGAACCCAGCGCTGAATTTCATGACGAACTCGGCCTTCGACCGAGCCCGCTTGAAGGCTGACACAATCCCGCTTGATGCTCCCTTCGCCGGTGTTCCAATCCTGATGAAGGACATGATCGACATCGGTGGTTTGCCCCGTACGGACGGGTCAAGGTTCATGTTGAATAATGTTCCAGAGCGGAACGTAGAATATGTTGACGGTGTCGAAGCCGCTGGGTTCAACATACTGGGCCAAACAAACGTGCCTGAATTGGCAAGTTTCATTATCACAAACAATGATGTTTTTGGGGCCACAAAAAACCCGTGGAACCCGGACTATTCGGTTTTCTCTTCAAGTGGTGGATCTGCTGTCGCGGTTGCGGCCGGGGTTGTTCCGATGGCGCACGGAACAGACGGCGCAGGGTCCAATCGGCTTCCACCTTCAGCGACTGGCATCTTCGGCATGAAACCGAGCCGCAGGCGTATGCGGTCCGGTGAAGCAAACGGCACTCACGATGTCGCAAAAACAAACCAAATGCTGAGCCGCACGGTCCGCGATAGCGCACTTGCGTTTTCTCTTACGGAATCTCTGTCAGGTGATCCATTCCCGCCAGTGGGCTTCGTCTCAGGGCCGTCCGACCGACGGCTTAAAGTAGGACTGGTTGTTGACGATGGTAAATTGATAACAACGGACCCGGAGATTTTGAAGGCTCAGCGCAAGGTGGCGCTCCTGATGCAAAACCTTGGTCATGAAGTGGAAGAAACGCCCTGGCCCGTCGACGCAAATGTAATGGCCGACGCCTATTCAAATTTCTTTGGTGGCAAGGTCGGTGCGCTCAAATCAGCAGTCGAGGGGGTCACTGGAAAATCGGTCATGGAGTCGGGTCTGCTGACGCGGTTTCTGGCCTCCAATATCGAGGCATCAGCAGAAATTTCGCCCGAAGAAATCGCAAAAGGCCGTGCGTTCCTCGACAATTTGGTTCCTGTGTTCGCCGATGTTTTCGAGAAATATGACGTTCTTCTGGCACCTGTCGCACCCGTGGTGGCTCCGCCCTTGTATGAGCATACCCCGGACGAGTTATTTTCTGATGAGTTGTCTCAATATGTTGCTGCGCGTCTGAAATTCACGTCGCCAATCAACTTCGCTGGATGCCCGGCCATGTCCGTACCGCTCTCCTGGAGTGCAGACTTGGGTATTCCGATAGGTTCACACTTCATCGCAGCAGAAGGGCAAGACCGGCTTCTGTATGAACTGGCCTATGAACTTGAAGAGGCACGCCCCTGGAAAAACATCTGGGCGCCGTTCTCATTGAAATACGTGCCGGTCTGATGTCGCATCACTTAGTTTCAGAAGCGGACATACGGTCTTCCGATACCTAAAGCTGTTTTGTCCGCACAATGGACCTTTGACTTGAGCTGGAAGAAGTATTCAACAACTTAACCAGTTTTAGCCAAGTTAAGAAATGCGAAACCTGTGCTCTGCGGCGTAGGCAGACACCACCTGTCAGGAACGTGCCGCATCTGTCTCTGACGATGTGATCTCATGCCAAATCCAAGTGTACAAAACGTACAACCCCCACTGAAAACCCGGTGCAATTTGTACAATTCAGGCCTCAAACCCCCGGCTTGACCCGGCGGGGCGGGTGGACCACAACTCGGTCAAAAGCCCCTCAAGGAACGGATGGCAACCATGGATTATGATCCCGACAACATCTTCGCCAAAATTCTGCGCGGCGAGATACCTTCGTCAAAAGTTTACGAAGACGCCGACACACTGGCCTTCATGGACATCATGCCGCGCGCTGATGGGCATTTGCTGGTGATCCCCAAAACACCCTGCCGAAACGTGCTGGATGCCACGCCCGACCAACTGGCGGCGGTCATGAACACCGTTCAAAAGATGGCTCGTGCGGTGATGAAAGCCTTCGACGCAGAGGGTGTAACCATTCAGCAATTCAACGAAACCGCAGGCGGGCAGGAGGTTTTCCACCTGCATTTTCACGTCCTGCCGCGTCATGACGGGGTGTCGATGCGCCCACCTGGTAAAATGGGTGATTTCGATTTGATTGCCGAACATGCGGAAAGGATAAAAATCTCTTTGTAATCAATGGCTTCATGTCTGTTTGTGAGGTGCCAATCCGGACAAATGCCAGCATCCGCCCGTGCATGTCGCCGCGACCGGAGACAAGAAAACCCGAAACCCCTCCTTGGGACAGGCCATGAGACTCCACAGCTGGACAACGCAGAAATCGCCTGCCCCCGACCATTGCGGCTTGAGCACGGGTTTCAGCGTGAAGGGGGGAAATGAATTGCCGTTCCGATTTGGGGTCGGAACGGCAGACTCGTAACCAAACACTTCTCGGATTTCGAGGGCGAGCCCTTGATCACCGGTTTAACATACCACTCACTCTTGATTGGCAGTTTCATATTACTCGTTAACAACACCGGTGTATCCTAGAGAATTAAAACTTGCCTAAAGAATAACGTAAAACTGAATGGTTCTTGGTAAATTGCGACGTGTTTCGGAAACAGAGCCTTCCGCACATGCATATTGTTGTATCCAAGCGCAGCGGAAGCTGATTCTCTGCCAAGGCAGAATCAGAAATCAGAGGCACCAAACACGCCCTCGAAGGTTTTCTTCAAGGCCGCATCGAGATCATTCATGGTGACCGGAAGCCCCAGATCCACCAATGAAGTCACGCCATATTCGCTGATCCCGCAGGGAACAATGCCCGAGAAATGCTCCAGATCCGGTTCGACATTGATCGAAATACCGTGAAAGCTGACCCATTTGCGTAAACGCAGGCCAATTGCCGCGATCTTGTCCTCTGCCGGTTTGCCGGTCACCGTCAGCGGTTTGTCGTCGCGCCGCACCCAGACACCAACGCGCCCGTCGCGTATTTCGCCATGCACGTTGAATTCGGCAAGTGCCGATATCAGCCAGTTTTCCAACTGCTTCACGAATTGGCGCACGTCGCGCCCGCGCTTGTTCAGATCCAGCATGACATAGGCCACACGCTGACCGGGGCCGTGATAGGTGTACTCGCCGCCCCGTTTGCTTGCATAAACCGGAAAGCGGTCAGGATCGGTCAGGTCTTCTACCTTAGCTGACGTGCCTGCCGTATAAAGCGGCGGGTGTTCCAGTAACCAGATGCACTCCTCCGCGTCGCCGCGTGCAATCCCGGCGACGCGTGCCTCCATAAAGGCGGTCGCTTCGTCATAACTGGTCAGACCATCGGTGATTTTCCATTCCATGGCGGCCTCATATCCGTCCGTAGCGGGCAGGGGAAGAGGGGTCAGGCCGCTTCGGTCAAACACTGTTGCAGCACCCGGGAATAGGTATCGACCCCTTGCGCGCCGGTCAGCAGGTATTTTCCGCCAAACACCATGGACGGCACACCTGAAATACCCCTGCTGGTCCAGAATTGCTGTTTCTCTCGCACCAAGGCGATGTGTTCGCCGGTCTCAAGCACCTGACGTGCGGCATCAGGTTTCAGCCCGGCAGACGTGACGGCCTGCAACAGAGCCTCAACGTCGGACACATCCTGTTGCCGTGTGAAATATGCGTCGAAAAGCGCAAGCTTCAATTGGTGTTGCTGGCCCTGACTTTCGGCCCAATCCAGCAACTGATGCGCCTTGATTGTATTCACGATCCGACTGTCTTCGTGAAAGTTGAAGGTGAACCCCAGTTCTGCTCCGATCGCCGTTAGCCTGTCACGTGCCTGCTGGCTCTGTTCGGGGGTCGAGCCATATTTCTCCGTGATGTGTTCCCGCAGGTTCTGCCCTTCAGGCGGCATGTTCGGGTTCAATTCGAACGGGTGCCAGCGAATTTGGGCCTGGATGCCCTGCTGTTTCAATGCCACGTCAAGCTGGCGAAACCCGACTATGCACCACGGGCACACGACGTCTGACACGATATCGATTTGGATGATGGCGCGGGTATCGGGCGAGGTCATCTGCGGCTCCTGTCAGATCGAAACTGTGTTGATCACCGGCTTAGATAGGACTGCTGCGAAGGTTTTTAAACCAGTGTGTTTTTGCCTCTTCACATCGCGTGCGCCAACGTCTATACGCCGCTCTACCAAGTCACAGGCAGTGCGGTCGTGGCGGAATTGGTAGACGCGCAGCGTTGAGGTCGCTGTGGGGTAACACCCGTGGAAGTTCGAGTCTTCTCGACCGCACCAATAAATCAAAGAAAAATGTATAATTATAGTATCTTAGGTGCTTGCCAAGTTTCTCAGACCACCCTTTAGACCACCTTCTTTCGGTTGCTTGAAGTTAATCGTTGGTAACCACTATGGGCGATTGTCTTTGATGTCGGGCAACTACATTCATAGTGTGTTATTTCCATTGAGAAACACTGATTTTCTTGTCGGACTGTACCAAGTCCAGATGCGACGTAACGTGCGTTGAATTCTCGTGGTGGCTGTGTGATGCTTGATGCACAATATGTAGATTTCTGGCTCCCAAGGGTTGATTCCACCCCTGCGGCGACAAGTGGACATAGTATGAAGAATGAAGTTTTCGAGGGCTTGATTAGCCAAGATGTACTTTTTGAAGTTCTGGAAAGTCAGGCAACACTGGATGCGGTGAGAGCTTTTTTGCGGTCTAAGAAATTACCGCATTCGGCATCAAGCTGGAAATCAATGATTGAGACAAGGGTCGAACCTGTCTTGGCAAACGGTTCAGTCACCGTTGATGAATTAATCGGATTGATCCGTGAGGCTGAAGAACATGGCAGTAAACATGTCAGGCTTTTTCACTATGACGTAAGCAATATTGACGAGTTGAAACAAGCCATAGAGCCGCAAACCGTCGCCGCTTGGGCCAAGGGCAAGGGTTTCCCGGAGGTCGGTGAATATGTGTTTGCTGCGTTTCCTGAACATCCGGTTGTCGCGGAGGTCAGAATAGGAGACGGCGAGGATACAGATGCCCTGATTATTAAAATCGCGCGGACAGAGTACCGGCGAAAGAGGGGCGTTTTGACGGAGTATGACGGAAGGCAGGTGTACGTATCAGATCGCGTCCCGTTCCGAGCCGTTGACGTATTGAAGTTGCACACGAGTGGCCTTTTGGAGGTCCGCCTTAATCCAAGGAGTGAACCTCCGATTTCTTACCCCGGATTTGCAGCCTCTGTACTCAGCCAATTGGAAGGGCTGATCAATCCAACTAGGATAGGCGAATTAAGTCTGTCGAACGCCAAAAACTCGTTCTCGGACCTTCAGAAGAAAAAGGAGGTCGCGGAGAACTTTGAGTTATATGAAACTCAGCACAAGAATGACCGTGGAGACAGGATACAATCCACATCACAAGCAGATCAGGGGGGAATTCTTGAATCGGATGTGATGACGGAAGTGATCAAGCAGTTTACAGTAGGCGATCCTGAAGCCTACTGTGAGAGGGTTCGTGTCTCCTACCAATTCGGCGAAATTAAAAAGATCAATGCAATCCTCTCCGAAGATATAAACGAAATTATTTTTACTGCGGGATTGTCTCGGCAGGAATTTGACGCAGTGTTAATTGCAATTCTCAAGGTGAACAGCGAGGAATGATGTTCGGCAAACGTCGCATTGCAGGTTGGGAGAATCGACTCGATCTTGAAGTCGACAAACTCCGCAATGCTTCGACGTACCGGGAGCTTACGTTGAACAGGATCAAAGACCTTGTTGGCGCTCCAAACGATGCGGAGTTGTTGCGCGCATTGGCAAAGCGCGTATCGGAGGGAAATTTAAACGTCGTATACCGTGTGATATCGCCATGGACGAAAGCATCCTTGGCTACTTTCAAAAGCCCTCTGGATGTCCCGGAGGAAATGCTGGACGAAAGTACTGGTGAGATGGTCGACATAGATCGTTTCCGTAATGTTGAAGCCGTTTACGTCTCCGAGGTTGTTGGTGCCGAGTGAACAGACCCGCGCGGGGTGGTTCGCGCAATCGGAAAAAATCTACGAAGAAGTCAAAGTTCTAGACGGTCTCCAACAGTTTGAGGTGCTTCGGCATCGACTTGATGTAATCGAAAACGAGCACGCCAAGTCGGCCATCGAGTTTATGGTTTGGTCATGGCTGCGTGACGGAAAGCCGGAAAAGAGTGTTAGCCAAAGGGATTTGCTCACTACAAACAACATCCTCATTGCGACTTTTGTGGCAGTTTTCTTAATCGTTTGGCTGGAAATAGGCGTGTCGATAGTTTGGGCCGGAACTCTGGCGTTCGTAACGGTTGTGTTATTACGATTTGTATTCAGGATGTTTGATCGTGGTTTTATGTTCCGCCGCCTGTTCACAGCTTGTGTTAGTTCCGGGCTTTTTTTGATTGTGCCAGCCACATGGTATTTTGAGTTCGAAACTCCCTACGGCCCAGTGTCCTATGGAGGAGCGCCGGGAGGTGCTTTGATCATGATATGGGCGATTTGCACAGTTCTTACGTTTGGGGCGGCTGTTTGGGAGCACGTCGCTTCTGAACGAACCTAGAAAATCGAAATTTCCGGGTGCACTTTTCGCGTTAGAGTGAATACTTACCCAGCTTCAATTTTCGCTTCTTGGCGGATCAAGAAGACGCTGGTAATGCGCTCTGCCGCCTGCGGGGGGGTAAGTCTACTCGCGGTCCTAATGTAGGTCCTGTTGTGCCGTGATCAGATCGTATTTCTGATAGCAATTCGTCGTAGCGTTCCGGCTCAGCATCTTCGGCAACCTCTGCCTGACTGTCAGAGACCGAAAGCAGTTCGACCAGCCGGATTTGGAGTTCACGGACCAGCATCATGTCGCTTTGCTCACCGTCGCGCACTTCGCCGTAGGCATTGGCATCCATCGGGTTTTGGCCGGGACGCCCATACAATCCGATGCGTTCTCCCATTCTGGCGAACTGCGCTTCGGCGTTTGTCACAGTGTTCAAGAAGGCGCGTTTTTCTTTGGCGTCGCTTGCTGCTTGATAACCGGCCCATGCTTCGGCACGCACTTGACGGAGAGAGGACACGCTTTCCATCACGAAGTCTCGTGGCTGCATGGATACCGCTTCCTTGCGCAGGTCATCCAACAGTCTCCGCTTCCATCTATATGCGGTATCAACGGAAATTCCGAACGCATCGGCAATGGCTTGGCCGGAATAGTTCTGCATCATCATCGGGTGCAGCAGTTGCCTGACAATTTCCCATTGTTGCTCAGAGCGTAGGCGACCAGATTGCCGGATCATTGCGGCAGGTGAACGGACATTTTCGGCGTCAAGTTGGGTTTGCTCGGGCGTTGGGCAGGGCTGCTCGGTCATTTTGATGCCTTTCGGACTTTGGGGGTTATTTGCGGCGTTAACCGGCATTGCAGTTCAGAATTGCACCCGGGTTCAAGTGTCGATGTCCAACCGGGCGATGATCCAACCCAATGCGAAAAACGCCGGATAGAACAGCAACCAGCCCCCATAAGTCAGGTAGTGGACTAGCGACTTTTCTTGTTCGTGGATGACGCACACCATCGCGTCCACGTCACCGCCCAGCGCATCGCGTTTTCGACTAGGTAAGATGATTTTCTGGTATGTCGCGCGTCCGATCACCAGATAGAGGATCGTGACAAGGATAAAAACGACTGTGGCAATACTCATTGGTCTGTTTTCCTAATGGGGTTGGTGTTTAGTTCGGCAGTTTGAGATGTCTTTTGAGAATGGCGCGGATGGCGTCATTCTCCCTCGTACCGGGTTCTGCAAAGAGGTTTTCGTGAAGGTGGCTAAACGCAGGGTGGTCAACGTTCGCGTCGGCAGAGGTTCGCAGATAATGCGAGAAGTCTGGCCCGTCTGATCGTACGGCGGGGAAGCCTGCACGCCAGTCACGCAGGACACGCCATGTGTTTATCGGAGGCGCGTCTAGGAGCGGGCTTGCAGGCGTTATTTGGTTTGGGTCAGCAGCAGCGTCTGCATAGGTCCCTAGAAGCGCGTGTAGCCGCGCCATATCCATCTGCTCTGCGATGCCAAGTCGCTCTTCCAGCCGGGAACGCGCGTCGTCAGCAATGCCAATGTCATTCCGGTTGGGATCGAACTGATAGCCGAGGAATTCCAAAGGCGTATCGTCGGCGTATTCGGGTTCACACATCGCAAGCGGACCAGCAGGACACCGTTCAAGATGAGCGGTCAAGGTATCTGCCATCGCCCGAGTTCCAGCAGGGGTACGAGCAGCAATGACGATGTTGTCAAAGCAGATCATAACCTTTGTATCAGCGCGATCTGGCAATCTGACAAGCAGATGCGCGAGAACAACACCGGAGGCCGGGGAGCCTTGCATAAGGCCCTTTGGCCCGCTTACATTGTGGTCAATCTCATATATACTCCCAGAAGAACCAAAATCCTGTTTAGCCTGCGAAGCATTGTCGGGATGGTGGGTCACTGAAAAGCATAGGCTTCTAGTATCGAGTGCTCGGCGGGTCACCTCCTGTGGCAATGGTAGGGAATACAGGGCGTCCGGGTTGATGCTCTGATAGCAGTCAATCACGTCGGTCTTGGCTAGGTAGACGTACCCGGAATTCTGAAGCTGTTTGAGCTGTCTGGCGAGGTCATCACGGCTTGCCCCGGGGATGCCGAACAGCTTGCCGTTGGGCACGGTCAGTTGGCTGATCACTTCCCGGATTAAGTAGTGCGCAGCCTTCAATGCCGGTGGCAACATGCAGATAGGACGCGAAGACCCGTCGGGTTTGGTCTTCGGATACCATCTGATCGGCGGATAGTCGGTCGCCCAAGCATTCACTTGCATGCTCAATGCTCTAACCTGATCCGGGTCCGCACTGCCGCCCAGCGCTTTGTATGCAGAGACGAGTTTGGCATGGGGTGACCTGAGAAAATCGCGGGCAACAGGTTGAAGGCGTTTCCCGGAAGTAGTGGCGGAATGGATAGCGTTAGCCCGTTCACGATAGACCTCAGATGCCCAGCCAATTTCTCGGGACCATTTGCGGTCCATTTCGTGCATTGAACCCGGGTTCATTATCGCCATGCGCTGGGCGGTATGCGTTTCATAAGGATCAGGCATGGTTGTTTGCACCCGGGTTCAAATTCTTCGGTTCAATGGGATTTGCGCTTGGCATTCAGCGGGCGACTTGGCCTGCCGCTGAAACCTGTCTCAGATGGTGCAAAAAGACATTCCCGGCAGAGTGGGCAAGGACCAGTTTCTCTCCAAACTCTAAATGCATCTCTGCGGGGAATGCATCTTCCGGGTTATCAAGGTCGCCTTGGATCGTTTCGCGCAGGCCGTCGAGACGAACAAGGTATTCCGCTAGTAGCGCTTGGAGCGCGTGGTTTTTCTGCTCGGTTTCAGCAGGATCATAAGGCATGTTTTTAGGCATGGGTTTTCCATTCTAGTTGGGTTGATCTGACAGGTAGGGTTCGGGCGGAATTGCACCCGGGTTCAATAACTCAGGGGCTTTCGTCCAATTCTTCGAACGCGAATTTGCACTCGTAACTCTCTTCCACCTCGCCTGTGCTGAATGTGGTTTGGACCGGATCAACAGCGTATTTTTCGAGGTGGTGCTTGGTTTCTGCGGAGATGGTCACAGCAACACCATGCTTGAACACGATAAAGTCTCCCTGTGCCCCGTCCGGCACGAATTTACTGTATTGCCGTCCACGCATTAACTTGGCTTTGAACTTAGGCTCCATCTTACATACCCCCTTCGTTAGTATTCGTGCCGCCGAACGCGCGGGTGATGTTGCCGGAACTGCTCTTGGACGCGGGCTTATCACCCAGTGAGATACCGAGACGGCTTTCGATGCTTTTCCTACGTTCGCTGCGCTGATCTCTTTGAGTACTTTTCTTTTCCCGCCCAGCGCGATCAGGGCTGACACCGAACGCCGCTGCCGCGTTGCGTTGGGCGGTGATCTTGGTTGTTTCAGGTTTGGGGTTTTCCGGGTTGTCACTTGCGCGACTTGCCAAGCCCCAATTGTGTTTCAGGGAACTGAACCCGGGTGCATCTTTTTTTGATGACATGATTATCTCCGATATTGTGGGTTGAAATTGAGTTAGCCGCGAGCATCCGCGAACGCTTGCATTGCGGCTGAAACTTCATCTTCGAGCCAGTAAGACCGCGATCCAATCTTGATCGGCCTCGGCCACCGGCCATCTTCGATCATCCGATGAAGCGTACTTTTGCTGAAAGGACAGACTTCAAGCACCTGATTGGTGCTGTAGAATTTTTTGTGAGTTTGCATGATACATCCTGTGAACCGTTGGTGTGTCTGGGTTCAGAGGTATCAGGATGGTTCCACCCAAGATGCGCGAAAAAAAAGTTTTTGTTGAACCCTAGAAAATTGACTTTGCCCCTCGTGGCTAGACCAGCACACTAGAATTTTTTCGGGTGGGCATCGCTTCAATGTTCACGGTGAACATGCTTCCTATCAGTTTGAGATATTAGGAGGTTAAAATGCGTGGATTTGGGGTAATTGCTTGCTTCGTGTCGGTAGCGGCTTGCAGTACTGAACTTACTTCACAAGGCCAGCAAGTTAGGCAGCTTTCACCCGAAACCGTTCAAAACTGCCAGTTCTTGGGTCCGGTCAGTGGGACAGAGCTTTTCGGGTTGGATACAACCATGGACGCGCGTAGTGCACAAAATAAGATGCGCAACGCCGTCGGAGCTCTGGGTGGAAACGCGTTTGTTCTAACGCAGACTTCAACTAGCGATGATGGGACATTCGTTTCTGGTGACGCATACAAGTGTCCGTAGACTGGACCGCGGTGGCCAAGGCAGATGAACTACAACACCCTAAACGACATAGCGTATTTGGGATTTTTATGCCTCATTTTGCTGGGGCTTTGGTTCTTTCGTTCTGCGTGGTTCAAAGGTGCATCGGGGGAGTTCTGGGTTAGGTCCGCACTTCGATCTCGTCTAGGCGCGGCTGACTACACATTACTCAACGATCTGACGCTACCGGTTCGGGGTGGCACCACTCAAATTGATCATGTCGTTGTTTCTATACATGGCATCTTCGTTGTCGAAACAAAGAATATGTCTGGTTGGATTTTCGGCAGCGCCGACCAAAGAACGTGGACACAAACCTTTCGCCGAAAGAAGTTTAAGATGCAAAACCCAACGCATCAGAATTTTAAACACGTGAAAGCTGTTCAGGAACTTTTGGGCGTACCTCAGCGCAAGATACATAACGTTGTCGCTTTCGTTGGTTCGGCGCGCGCGCGAACGCCGATGCCTTCGAACGTCGTATGGAGTGTCCGTGAACTAGTAAGATACATAAAGAGCTTCGACCAATTACTGTTTAGCGAGGACGAAGTCCCGGCGCTGGTAAAAAAGCTTTCAGATGGTGCTGTCGAAACCAACCGCAAAACGCGCCGGGATCATGTGAATCATGTTCAGTCGTTATCCGGGCAGCAAGGAACAATGTTGGCTAAATGCCCAAGATGTGGATCAGCGATGGCGAAGCGCACAAACCGCAAATCTGGTAGTCAATTTCTCGGGTGTTCGAATTATCCAAAATGCAAAGGTACTAGAAGGATACAATAGGGCAGTCATATTTGATCAGGAAGTCACTCGAAAACACGTTGGTCGAACGCGCTTTTGTAATTCCTTACAACATGGTTATCTGCTGAACCCCTTTCACGTTCGGGGTCGTCGCCTTCCCAAACTCCAAGACGCTCTCGTATCCACTTGTCGGTTGGCTGACACGCGTTTGGAGGCGGGTTGAGTAGCCATTCAGCACGCAGCCTATCCAGTTGCCGTCGGAATGCATGATCGTAAGCTTTAGTCGGTGGGGCATACATGTCTCGCTCCCGATCTCCCACCATCTTTGTCCCGACAACATACCGGATTTCCGGTTCACATGCCGCTGCAATTCTAGAGGCTGATTTACCGAATAGATAAAGGTTACTATGCAGTACGGGTTTTAGAATTGTAGCTACAATGCTGTTTGGATTTGACGGCATCCACCGAACTGCCCAGCGCTCATTGACGAATGGAAACAATTGATCGGCGATTATACCGGCTTTGTAATACTTGAGGGCGTCACTGTATGTTCTGAGTGCAATGGGTTGCCTCCCCGGATGCCGCCGCGATCTAAGAGCTTGGTCCAGACCCAGCGTACCTCTTTCGCCGCAGCGGATGTAGCGATCTTTTCGCAACAAAGAACCCCAATAAACGTCCCTGTTAGGCGAGTTGTTTCGTCCGTTCGGCCATAGCAGGTCTTCCATGCAATAAAACAGCACGCCGCGCTGTATGGTTTCTATAAAGCTGATCGCAGTTCGACCTTGTTCATCCGCAGGCCAATCTCTTGGCTGGGTGCCTCCTAGTGCTAAGTCCCTAAAATTCTTGACCGGTTTTAGTGCACTCTTCTCTTCGGATAAGGCACCCCTTTCTTCTAAGAATACACCACTAATCGTCTGTCTGAGTTGATCTTCGACTTCGCGGAGCTTGCGGTAGTCGAATAGTTGTTCTTTGGTCATTGCGCCACCAGTTTGACAATGTCCGCTCTCCGTCCGGTCACATGCTGCGCCCAGCGCTCCATAAGAACACGGCGTTGTTCAAGGAAGTCCGTTCTGCGGTAGGTGCGTTCCACCTTGCTACCGGTCTCGTGGGCAAGCGCCATTTCAGCGACTTCGCGGGGCGTGTCTGTAGCCTCTGCGCACCATGTCCGGAAACTGGACCGGAACCCGTGGGGCCGTGCCTCTAATTCCTGACGCTCCATCAGGCGGGACATAGTGGCGTCGGAGATGACCCCCTTTTTGACATTGGGAAACAAGTAGCCTTCCTTTTCGAACGCCGTTGCTTGCTCAATGATGCGCTGGGCTTCCTTCGACAGGGGCACATGAAACTCTTTGCCGGTCTTCATCTTATCTGCCGGTATTATCCAAGTGCCGTCGTGCAGTTCGTCCAGATGAATGAACCGTAGCGGCTTGGACCGTACCGCAGTGAGGATTAGTAACCGAAATGCGAGATGTGTGACCGATCCGTCATCAAGGCTTTCATAGAATGCAGGAACTTCTCCCCATGGCATCGACGGTATGTGCTTGCGCACTTGCCGGGATTTACCAAGCAGGGCTTTCGCCTTCATCGTAGCTTGCAGGTCCACATCAAGCCCCATGGCTGCACCGTGCCGGAAAACGATGCCCAAACGGTCCATCGCTTTCTTCGCGGTCTCACCTTTGGAATGCCAGATAGGAGCGAGGGTGTTTTTTATGTCCTGTTGATCAATCTCTTCAATCGGCACATTGCCAAGTTTGGGGAGGACGTGAAGCTGAAGCGGTGAGAACCAGCGCCCAGCCTTGCCGTCGCCCTTTAATTCAGCCTGACGCGCCGCAAAGGCTTCCTTCGCCACTACCGTTAGTGTGTGGTCAGCTTTAGCGGCTTCCCGGCGCATCCGTTCCCGTTCTTTGATTGGGTCTTTTCCCTGACGGGCTACGGCTCTCCATTTCTCAGCCTCTTCGCGTGCCTCTTTCAGAGAGACGGCAGACAAAGCCCCTAAACCCATCTCTCGACGACGCCCGTGGACATGAACTCGAAGGAACCACTTGCCGCCATCACCGTCTTTTTTGTGCAACCAGAGGCCCCCGCCGTCCGAGTATTTGCCGGGTTGGGCATTCTTTACCTGCAATGATGATAGCTTGTTGAGTGCTGGCATTGGTCCACCCTTTGGTCCACCTTCTACTGTGAGGCACAGTGAACCATCCTGAAGCGAATGGAAACCACATATTTATGTTTTACAGTGGTTTAGTCGAATTTTCGAGACAACCTGAAACGGCAAGAAATATGCGTGTTCAAGTCTTCAATGCATCTCGACCGCACCAAATCTTTTCGTATCCTGTGAAGTGCGGATCAGCTTATGCGAAGCTGACTTTGCCGTTCTTGTCTGTTCACTTGCATTGCAAATCCGTGGCCCGTAACTAAGCCATGTGTCGGGAAGCGTGCCATGCCTCTGCAATGATGCGATTTTTCCCTTCGTCCTGAATTTGCGGGCCATGGTTGCGGGTAGGTGCGATGAGACTTGTCATATCAACGATGAAAGACGAGGGGCCGTTCATCCTTGAATGGATCGCGTATTACCTTTCGATCGGGTTTACGCATTTCATCGTTAACTCGAATGACTGCTCCGACGGCACTGACGCGATTTTGAAAAGATGCGAGGAACTGGGTTTTCTGGCGCATATCGATAACCCCGGTCCCTGGAAGCATGGGCCGCAGGCGTCGGCCTATGCGAACGCTATGGAACATCCCTGGTACGCTGAAGCCGAGTGGATTCTGGTTTGTGATGTCGACGAATTTCTCGATATCCGTGTTGGGGACGGTACGCTGGACGATCTGTTTCGCACCTTTCCACATGCAGATGGCTTTGCCGCGATATGGCAGATGTTCGGACACAATGGGATTGTCGAGTTTGAAGACAAGTTTGTGATCGAACAATTCACATCTGCAGCAGAGTTGGGGGTGGTGACGCCGCAGAATGTGCGTGCCTTCAAATCGCTTGTCAGAAACAACGGGTCTTATCGGGCAATCAACACACACCGTCCGCGTGGCCCAATCGCCGGTAAGGCCGAAAGCTTTGCATGGATTGATGGTGACGGAGATCCCTTGCCACCTGCAATGCGGCGAAATGGTTGGTCCCATTCCACTACTGGCGCGGCCTTTGGGCAGCAGTTTTTCAGGATGAACCACTATGCCGTCCGATCCATCGAGAGTTATCTGATGAAGCGGCTGCGGGGGGATGTAAACACAACCGCGTTTCATCCCAAGATGGAGGCAACGGGACAAGCCTATTGGCACATGCATTGCTTCAACAAAGTTGAAGAATTATCGATCCTTTCCAAATTGGACCGCCTTGGAAAATCGTATGATGAACTACGTGCGGATCGTGTTCTGGGAGACTTGCACGAAAAAGCTGTTGCTTATCACAAGCGCCGTATCTCGGAGATACGTGAAACAGAGGCCGCACAGGGATTCATAACTCGGTACAAGAATTTTGCCGGGGGGCGATATATAAAGGCGCTGGATCTGGGCGTGATGGAAGAAGGCGATCTTTCCTTTGTTGCGGAGACCTACAAAGACCCCGAAGTTTCTTTCGCGCAAGTTGCGAAATGGACGCGTTTGGGCAAGATGTCCAAATCTGAAAACTCAAGACCCAATAACTACCCCTGGTTTACCCGGCTGGATTCCCTGGGAACGGCCATGGAGTACGAAGAAGCGGCGGCGCAGCATGCATTAATCACTGATGCAAAACAGGTGGACTTGCCGTTCGATCCGAAGGACTCATCTTTCCTGCCGCCAGTGTCTCCGGAGGTTGAAAGAACGAAAGAGCAGCGACAGCGGTTCTTGAGGTCAATCAGCGGCAAGAAGAACTGGGTTTTGATCGGGCATGTCGAGACTGAAATCGTAGAAGAAATACTTGCATTGGATGCAGTTGCGCAATTGACGATCATCGGGCCATGGGGGCTGTCGTGGGATACGTTCGCCTGCAAGGATACAACGCAAGATCCTAAACTTCAGGCCCTGGATCGCACCTTCTATGCATTGCTGGAGTACTTCCGAGAACCGATCGTCGCTGGGCGTCTGAGGGTCTACCGGGCGCTGCCGCCTTTGATGCTGAAGCTGTTTGAAGATCAAAGCGTTGGTGTCGTGATCATACGCGGGGTTCGGGCCGAGCGTGTCATGTTGCAGCTGTTGAACCGGATCGACAGGGTTCTGGCTCCGGGTGGGAGCATCGCCTTTACATCCTACAGGCGGGGAAAAGGGTCTTATTCCGGCATGTCTTCGGCGATTAACCGTTTTCTCGCGAGCAAAGCGAGGGACTATCGGGTTACAAGCCTCGAGCCTCCGTGGCTTGGTATCGACAAGTTGCCACCACTTTCCAAAAACGACACATAGCTTCTGGTTCTTGAAGCAACGACATGTTAGCCATTGCCCAATAAACAAAACGGGTTTCGCGAGAAATCAATACCCGTCTGCAAGTGAGGTCGAGATGTCAAACGAACCCAGAGTGATCGGTGCTCTTCCCGGCAGCCAGAATAAACCGAACGCAGACAAGGCAACCAAACGCAAGAATACAAAAGACGCGATCCGCCGTACATTCCTGACGCGTCTTCCCAAGGGGGGGGTGGCTGTTGAGATCGGTGTCTGGCAGGGCGAGTTTTCTCCGACAATCCTGAAATTGCTTGAACCCAGTCAGTTGTTTCTGATCGACCCCTGGAAACATATTGGCGAGGAATCGCATACAACGGCGTTTGTTGGCAGGACCGAAGACGAAAAGATGGAAGCCATCTTCCAGAAGGTCGTCACGTCCTTCGAAAAAGAGATCGAGGAGGGCAAGGTTGGCATTATACGCGATTTCTCGGTGCCAGCATTAAAGCTTTTTGACGATGAGAGCATTTCATTTGCCTATGTCGATGGGGATCATTCTTACGAAGGTGTTACTGCGGACCTGGAGGCGTTGTTTCCCAAGATCAAATCGGGTGGGATCATGGCGTTTGATGATTACCACCGCCGGGGGTGGTGGGGCGACGGAGTGATCCGCGCCGTCAACGAGTTTCTGGGCAAACACCCTCGTGAATTGCGTATCCGGGCAATTGCCGGTGCGCAGATCGCCATAGAAAAAATCACTCCACAAGATGACAGCAAGAAACAGGGCGACTGAGCGTCTGGGGTGAATGGCAGCGATGAACAAGCCTGAAAAAATCCTCATCTCAGCGATGAAAAATGAGGGCCCATATATTCTGGAATGGGTGGCTCATCATAAGGTGTTGGGTTTCGACAGGATCATCGTTTACACCAACGATTGCACGGACGGTACGAACCAAATTCTGCGCCGCCTTGAGGCCCTGGGTCATGTTGAGTTTCACAGGAACCGCGTGGGCACAGGCGGGATTCACAGATCAGCACTGCGACAGGCCCGCCGTCTGCCCGTCGTGAAAGAAGCCAAATGGGTCTATGTCTGCGATGCGGATGAGTTTCTGAATATTCACGTCGGAAACCACAAAGTGGACGACCTGATCGAGGCGACGCCGGGCGTGGATGTCATTTCCATACCATGGAAGATATTCTCAAACAGCGGTCGCCATGTTCTGCGCGACGCGCCGGTGACGCAGCGTTTTTTCGATGGTGAGTTGGAGTATGAACAGGGCGGGGCGGGGCGCCGGTTCGTCAAATCGCTTTTCCGGCAGGGCGACGTCTATCTCCGCTATGGGTTGCACAACCCGCATCCCAAGTCCGAGTTTCAGGCAGGTGTATTCCGGTCTGTTCCCGGGGGGCACGCGAAAGAACCCGCACCCTTTGGGAACCATGTTGCACCGCCTTTTGGATTTGAGATTGCACAGATCAATCACTACGCGGTCCGCTCCACACAAGCCTATTTGGCCAAGCGCAGCCGTGGGCGGGCCAACCACTCCTCGCAGACGCTGGGAACGGAATACTGGGACCGCTGGAACCGGGGTGGCGCGACGGATGAGACGATCCTCAGGTACAAGGAGGACGTTGACGTGGTGATGGCAGAATTTCAGTCCGACGAACGGCTTGCACGGCTGCACCGAAAAGCATTCCTGTGGCACAAGGCGTTGATCGAGGACCTTCTCAAACAGCCAGAATACAACGCGCTTTACCAGACGCTTGTTAATAAGCCGGCTGTAGAATTTGTTGCAAAAGACCGCGGATTGCACGCGCGTCTTTCGTCAGGCAAGCAACCGTCTTCCAGCGTAAAACAGCCTGAATCCTGACAAACTCGCCCTCGGAGAAACTGCATATGGCCGCGGAAAATACTCTTCCCACAATCGGAATGCTCTGGTTGGAAGGTCCTCTCAGTTTTCTGGAACAGATGTGCCTTTTGTCCTTTGTTGCGAACGGACACAGGGTCGTGCTGTTCCA
Organism: Ruegeria sp. AG7; assembly: GCF_056541545.1. Taxonomy (NCBI): domain Bacteria; kingdom Pseudomonadati; phylum Pseudomonadota; class Alphaproteobacteria; order Rhodobacterales; family Roseobacteraceae; genus Ruegeria; species Ruegeria sp. AG7. The sequence continues at coordinate 259,581 of NZ_JBQFYP010000002.1, forward strand.
CTATGGCGAGGTCGAAAACGTACCCGAAGGTATCGAACTGGTTTCGGCGAACGAAATTCACGAACCGCAGCAGTTCATCATGAACAACCAGTTCAAAACACCGGTCCCGCAGTCTGACATTTTCAGGCTGCAATTGATGCAAAAAACCGATTTCCTCTGGTGCGACACAGATGTCGTTGCTTTGAAGCCTGTCCCGAAAGCGGATCACGTGTTTGGTTTCTTCAATCGCACCACGATTTGCAACGCGATCATGCGGTTGCCATCCGATAGCCCTGCTTTGAAGGCATATACGGAATACAGCCTTGATCCATTCCCGATCCGCCCGTGGGTAGAAGGTGAGGAACGCGAAAAGCTGGAACGCCTGAAAAAGGCTGGTGAGTTGCCTCATGCCTCGGATCAGGCGCACAGTGTTTATGGACCAGAGGTCATGACATGGTTTTTACAGCATCATGGCGAGATAGGGCATGCCAGCCCACCTCCGATCTTTTACCCTTTGCCGTTTCGGCAAACGGGTCAGGCGAACGACATTCATGCACGGGAATTTCGCGATAAGTACCTCAAGGATGAAACGCTAGCCGTCCATCTATGGGGGCGGCGGATGCGTTGGTGGATTGCAAAGGGTGTAAAACGTTATTCATTCCTGGACCGCAGGCTGCGCAGCTTGGGGATCAGACCCACCGACGCACCACTGCCACGTGGCGGCAGAAGGGCGCCGAAGCCTGTTAGTTTCCCCGATGTGCTTCCTGACTTAACGACGACGAAAGAAGAGATCAGTGCAGCGACTGGCGGATTGATGTCCGTTGCTTTGTTATCCGAACGCGAAGAGTACCTCAAATTCGCGCAGCTCGAGTTGGACAAAATCCAAAATCTTGGTCTTTACAGAGCACAGGATCAGTCGCGCGACGGCTTTCTGCGTGGTTGGGACCACTTTGCCAACGACCCGGCGCGTCTGAATGCGCTGATGCTATCTATCTTTAAGTTTTCTGAAGCGCACCGCCGTTTGCCAGACTTGAGTGCGCCGAAGACGCTTACAGAAAAACTCCTGGTCATGAAGATGTTTGGCGAGATGCCTGAAGTGTCGCCGGCAGACAGATTGACGGCGGAGAACTATATCCCGGAACCAGCCAGGAACCTTGTTACACCGGTGAAGCGCTATTGGGTCTCATCTTCGCCTGAGTTGCCGGAAGACCTCGACCTCGAGCCGGGCAGCTATTGGCTCAAATGCAATAACGGGCAGGGGCAAAACCATAGGGTCACCTGGCCCATGAACACAGAAGACCGCAACCTGGCCCAGGAAAAGCTTGCCAATTGGAGCAATAAACCCATTCCCCACGGGTTCTGGGCGGCAGAATGGTGGTGTTCCACGATCGACACGCGCTATTTCCTTGAAGAGGATCTGGCGGCTGAAGGTCAGGACATCATCGATTGGAAATTCTGGGTTGTCGCCGGAAAGGTCCAGATTGTTCAGGTCGACCGGGACCGCTCTCGGGGACATGTGCAGATGATCCACGACCGGGATTTCAACTTCATCCCGAAAGAGCTGTATTTCCGGACAAGCGATGACACCGAGCCCAAGCCAAAGGTGTTTGACGATATGGTCGCAATAGCCGAAGCCGTCGGGCAACGTGTCGAGTTTGCGCGGGTGGACCTTTATGTAATTGGCGACAAGATTTATCTGGGCGAAATCACGCTCTGCCCGTTTGGCGGAAAACGCAAGATGCGTACGCCCGAACTGGATGTGCAGATGGGTGAGGCCTGGATCGGTACCCGTCTGTTCCCGAACTGATCCGGTTACTCGACGGCGATTTCCTGACGCAGCTTTCCTGTCGTCTTGTCAAAGATCAGGACGCGGTTGTCGTCGGTCACGACCGCATACCAGTTGGACCCGATGGTCAGGGCCTGTGCCCGCGCACCATCGGGTAAGTCGATCTGATCCGGCAAGGTGGGTGTGCGGTCCGATAGGCGGATGACAATCAGGGCGAATGTCACTAGAACCCCGCCAATCATCACCGCGGTCAGCAGCATGACCATCCGCCGCAGCAATCGCAGCTGCGGGGTTTCCTGCGGTTCTTGGGGTTCGGAAGGGACAGTCATGGGCACCCGCCAGATTGAGTTTCAGATCGCGGCCGATCCGCCGCCTCGCCTTGATAAGGCGCTTTCGCGGGATGTGCCAGACGGTGAAAACCTGTCGCGCACGCGGCTGGCGCGCCTGATCGAGGATGGCGCAGTTCGGATCGACGGAACCCGGATGCAGGACCCAAAGGCCAAAGTGTCCGAAGGGGCGCAGGTCGTCATAACTGTGGCCGAGGCTGAAGACAGCCACATCGGCGCAGAAGACATCCCGCTTGAAGTTGTTTTCGAAGACGCAGACGTGATCGTCGTCAACAAGCCAGCAGGCATGGTGGTGCACCCCGCGCCGGGCTCGCCCGGGGGTACGCTGGTCAACGCTTTGCTACACCATTGCGGTGAGGCTTTGTCAGGTGTTGGGGGGGTGAAACGCCCCGGTATCGTTCACCGGATCGACAAGGAAACCAGCGGTCTTCTGGTGGTCGCCAAATCAGACGCCGCACATCACGGGCTGGCCGAACAATTCGCAGCACATAGTGTCGAACGCTATTACCGCGCTGTGTGTTACGGGGTTCCGGATGCAAGTGATCCCCGTCTGCGAGGCGTCAAAGGGGTGAGCTTTGAGCCGGGAAACATCATGCGTGTGACCACCCAGCTTGCGCGGCACAAGACCGACCGTCAAAGGCAGGCGGTGTTGTTTCATGGCGGGCGTCACGCGGTGACACGCACGCGGGTAGTTGAAACATTTGGCACGCCTGCTGGTCTTGCTCTGATCGAATGCTGGCTCGAGACCGGGCGAACGCACCAGATCCGTGTTCATATGACCCATGCCGGGCATGGGCTTGTCGGGGATCCGATCTATGGTGGCAAGCGGAAACTGGCCACAAGGGCGTTTACGCCCGCCGCTGCCGAATGCGTGTACGACTTTCCCCGGCAGGCGCTTCACGCCGCCGTATTGGGGTTCGAGCACCCGGTGACGGGCGAACACCTGCGGTTTGAGGCCGAACTGCCGCAAGACATGGAGAACCTGATTGCCGCGCTTCGCGCGCCGCTGACACAATAAGCAAAGTCCTGTGAGTAAGAGTTTCTTATCTTTCCTTCATGAAAGATTAATTTCAGACTGTTAGCAGCACCTCTTGAACAGGATGGGTTCTTTACCCATATCCTATGTTAAAGACTTAAACATTTGTCGGAGGGACATCATAATGGCAAATTACGCAAATCTCCCCGCGCCGACGCCCGAGGGCGGCCTGAACCGCTATATGCAGGAGATTCGCAAGTTTCCCCTGCTTGAGCCGGAAGAAGAATATATGCTGGCCAAGCGCTGGGTCGAAGAGCAGGACACAGAAGCCGCGCATAAGATGGTGACATCGCACCTGCGGCTGGCGGCCAAGATTGCCATGGGATATCGCGGCTACGGTTTGCCGCAAGCCGAAGTGATTTCCGAAGCCAATGTGGGCCTGATGCAGGCGGTCAAACGTTTTGACCCTGAAAAAGGCTTCCGTCTGGCCACATATGCCATGTGGTGGATTCGCGCCTCGATTCAGGAATATATCCTGCGGTCGTGGTCGCTGGTTAAACTGGGCACAACCTCGGCGCAGAAAAAGCTGTTCTTTAACCTGCGCAAAGCCAAAGCGCGCATCGGCGCCCTGGAAGAGGGCGACTTGCGTCCGGAAAATGTCGCGCAAATCGCCAATGATCTGGGTGTGACCGAAGAGGAAGTGATCAGCATGAACCGCCGCATGTCCGGCGGGGACGCGTCTCTGAACGCCACGGTCGGGTCCGAAGGCGAAGGCACGATGCAATGGCAGGATTGGCTTGAGGATGAAGATGCCGACCAGGCCGGAGATTATGAGGCGCGCGATGAGCTGGAAGCGCGTCGCGAGTTGCTGGCTGCGGCGCTTGACGTGTTGAACGACCGTGAAAAGGATATCCTGACTCAGCGCAGGTTGCTGGATCAGCCGGTGACGCTGGAGGACCTCAGCGCCCAATATAATGTCAGCCGCGAGCGGATCCGACAGATTGAAGTTCGCGCGTTCGAGAAACTGCAAAGGAAAATGCGGGATCTTGCGCGTGAAAAAGGGATGCTGGGTGTCAGCTGACCACGATACCAGCCTGCTGCAATAGCTGCGGGCTGGTTTTTTGCATTTGTGCGAAGAAACCTCCTCTACGCGCACATGCCCGGCGCATCCTGACGACTCATTACCAGTTGATCGTCTGAGGCCGCTATCCTGACTGTGAAGCCAAAAGAATGGCCGCAGGGTCAAAGCTATGGTAGGGCAAAGGCGCGTTTCATTTCGATGACGGTGTGACAGGTCGATCCTGCGGACCTCGCAGGGGAACGAACCCTTTGGGGTTCGAACATCTATGGAGAGCGTTATGCAAAAACCGGTTCAGTTTGGCGTGTTGGGAGCCGCGAAATTCGCACGTGAATACATGGCACCGGCGATACATGCCTCCAACGGGGCGCGATTGGCTGCGCTGGCGACGTCGGATGCGGTAAAGGCTGAACCTTTTTTGTCTTTCTGTCCCGACCTGAACATGTTCGACAGCTATGATGCGCTGTTGGCAGACCCCGGTATCGACGCGGTCTACATTCCACTGCCGAACCACCTTCATGTGGAATGGAGCCTGAAAGCGCTGGATGCCGGCAAACATGTGCTCTGCGAAAAGCCGATGACAATGAAGGCGGATGAGTTTGACGCATTGATCCAAAAGCGCGACGAAAGCGGCCTGCTTGCTGCCGAGGCGTATATGATCGTGCACCACCCCCAATGGCAATTGGCACGCAAACTGATTGCGGATGGCGCAATCGGAAATCTGGTGCATGTAACCGGGGCGTTCAGCTTCGACAATCGGGCAGATACCCAGAATATTCGAAACCGTGCTGAAACGGGCGGCGGCGGATTGCGTGACATCGGTGTTTACGTGATCGGCGGCGCCCGGTTTGCTACGGGGCAGGAACCTGTGGCGATACAGTCAGCCATCCGTTGGCAGGATGAAATCGACATCTTCACCGAAATTCGCGCGCAGTTCCCCAGTTTTACCTACTCAAGCTACGTGTCCATTCGGATGCATCCCCATCAGGAAATGGTGTTTCACGGGGACAATGGCCTGATCCGCCTGACAACACCGTTTAATGCGCGTGTGTTTGGTGAAGCCCGGGTCGAGTTGCATCGCCCGGGGCTTGAGGTACTGGTTACCCGGTTCCCCGGAGCGGACCATTACAAGCTTCAGGTCGAGGCCTTCTGCCGCTCGGTCAGGGAAGGGGTAGAGTATCCCTGTCCGCTGGAGTTTTCTCGGGGGACGCAAGAGGTGATTGATCGTGTGTTCGCGGGTGCAGTTTCGCTGTAACTTGCCCTTTGCGCGGGCTCGGCTATCCTTTTGCGTACGTTTAGCAGGAGAAGACCCATGGCCGGAGGCTGGGCGCGCGACGGCGCAGTAAACGAACAGATCGAAGCGTCGATTTCGGATGAGCTGGCGCGGATGCAGGCGCAAAAGCGGCCTGTAGGTGAAAGCCTGACTCATTGCGCCGAATGCGAAGAGCCGATCCCTGAAAAACGCCGCGTTGCTTTGCCGGGCGTGAAGCTGTGCCTTGAGTGCCAGCAGGAACGCGATGGCGCGTTCAAAGCGCGCGGCGGCGTCAATCGGCGTGGGTCAAAAGACAGCCAGTTGAAGTGAGTTCGGGTTTGGCTTCTAAGAGCCCAGAGTTACCGATGCCGCGCTGCGTATGAATGGCAGCTATTGAGGAATGAACTCCAACCAACCTGCAGAACCTGCCACTGACAAAAATCCCAAAAACAGCGCCAACGCGATGACCCAATGAATGAATGTCTTCCCGCGCTTCCCTTTCTTTGGGAACCAGTTGAACTTTCGCAGCCAACCCAGAATTAAATCCATTAACATGAGTACGAACATGAGGTGGCGAAAAAACAAGTAGATGAACAACACCCCAAGTATAATTCCTGCAAAGGTGTTGGCCGGAACAATCTCCCAACTGTTTCCATTGGTTGAAGTGGTTATCGTGCTTTCCATCTGCTCTTCGCCCTATTTATCATGCCACTTGCTAAGCAAAACAACATGACGTCAAGCTGGGACGTGCATCGGTTCCCTGCGAAGCGGGCCTTCATCTGATTTCAGTGAAGAGCGGCTGTCTCCGCTTAGCGGGCATTCAGGAGCTCCTTGGGCGCGACATTGCCGGGCATGGCAGGTTTTTTCCGCAAGGCAGATGTCGCCGCCCTCTGTCGAGGGCGTCTCAGCCCTCCATCGCCTCCAACTCGTCGATAAAGCCTGAGATCATCGACAGGCCCTTGTCCCAGAACTTGGGGTCGCTGGCGTCCAGACCGAACGGGGCCAGCAGTTCCTTGTGGTGCATCGAACCACCAGCGCGCAGCATGTCGAAATACTTGTCCTCAAACCCATCCGCGCCGCTTTCGTAAACAGAATAAAGCGCATTCACGAGGCCGTCGCCGAAGGCATAGGCATAGACGTAAAAGGGCGAGTGAACGAAGTGCGGGATGTATGCCCAGAAGGTCTCGTACCCGTCCATGAATTCAAATGCGGGGCCAAGGCTTTCGGCCTGTACACTCATCCAAAGGGCGTTGATGTCATCCGGGGTCAGCTCGCCCTCACGTCGGGCAGCGTGCAGCTTGCATTCAAAGTCGTAGAAGGCGATTTGTCGGACCACCGTGTTGATCATATCTTCGACTTTGCCAGCCAGCAGAACCTTTCGCTGTTCCGGGGTTTCGGCCTGTTCCAGCATCTTGCGGAAGGTCAGCATCTCACCAAAGACCGAGGCGGTTTCCGCCAGCGTCAGCGGGGTGGATGACAGCATCTCGCCCTGGCCTGCGGCCAGCACCTGATGGACGCCGTGACCCAGTTCATGAGCAAGCGTCATCACATCGCGCGGCTTGCCCAGATAGTTGAGCATCACATAGGGGTGGACATCCGTAACTGTCGGATGGGCGAAGGCCCCCGGCGCTTTGCCCGGTTTCACCGCCGCGTCGATCCATCCTTTTGAGAAGAAAGGCGCCGCGATTTCGCCCATGCGGGGATCAAAGGCATCATACGCGTTCATCACCGTCTTTTTGGCCTCTTCCCAATTCACGATACGCGTGTCTTCCATGGGCAGGGGCGCGTTGCGGTCCCAGACCTGCATGACGTCCAGTCCAAGCCACTTGCGCTTCAGCTCATAATAGCGATGGCTGAGTTTGGGATAGGCGGCCACGACCGCCTCACGCAGGGCCTCGACCACTTCTGGCTCGACATCGTTCGACAGGTGACGCCCGGTCTGAGCGGTCGGCATCTTGCGCCAGCGATCAACGATTTCTTTCTCTTTGGCCTGCGTGTTGTGAACGCGGGCGAAGGTTTTGATGTTGTCCTGAAAAACCGATGCCAGTTCACGCGCCGCGGCCTCACGTTTCGCGCGGTCCTGTTCCGTCAGCAGATTCAGGGTGCCTTCGATGTTCAGTTCTTCACCGTCGACATGAAATGCCAGTCCGGCAATCGTTTCGTCGAACAGACGTTCCCACGCGTCGCCGATAACCCCCAGATCATGAAGGAATTTTTCCAGCTCGTCAGACAGTTGGTAGGGCTTCATTGCACGGATGCGACGGAACACAGGTTCGTAGCGGGCGAGATCCGTGTTGGCCGCAAAATGAGCTTTCAGAACATCGTCTTCGATCCGGTTGATCTCGAGCGTGAAGAACACAAGCGGAGTGGTGAAGATCGTGATCTTTTCCTGCATATCCGACAGGAATTTGGCGCGCTCTGCGTCTGTGGTCAGTTGGTAGTAGCGCAGACCTGCAAAGGACATGACACGCCCGGCGATGGCGTTGATCTTTTCGTTGCGATGCACACAGGTCAGCAGGTCTGCGGCCTCCAGATCGGCCAGCTTGCCTTCGTAATCGGCAGCAAATGCGGCACATTCGCCTTCCAGCCAATCCAGATCGCGCGCTAATTCGGGTGCGTTTTCCGAGGTGTAGAGATCGCTCAGATCCCATTCCGGAAGATTGCCCAGATTGCCGGAGCCACCGATTGCGTTCGCGTCACGGACAGGGTAAGGAAGGTCGCGCATGGATCACCTTTAGTAGACTGCTTTTGCAAACATCTAGGGCTGGCGCGCCCGGATCACAAGCGGCCAATCCCAAAGGTGAAAGGGTTTACGAGGAAACCAGCTCGGGTGCGCCATTGGCCTGATTGGCCAGAAAATGCGCCGCAATCTTGTCCAGCACCGGCCCCCGAACCTCGGGTGCTTCCATTAGTACCTCGTGTTCACCATCCGGAATTTCGATCAGCGTTCCGTTGGGCCAATTGGCCATGCGCGCACGAATTGCCTTGCGGTCAACGATTTGCTCATGGCTGCCCAGAAATGTCAGGCAGGGTGTCTGAGGGGCGGTCTGCTCCATTAACCAAGCACATTCATCCAGCGACTCGCGCAGCCACAGATTTGAAGGGGCACCAAGCGCGAGTTCTGGGTGTGCATTCAACTGATCCTGCATCATCCGGTACATGTCCGGGTCGCGGGTCAGCATGTTTCCCTCGAAAGGTTGCGACAGGACATAGCTTTTGAGTGTTGTGGTGGGGGGCGTTCGTTCGCCCAGGCCAAGCGCTGTGCCCCAATAGGCCGTAACGCGGCTTAGGGGTTTCATGACCGGAGTGAAGAAAATTCCCCACATTGGGCCCGTGAAAGCGCAAGCGGCAAAACATCCTTTCTCGATGACGGCACGCAACCCGATTGCACCGCCCATCGAATGCCCGACCACGTACCATGGTTTTGGCAGATCCAGCGCGCTTGCAAGTTTCAGAGTGACCTGAACGTCCTGCTGGTAATCGGTGAACTGATCGACATGTCCGACCCGAGCATCGTCCAGCAATCGATCTGCAAGACCCTGACCGCGCCAGTCGACGGCCAGCATGGCGAACCCACGCTCTACGAATTCGCTGGCAGTAGTGCCGTATTTCTCAATGTATTCCGTGCGTCCAGGAAACATCATGACAGTGCCTTGTACCTTTCCGTCCGGAAGCCAGTGAGCAACGCGAATGCGTTTTTGATCCGACGCTATCAACCAGTGGGCCTTTCCACCGGCGGGGCCGCCGGCCACGTCTTCAAACAAAGGGGCCGGCGAGAACTCCATCAGGCCAGTACCGATGCAAGTTTCATGGCAACACCCATGTCGCCATCAATGCTCAGCTTGCCGGACATGAACGCACCTGTCGGGTTCAATTCACCGCTGAGGATTTGTTCGAACGTGTCGGCATCAGCGCTTAGGGTGACATCAGCGTCATCGTCGCTGACCCGCGCGCCGTTGGAATCCAGGACAATGGCACCCAGATCGGCGATATCAAACTTGGCCGAGGCATCAAACGCGCCGCCTTCCAGTTTTTCATTCAGCGCGGCAGCTGCCTTTTCAAGTATCTCGCTCATGTTTTTCCTCATATTGTTAGTGCGCCGTGAATGGACATCCCCGGTCGCAACGCTACACTGATTATTGTTATGAGCATTGCAATCCACAATCTCAAAGGTATCGTCGCGGCACTTTTTGTCCTAGTCACGATTTCCTCCACTTGCCTCGCGCAACAGGCGGATTCGCGGAACGAGGGCGAATTGCTGCAAAAACTTGCCCAATCGACACCCGATCAGGCCATCGCTTTGGATCGGCAGTTGCAAGCCCTGTGGGCGCAGTCCGGTTCAGCATCGGCTGATCTGCTGCTAGAGCGTGGCCGTGAAGCGCTGGATGACGGCGACATAGGTGCGGCATTGGAACACCTGACCGCCCTGACGGATCATGCGCCCGAATTCGCTGAAGGCTGGCATCTGCGCGCTTCGGCCTTTTTCGGAATCGAACGGTTTGGCATGGCCGCTGCCGATCTGGAACATGCCCTGACCCTGAACCCCAACAATTACGAGGCAATCTATGGTCTGGGCCTGATCTTTGAGATTATCGGACAACCTGACAAAGCCTACGACGCCTATTCACGGGCATTGGCTATACATCCCCACCACGAAGAAGTAACCAATGCGGTGAATCGACTGAAGCTGCAGATCAACGGCGCAGCGCTGTAAGGTCCGGGCAGGGGGCAAAGGTGAGCGGGTCATCCCGAATAGTGGCCGTTCTGGGCCCTACGAATACAGGTAAAACCCATTACGCAATCGAACGGATGCTGGGATACCGCACAGGTATCATCGGTCTGCCGCTGCGTCTGCTTGCGCGCGAGGTCTACGATAAGATCGTCGCCATCCGCGGGCCGTCGATTGTTGCGCTTGTCACCGGTGAAGAGCGGATCGTGCCCCCCCGGACCCAGTATTGGGTCTGCACTGTCGAGGCGATGCCCGAAGGTGTGGGTGCGGATTTCGTGGCGATTGATGAAATCCAGCTGTGTGCCGACCCCGAGCGCGGCCATGTCTTTACAGATCGCCTGCTTCGGTCGCGCGGAACAAACGAGACACTTTTTCTTGGCTCTGACACCATGCGTGGCCCGATTGCCGCGCTGGTGCCCGAGGCGCAGTTTGTCCGGCGCGAACGGATGTCGCAGCTGGTCTATTCCGGTTCGAAGAAACTCAGCCGGATGCCGCCCCGCAGCGCTATTGTCGGATTTTCGGTCGAAAATGTGTATGCCATCGCGGAGCTTCTGCGCCGCCTGAAAGGTGGCGCGGCGGTTGTCATGGGTGCCCTCAGCCCGCGGACGCGGAATGCTCAGGTGGAGCTTTATCAAAATGGTGAGGTTGATTACCTGGTCGCCACAGATGCTATCGGCATGGGCCTGAACCTGGATGTTAACCACGTTGCCTTTTCATCCCTGACCAAATTCGACGGGCGGCGGATGCGTCCGCTGGCCCCGAATGAGCTTGCCCAGATCGCCGGCCGGGCCGGGCGCGGGATGTCGGACGGCACCTTTGGCGTGACCGGAGAGGCACCGCCGCTGGACGAAGGTGTCGCGCAGGCGGTCATGGACAGCCGGTTCACGCCGATGAAAAAGTTGAACTGGCGGAATGCCGCTCTCCGGTTTGGTTCGATTGAAGCACTGATCAACTCGCTTGAAGTCAGTCCAAATGACGAACACCTGATCAAAGCCCGCCCTGCTGATGACCTGAATGTGTTGAAATCGCTGTCACAACAGGCCGAGATTGTCGCCCGCGCAAGTGACGGTCCATCCATTCGATTGCTGTGGGATGTGTGCAGAATCCCTGATTTTCGCGGCATCAGCCATGCAGAGCACGCAAGCCTGTTGGAAGTGATCTATGGCCACCTGCACGAACGCGGCAGTATTCCCGATGATTTCATGGCCCGGCAGATACGGCGGATTGACCAAACCCATGGGGATATCGATGCGTTATCCAAAAGGTTGGCATATATTCGCACCTGGACATATGTTGCGCAACGAAACGGTTGGGTGCGTGACGAATCACATTGGCGTGACGAAACGCGCACTGTAGAAGACAGACTGTCTGACGCACTTCATGAGCGTCTGACTCAAAGATTTGTGGACCGGCGTACATCGGTTTTGTTGCGGCGGCTCAAACAGAAGGAGGCCCTTTTGGCCGAAGTAAATGACAAGGGTGAAGTGACCGTCGAAGGCGAATTCGTCGGTCGTCTGGAAGGGTTCCGGTTTAGTCCGGACAAAAGTGCGCAAGGAACCGAGGCGAAAGCGCTCAAATCGGCATCCCTGCAAGCACTCGCGCCGCAATTCCATCTGCGTGCCGATCGCTTCTACAATGCGCCCGATACCGAAATTGATTTCACCGATCAGGGCGGCCTGATGTGGGGCGAATATGCCGTTGGCAAACTGGTTGCCGGGGCCGAACCTCTCAAGCCCGTGGTCGAGGTTTTTGTGGACGAGGCCGCAGGTCCGGATGTCGAACAGAAGGTGCGGCGCCGGTTGCAGCATTTCATCGACCGCAAGATCGCTGCACTGTTCGAGCCGCTGCTGAATCTGTCGCGCGACGAGGAGCTCAACGGGCTGGCGAAAGGGTTTGCCTTCCGCATGGTCGAGGCGCTGGGCATACTGCCGCGCGCCGGCGTCGCGCAAGAGGTCAAGGATCTGGATCAGGACGCGCGTGGCGCCTTGCGCAAGCATGGCATCCGCTTTGGCCAGTTCACCATCTTCATGCCGCTCTTGCTGAAGCCCGCACCGACGCGTCTGCGTCTGGTGCTGTGGGCGCTGTATGGCGGTTTGCAGGAATTCCCCGAAGCACCGCCTCCGGGGTTGGTGACTGTGCCGGTCGCCAAGGATGCACCGCAGGGTTACGACACCATGTGCGGCTACCGCGATGCGGGCGACCGATCGATCCGTATCGACATGCTGGAACGTCTGGCCGATATGCTTCGTGCGGAAGACAGCCGTGGCGGGTTCGAAGCCAAGCCGGATATGCTGTCGATCACTGGTATGACGCTTGAACAGTTTGCTGACCTGATGCAAGGGCTGGGTTACAAAGCCGAACGCGGCGAGCGTGGCAAGGTCAAACCGGAACCGGTTGAGCAGCCTGTGACAGAGGCGGCTGAACAAGCCGTTATCGACGAGACGCCAGCACCTGACGCGGCATCAGAAGAGGTCGCCGCGCCCGCAGAGGAGGCAGCTGAGGCCACCGAAAGCACCGAGACGGCAGCCGAGGCTGTCGCAGAAGGTCAGGTCGCGGAACCTGCGTCGGATGAACCCGAGGTCGAAGTGTTTTACACCTTCACCTGGGGTCGTCAGCGTCAGCCGAACCGTGGTCCGCGCCGCGAGTCGGGGCAGGGCAAGGGGAAACCACGGGGCAAACCGCAGGAGGGCCGTGGCAAACCGCACGGCAAGAAGGGCGGAAAGCCGCAAGGGGCCAAGACCTTCTCGTCACGGCCACCGAAAAAAGAAAAGGCCATTGATCCCGACAACCCGTTCGCCGCAGCGCTTATGGGTCTGAAGGACGGTAATTGACGCAAGATGGCCGAGGCCAAACTGCGGATCGATAAATGGTTGTGGCAGGCGCGGTTCTTCAAGACCCGCAGCCTTGCCGCCAAACAGGTCAGTGGCGGCCATGTCCGGCTGAATGGAAACCGGGTGCTGAAACCGGCGCAGGCCGTGGCCCCCGGTGACGTTCTGACCTTCTCGCAGGGTCGCATCGTCCGCGTCATACGTGTGGAAAAACTGGGGGAACGCCGAGGTCCGGCACCCGAGGCGCAAACTCTGTACTTTGATATGACCGAAAAGCAGGAAGCGCCTCTTGTAAATCCAGGTTTCGAGGGAAAAGGTCGGCCAACCAAGAAAGATCGACGCGCTATTGATCTTTCTCGCCCGGAAGATCACTGATCCTGTCTTGAAGAGCGGGCCAGACTGAATTAGCTAGTCGCTCAAACCGCAAACAGGAATCCGACCATGACCTATGTAGTCACCGAAAACTGTATCGCCTGCAAATACACCGACTGTGTCGAAGTGTGTCCGGTGGACTGTTTCTACGAAGGTGAAAACACGCTGGTCATTCATCCTGACGAATGCATTGACTGCGGAGTGTGCGAGCCCGAGTGCCCCGCCGATGCAATCCGCCCCGATACCGAGCCGGGTATGGAGGAGTGGGTCGAGTTCAATCGCAAGTATTCCGAACAATGGCCGGTGATCGTCACCAAAAAAGACCCGCTGCCCGACGCAGAGGAGCGTGACGGTGAAGAGGGTAAGATGGAGAAGTATTTCTCGGAAGCGCCCGGAGAAGGCGGCTGAGTGATTCGTTCCACACGGCCTGTTTTGACATAAAGATCACGGCACAACCTGTTGAACGCAGGTTGAATATGAAAAATTCCCGTAAGGTAAACTTTCGGGCGTCGTAATTTTGTGATATACTACACTCCACATGATGACCGAGATTGGGATGCGCTCCGTAAGTATGCTCACTTTGGAGTATTGAATTTATGACAATATCGCCGCCTGACGGGGCTGAGACAGTCCCCGCATGTGGTGTTTTTGTTGTCCGTGTCCCGTCCGCAAGCAAGGAAAAAACTGAATGACAAAGTCGAAAAAGCTCGAGTTCCGCCCGAACGACTATGTTGTCTACCCCGCCCATGGCGTGGGTCAGATTATTTCGATCGAGGAACAGGATGTCGCGGGATTCACGCTCGAGCTGTTCGTCATCTCATTTGAGAAAGACAAGATGACGTTGCGCGTGCCGACCAACAAGGCGACCGAATCCGGTCTGCGGTCGCTCAGCTCGCCCGATGTGATCAGCCAGGCGATGAAAACGCTGAAGGGCAAAGCCAAGGTTAAACGCGCCATGTGGTCCCGTCGCGCGCAGGAATATGAACAGAAGATCAACTCGGGCGATCTGATCTCGATCGCCGAAGTTGTCCGTGACCTGCACCGCACCGATGATCAACGCGAGCAGAGCTATTCCGAGCGTCAGCTGTACGAAGCCGCTTTGGAACGTCTGACCCGTGAGGTCGCGGCTGTTTCAGGCGCTGGCGAGGTGTCTGCCGCCAAGCAGGTGGACGAAGTTCTGACCTCACGCGCTGCCTGATCGAAGGTACTTTGACAAAACGGGCCGCTCCGAATTTGGGGCGGCCTTTTTCGTGGCTTGGTGATTTGTTCAAGTGGCGCTAATTTCACTGTGTACGCAGCGGATTACCGGACAGACATGAAGCAGACTGTGAAATACCTGTATATCGGGCACGACCCTGTTTCGGTTTGGTTTAGGTATGCGCTGATCCTATTCGACGTGGCGACAATCATTTTCTTTGTCGCGACGGCCCACATCCCGCATGGGTCAGGTTTGACCGTTGCAAGTCAACTGGTCGGCGTGCTGATTTTTCTGGATTTCTCTGCGCGGCTCTGGATTTCAAAAGACCGCTGGAAGCTGTTGCGCCAGATTTACACCGTGGCGGATATCGTAGTCGTCCTCTCGCTGGTGCTTGATCCGTTTTTGACAGGCAACCTGGCTTTCCTGCGGATATTACGCGCCCTGCGTCTGATCCATTCATATCACCTGCTCTGGGATTTGCGGCGCGACAGCCGTTTTTTCCGCACGCACGAGGACGCTGTTATCGCAGCGATCAACCTGCTGGTCTTTGTCTTTGCCACCTCGACGGCCGTTTTGGTGTTTTTTATACCAGAAGACGCGCAAACGCCCTACGTAGATGCGCTGTATTTTACCATGGCGACGCTCACGACGACCGGGTTTGGCGACATCACTTTGGTCACACCGGGTGGCAAGCTGTTTTCTGTCTTCATTATGGTCGTTGGCGTGGCACTGTTCGTCCGGCTGGCGCAAGCAATTTTCGCGCCACAGAAGGTCCGTCACAAATGCCCCAGCTGCGGGCTGTACCGGCACGACCCAGACGCCGTGCATTGCAAACATTGCGGCGATACGTTGCGAATTGAAACAGGGGGGTCGCGTTAGGTCTGGGCGCTGAGTGTAAGCAGAAACGTGATTTCCGCCAATTGCTGCGCCGCTCCCAGAATATCTCCGGTTTGACCGCCGATCTTGGTTTTCGCGACGAGCCCCAAAACGGCAACGACCAAAGTCGCGAAGACTATCGCGTTAAGCGCCAGACTTCCGCACAAGCTGAAAGCGACCAGAATCGCGATGCCCACAGCGATACAGGCTGATCCTGCGCCGGGGGAACCAACCGAATGGCTCAGGCCCGACGTTCTGGCGTTTGGAAGAAGTACCATCAGTGCTGGCATCAATGCGCGGGAAAATACACAAGCCGCAACCACCATCCAGATCGGACCAGTGACAAGTATGGTAGAAATCGCGGATACTCGTAAAAGCTGCGACATCACCAAAGCGAGCACGCCGTAAGTTCCAATCTGGCTGTCCTTCATGATCTCCAGCCGCCGTTCAGCGGTGAAACCGCCCCAAAGCCCGTCGAACGTATCAGCCAGACCATCTTCGTGCATTGCCCCGGTCATCAGGATCAGCGCTGAAACCAGTAATGAAGCCGCCACAAACGGGGGCAGTTGAAGCCCCATCGCCAGCCAACCGGTCAGGCATGCCAACCCGCCAACGACCAGCCCAACCAGTGGAAACGCCCATACCGATTGTGCCTGCCGGGCAAAAACGGCTTTGGGCAAACGGGGCAGGGGCAGGCGGGTCAACAGCACCAGGGCCAGCGGAACATCCCACAGGGAAAACGGTTTGGTGTCGTTTTTATGCACGCCCGTGCCTTTCGGGGTCTTGTTGGTTTCGATCCTTCGGTTAAACACGCAGGACCACTCTGATGCAATGAGGCTTTCATGCTGCCTGAACTGAATGATTTGAACACGTTCCGTGCTGTCCTGGCGGGAGCTCCGGGCCCAGATGCCGCAGCGGTGCAGGGCGCGGCCGAGCGAAATGGACAATTGACCAAACCCCCCGGCGCGCTTGGTCGGCTTGAGGATCTTGCAGTCTGGTATGCAGGATGGCGGGGGGACGCCCGTCCACAGATCAGTGCGCCTCAGGTTATCGTGTTTGCCGGAAATCACGGTGTTACCGGGCAGGGTGTTTCGGCCTTTCCACCGGAAGTGACCGTGCAGATGGTGATGAATTTCGAACATGGCGGGGCGGCGATAAATCAGTTGGCCAGGGCCGCAGGCGCGAAGATGGATGTACACGCGCTGGATCTGGACAAGCCGACCGCGGATTTCACCCAAGCCCCAGCCATGACAGAGGATGAATTGCTAGCCGCGTTGCGCACTGGCTGGCAGGCCGTTGATCCGCAATCTGATCTTTTGGTGGTCGGCGAAATGGGTATTGGCAACACCACCCCGGCTGCGGCTATTGCCTGTGCTCTGTTTGGTGGCGACGCGTCCGATTGGACAGGTCGCGGAACTGGTGTGGATGACGCAGGTTTGGTCAACAAAACCCGTGTCGTGGCCGAGGGTGTCGCCAAACACGCGTCAGATGATGGTCTGGACATCCTGCGCTGTCTGGGTGGACGCGAGATAGTCGCAATGGCGGGTGCAATTGCTGCTGCGCGGGTGTTGCGCATCCCGGTGATCCTGGACGGGTTCATTTGTTCGGCCGCCGCCGCCTGTTTGTGGAAGCTGTCCGATGGCGCGCTGGATCATGCTGTGGCAGGTCACCAAAGCGCCGAAGCGGCCCATGGCGCCGTGCTGGCGAAATTGGGTAAAGAGCCGTTGCTGAGCCTTGGCCTGCGGTTGGGCGAAGGGTCCGGCGGGGCATTGGCGATCAACATTCTGAAAAGTGCCGTTGCCTGTCATTCCGGCATGGCAACCTTTGCCGAAGCTGGGGTATCTGACAGCTAAACCCGTACCTGGCCCGGGCAAAGGCTTGGGTCAGGCCGATTTTTTCGCGTGCTCTTCGGCCAGTTCCAGCAGCGCGGTTTCCAGATCCTTTTCCAGCGCCTGCGAACGCTCAATGTATTTTTTGTTTTCGGCGGTTGGCAGTCCGGGAACCCAAAGCTCGGCCAGATCACGCAATGACTTCCGGTCGTGGTGGTAAAACGTCTGCTCGGCCTGGGCTGCTTCGTACTCACTCAGCCCGATATTCTCCAGAACATAGCGACCTGCACGCAGCGAGCTGTCGAACATTTCCCGCACGATGTCATTGGCACCCGCCTGATACAACTCGTACACATGGGTCCGGTCGCGGGCGCGGGCGATGATGTGCAGGTCAGGGCGCTGCCGTCTGGCATAGCTGACCAGTCGCGTGACTTGCTTGTGATCATCCATAACGGCGACAAGAACGGATGCTTTGTCCAATCCCGCCGCGCGCAACAGTTCCGGCCGAGTGGGATCACCCAGAAAGCCTTTGACACCAAATCGGCGCATCAGCTGAATGGTTTCAATATTGTGGTCCAAAACGACTGTCTTGAAACCGCTGGCCCGTACCAGCCGGTTGACGATCTGACCAAAGCGACCAATGCCGGCGATGATGACCGGGCCCTTTTCGTCGATCACGTCCGGTTCGGGGGTGGTCGCTGAATCGCCAATCTTCTTTGACAAGGCGTCGTAGACAATGAAAAGAAGAGGTGTGATCAACATCGTCAGAGCAACGATCATCAGCAGCTTTTGCGACAGGTTGGGCGGAATAACATTCTGTTTCGTCGAAAATGCCAGCAGGACAAATCCGAACTCACCAGCCTGCGCTAACCCAAGGGTGAACAACCAGTGATCACGCCCCCGCAGTTTGAAAGCCTTGCCCACTAGATAAAGGATGATCCCCTTGGCAAGTATCACAAGCAGCGCCAGTCCAATCAGGTCCAGCGGGTCGTTGAAGAAATAACCAAAGTCTATTCCGGCCCCGACCGTGATGAAAAACAGCCCCAGAAACAACCCTTTGAACGGTTCAAGGTCACTTTCCATTTCATGTCTAAATTCAGAACTGGCCAAAACAACACCTGCCAGGAACGCGCCCAAGGCAGGTGACAGGCCGACCAGTGTCATCAGAAACGAAATACCCACGACGATCATCAGTGCTAGTGCGGTGTACATCTCGCGCAGACGGGTTGCGTGGATGAAGCGAAACAACGGTCTTGTCAGGTAGACACCGGCCAGAATGACAAACACCACCGCGCCGATTGTGACCAGGGTAACGGCCCAGCCCGGCAACCCCTCTACCAGTGACAGGCTGTGATCGCCCGCGCCATGTGAACCTCCGGCCCCTCTGTCTATCGATCCATCGGCTTGGAAGCGCGGCATGGCGGGCAGGGCCAGCAGTGGCAACAAAGCCAGAATTGGGATCACCGCAATGTCCTGCGTCAACAGAACCGAAAATGTCGCACGGCCGCCATTTGTCTGCATCAGGCCTTTTTCTGACAAGGTTTGAAGAACGATCGCGGTCGATGAAAGCGAAAGGGTCAACCCTACCGCCAGGGCAACCGACCAGGGATGGTTGGCGTACATGGCCACGGCAGCAATCGCGATTGTTGACAGCAACACCTGCAATCCGCCCAGACCCAATAGCTTGTCGCGCATGTCCCATAGGGCGCGTGGCTCCAGTTCCAGACCAATGAGAAACAGCATCATTACCACGCCAAATTCGGCCACATGCTGAAGATTTTCGGTTTCCGCTCCGACAAGTCCCAGTACGGGTCCGATAATGATCCCGGCGGCAAGATAGCCCAGCACAGATCCCAACCCCAGTCTGGCAGACAGGGGAACGGCAATGACAGCCGCTGCCAGATAGATCGAAGCCTGGTATAGAAAGTCGTCCATGTGTATCCTCGGAACCTTTTCAGGTGGGAAGGGGAGCGTCGCGTTTAAGTTGATCCATTACGATCTGGCTCTGTACTCGTGCAACGGCAGGATGCGGCAGGATCACCTGATGTAGCAAGCTGTTGAGCGCGGACAGGTCGTCACAGTAGATGTGCAGCAGATAGTCGGCCTCGCCTGTCATCGTCCATGCGCTGGTAATCTCGGGGCGGGTGTCGACCATGCGGGCAAAGCTTGCGGATTGCTCGGGGCCATGGGTGCCCAGATGCACCTGAACAAACCCCTGCACCTGCAGGCCCAGTTTCAGCGGGTCCAGCCGGGCAGCGTATCCGGTGATGTACCCTTCGACTTCAAGCCGCTGTCGGCGGCGTCCCGCTTGACTGGACGACAAGTTCAGCATTTCACCCAGTTGATGCGCCGTCAGATGTGCATCTTTTTGCAGCGCGGAAAGCAGTCGCTTGTCGGTTGCATCCAGCATGTGCGGAAAAATCCTGATTTTATTAATTTATATGCGCGTTTTGCGCGTCATCTTGCAGTTTAAACGAAAACAATGCGCAGAAACAGCGCCAGAAAAGTCGTATTTTTGAATCAGCAAAGAAATTCCTGTTTTCGTAGGAGACGCGCCATGGGTCCTTTCCCGCACAATGCCCCGAAATCCGTGATCAGCGAAGAAAACCCTGCCGGTACAGATGGGTTTGAATTCGTCGAATTCGCCCATCCAGAACCGCAGGAGCTGCGCGATCTGTTTGCAAAGATGGGGTTTGATCTGGTGGCCCGCCACAAGGAAAAACCTGCTGTCGAGCTTTGGCAACAAGGGGATGTCACATACATCCTGAATGCTGACCCGGACAGTTTCGCGGCTAAGTTCGTGGCCGAACATGGGCCCTGCGC
Organism: Ruegeria sp. AG7; assembly: GCF_056541545.1. NCBI lineage: Bacteria > Pseudomonadati > Pseudomonadota > Alphaproteobacteria > Rhodobacterales > Roseobacteraceae > Ruegeria > Ruegeria sp. AG7. Next base: position 279,654 of record NZ_JBQFYP010000002.1, read on the forward strand.
GCCATCGATGGGCTGGCGGGTGGTGGACGCGCAAAAAGCGTATGAGCATGCCCTGTCAAAAGGTGCGGAACCTTACGACCACGATGACAGAACAATGAATGTGCCTGCGATCAAGGGTATTGGCGGGTCGCTGATTTATTTCATTGATCAGTACTACGACACATCGCCCTATAATCAGGAATTCAATTGGATCAAGGAATCAAAACCTCGGGGCGAGGGGTTCTTCTATCTCGATCACCTGACGCACAACGTCTACAAGGGCAACATGGACAAGTGGTTCAAGTTCTATGGCGACCTGTTCAACTTCCGTGAAATCCGTTTCTTTGACATTCAGGGGAAGTTTACCGGCCTTTACAGCCGAGCGCTGACGTCTCCCTGCGGCCGTATCCGTATTCCGATCAACGAGGACCGCGGCGAGACCGGGCAGATCGTGTCTTACCTGAAGAAATACAAAGGCGAAGGCATTCAGCATATCGCTGTTGGCAGCGACGACATCTACGCTTCGACCGATGCTATTGCTGAAAACGGGCTGAAGTTCATGCCGGGTCCAAACGAAGCTTATTACGAGAAGTCCAGGACCCGCGTGGTCGGCCATGAAGAGCCGCTGGACCGGATGATGAAACACGGCATCCTGATCGACGGCGAAGGCGTCGTTGACGGAGGCGAGACGCGCATTTTGTTGCAGATATTCTCGAAAACGGTGATTGGCCCGATCTTCTTCGAGTTCATTCAACGCAAGGGTGACGATGGTTTCGGTGAAGGGAACTTTCAGGCGCTGTTTGAATCCATCGAGCGCGAACAGATCGAAAGCGGCGAGATTTCGGCTGCTTGATCAAAGTAAACCAACATGTCGGAGGCGGTTCTGCTGCCTCCGACGCACCTGTTTACAGTTAATGGGTCAAGGCCTTGAGTGCCGATATCAGCCACGCGGCATCGCCAGCGTCACGTTTTGACCCTTCTTCTGATAACGCAGCTCGCTGTCGCTGATGGCAATGACCTTGCCGCCGTCAATACTGTCCCCAACTTTCAGTTTCTTGTAACGTCCACTGGGAAGCCGGACCAAGGCGCGCCGGTTGGCGGGTGTGCCGTAAACACCGATCAGATTCAGGCGACGCAAATTGATCGCGTTATCGAGCGTGGCCTGCCGGGCAACAGACGCAGTTGTGGGAATCTTGGGGGCGACAGATTTCGCCTGAAACGATCCGGATTCGTCAGAGCTCTGGTCCAGCGCGGCCGTTGATCCAAGATTGGAGTTACCAGAAGCGGGTGCCTTTGCAGTGTCCAGAACCGCCGGGCGCACCCTGGGGCGCGGGACACGGACAACGGCCAACGCGGTTGGCGTCTCGTCGATTTCTGTGCGCGCTTGCAGACTGTCCGGGCGTGCTTTTGGTCGCTTGGCCGAAAGCTCTGCCAGCGACCGCCCCCCCAACTGCCCGCGTTCGAAACTCTCGACCAGATCTGAAGGGCGAGGTTTGGGTCGTAGACCGGCCAGCCTTTCGTCGACCTCGTCAAGTACGGGTTCATCTTCGAAACGCACTGGCGTTGCTGGCGGAACCTTTGACGGTCGGCCTTGATAAACGACAATCCCATCCGGGTTCAGCGTTCCTTCCGGTGTAGGTGCCACAAGCCCGCGATCATCCAGATTGAACCGCGCTCCTGCTATGCCATGTTGCACGTCCCGAACGAAGGGTTCGTCGGTATCGAAACTGGAAGCCGGGGGCAGGGCAACCGCATCGCTGGACAGGTCGGATTTGTCGATCGATGTCAGATACAACTCGTCCGGCTCCGGGGCTTCCGGCACGTCCAAAGCGGCCGGGGGCGTTACATTCACACCGGAGGCGGCGCTGATATCCTCGTCTGCCTCGGGGTCCTGAGCGATGGGGTCAACCAGAGTAGGGGCCACCTTGAGCGCCTCAAGGATTGCCGCGTCGGTAGGGGTGAGCTCTGGTTGTTCTACGGCTTCGGCCTCGGCCTCGGCAGGTTCTGGCGTGGGGGGCACATCCCTGTCCAGTGGAGCCTCAGGCGGCAAATTTTCAGGGGGGGTGATTGCCGCAACTTCGGGCACTATCGGTGGCAGGGCGTCGATATCCGGCTCGGAAACACCTATCTCGGTTGGAGTTGGGCTCAGTGCGACCTGATCTGTTTCTCCACCGCTGTCCAAGGCCAGCCAAACGCCGAAAACGCCGCCAAGAAGAACCGCCGCGGCAAATGCCGGGATCGCAATGCGCGGTGCCTGCGCTTTCGTATTCGCAAACTTATTGTCAGGTGTTTCGGGGGTCAGAAACACGTTTGGTGCGGCTGTGCCTGCAATGGGATGCGCTGGTTTCCCGGCGGATTTTGCCGGTTCGGGCTGGTCTGTGTTTTTTGCCGACAGCGGTGGCTCTGCTGGTCGGGTTTCCGATGCGCCCGAACGCTCTGCGAACAATGCTTCTCGGGGGAATGCGTCTGCGTCTTCTTCGGCGCAAAATAAAACCGGCACGAAACCATGGTCCGAGGCAAAGGCCCGAGCCTCGCTCAGCGTTTCTTGCGCAACAGCCGCAACATAGGTGGTGCCGCCTTCGGTTTGATAGTCGTAGCTAAGTTCGGACAAAACGTAAGGCGTTGCGTCAGCAAGTGCGCTCTCAATGCGTTCCACTGTGTCTTGGGGGGGTAAGCCATCGGTTGCAACCTGAAGGTATCGAACCTGTTCGGAAGGCAAAACAAGCTTGCAGCTCAGGTCGTTTTCCAACGCAAAAGCGTTTTCCCGCAAAACCTGCATCTGACCAGACAGGTCCGGCGAATCCAAGGGAATCGAGCCGATAACGAACCATTCGTCATCCGAGTGATGATGCAATGATATTCCGGTCGCAGAAAAAGACAGCGCAAAGGCAGGTTTCATAATCCGCAGGAACCATAATTATCAACGTCAATGCAAACACCTTGGCGTTCGCAGACAGACATTAAAGCAGGAACTTGCCGAGGGAAAGAAAAAGGCAAACTCTCCTCTTGTATGGCAATGCATCGCCGACCCATCTTTAACCCAAGCAAATCGGAGTGATAACATTGAAGACATTCGCTTTTCTGGCCGCGATGATGGCCGCAACGACCGCTGGACTTGCCCATGCGGAAGAACGTCGCATCACAGTTGACGCAACTGGAACCATAGTGGTTGCCCCCGATATGGCGACGATCACATTGGGTGTGACAAATGAAAACGCCGAGGCTTCGGCGGCGATGCAGGCCACCGCGGACGCAGTTGCGAAGATGCTTGCGCGCCTGACCGGGATGGGGATTGAAGACCGCGATATCCAGACCCGCGATCTGTCGCTTTCCCCTGTTTGGTCCGGGCGGCACGGGCAGAATGGAGAAACACCGGAAATCTCGGGATTCGCTGCCTCGAACCGCGTGTTTGTGCGTGTGCGTGATCTGTCCAAACTAGGAAGTATCATGGATGCGGTCATTCAGGTTGGCGCCAACGATTTCGGGGGCTTGAGCTTTGGGGTGCAGGATACCAAACCAATCGAGGCCCAAGCGCGCGCGCAAGCTGTGGGCGAAGCTATGGCCAAGGCCGAGCAGCTGGCACAGGCGGCGGGTGTAACCCTTGGCGCGGTGCAAACGATTTCGGAACAAACGGGGGGCGTGCGCCCGATGCCCGAGATGCGCATGATGAGCATGGCTGACGCAGGGGGTGTACCTGTGGCAGGTGGTGAGGTTTCGGTGTCTGTCAGCGTCTCGATGGTGTTCGAGATTTCCGAATGAATTCAACCCTTCGCGCGGGCCAACAGCGGTTTTCGTTGTTGGCCCGAAGCGTCGAAATTATCGGGTGACAACCAGGCCTCGAAAGCATCACGGATGCGTGGCCATTCGGTATCTATGATTGAATACCAGGCCGTGTCGCGGTTGCGCCCTTTGTAGTGGGTTGCTTGGCGAAACACGCCTTCGAAGGTGAACCCAAGCCGCTCTGCCGCACTGCGCGACGGACCATTCAGCGCGTCGCATTTCCACTCGTATCGCCGGTAACCCAGTTCATCGAACACGCGCCGCATCATCAGATACATGGCTTCGGTTGATTGCGGCTTGCGCTGAAGCAGGGGTGAAAAGTGGATATGCCCGACCTCAATCGCTCCGGCGGCGGGAGCTATCCTGAGGTAAGAAGCCATGCCCAACGGTACCTCATCACCGTCCAGAACGGTATGGAACATCGGGTCCGCGTCCACGCAGTTGGCGCGCGCCCAGTCTTCGAACTCAGGTTCGCTGTCAAACGGGCCGTACGGCAGGTAGGTCCAGTTGTGGCCATCCGTGTCCTTGGCAAACGCCCGGAACAGTCCGGGCGCGTGCCTGTTCACATCAAGGGGCACGACAGAACAATACCGGCCCACCATCGGCGTATAGGGTGGTGTCGGGCGTGGAAAGTTACCCGAAACCGGTAAACCGATGGGCTGGCCAAGGTTGTTTGTATCGTGCTGAGTCATGGTCAGGCGGTTGCTTTGGCCAGAGCCTGATCAAGGTCGGCAATCAGATCGTTCACGTCCTCGATCCCGATGGATACGCGCACCACGCCCGGACCTGCGCCCGCGGCTTCCTGCTGTTCCGGGGTCAACTGACGATGTGTGGTCGAAGCCGAATGAATGATCAGCGAACGCGCGTCGCCCAGATTGGCTACGTGGCTGAAAATCTCCAGCGCATTGACCAGTTTGATACAGGCGTCATAGCCACCTTTCACGGCGAATGTGAACAGGGCGCCGGCACCGCGTGGATACTGAGCTTTGACCCGATCCTGATAGGGCGATGACGGCAATCCAGCATAGGTGACGTAGTCCACCCGGTCATCCGCTTCCAACCACGCTGCGATTTTCTGGGCGTTCTCCACGTGGCGCTCCATCCGCAGCGACAGGGTTTCGATCCCCATCAGCGTGTAGTGGGCTGCCTGCGGGTTCATGGTCATGCCCAGATCGCGCAGACCGATGGCGATGCCATGGAAAGTAAAAGCCAAAGGTCCGAACGTTTCGTGGAACTTCAGTCCATGATAGGCCGGTTCGGGTTGGCTGAGCGAGGGGAACTTGTCATTTGCCGACCAGTCGAACTTGCCCGAATCCACGATGCAACCGCCGGTGACCGTACCGTTGCCGGTCAGGTACTTGGTGGTCGAATGCACGACCAGGGTCGCTCCGTGTTCGATCGGGCGGCACAGATATGGTGTTGCCGAGGTGTTGTCGACGATCAGCGGAATGCCCGCCGCATCGGCCACATCTGCCAGTGCACGAATGTCCGTCACATAGCCGCCGGGATTAGCGATGGACTCGCAGAAAATCGCACGGGTATTTTCATCGATTGCGCCCTTCACCGCGTCCAGATCATCGGTGTCGACAAACTTGGCAGACCACCCAAAGCGTTTGATTGTCTGGCTGAACTGGGTGACCGTGCCGCCGTACAGACGGGTTGAGGCGACCACGTTGCAACCCGGACCCATCAGCGGGAACAGCGCCATGATCTGGGCCGCGTGCCCGGACGAACAGCAAACGGCACCAACACCGCCCTCAAGTGTAGCCACGCGTTCCTGAAGGACAGCCACAGTTGGGTTGGTCAGGCGCGAATAAATAAAGCCCACCTCTTGCAGGTTGAACAGGGCCGCTGCGTGGTCTGCATCGCGAAACACATAGGCCGTGGTCTGATAAATGGGTGTCTGGCGCGCTCCGGTCGCCGGGTCGGGGCGGGCGCCCGCGTGAATTTGCAACGTGTCGAAACCGTAGGTGGGACCGTCAGACATCTTAAAAATCTCCTGTTGGAATTTGTCTTGCGAAATCTGTAGGCCATTGCCCGCTTGCGCACAACGATCCTGTCAGCGCAGCCAGAGGCCCTTGCTTTTGATCGTGTTGCGGATGGCCTGTTCACGTCGTGGCAGATGATCCCGGTCAAACAGGGCGCGGACTTTTGCGCCTTTACCCTGCAGAACCATCTTTTTCAGCGGCTCATATTGCTTGAGAACCTTCTTGACCTTGTTTGGAGCGACGATGGTTTCCAAAACGTCTATCACATGATCGCTTTCACGGGCGTACAGCAAGGGAAACAGGCGATAGTGGCAACTGACGGATCCATCCAGCAAACCAGAGGGCAAAACATCACGACCACCGCCGAACGAGTGAATGACAAGGGGCAGGGCGGCCTGATCCAGCCAGGGGTCAAGGTTTTGGCCAGTCAATTCCGGAATGTTTTCGTCGCGGATTGTTCTGGCGTAGTCCAGAAAACGCTCACCAAATTTCCGGGGACATTTGTAGAAGAAATAGCCTGCATTGAAATACAGGTACCGCCGCCAGTGGTCATGGGGTTGATCGGTGTCCAGCGAGCTTTCGAAATCCAACCCGAACCGGGCGTAAAGTGCGCGCCAGATACCGTCAAAACCGGGACCATACAGCGTTGGTTTGGGCCATGTCCCTTCAACTTTCAGTGACGCGCTGGGGCGGTCGAAGTCAAATGGGACGGATGTGATCTCGCCAGTGATCAGCGAGTCGGTGTCAAAGAACACAAAGGGCTCATCTTCCGGCAGGGCCATCAGCGCTTCGATCTTGTTGCCGTAGGGATAGCTTTCACCGAATACATGCGAGTCGAAGGGCAGAATTTCAGCATCCAGTTGTTTCAGGGCTTTCAGAACATCTTCGTCCTGAATGCGGGGATCCTGTTTCCAGCGTGGCCCCGGATTGGGCGTGGCGACAAACAGTTTGCCCCCGAACTGCGGTGAAGAATGGCGCAGTGAAGCCGCAAACAGCAGGGCCTCGTATTGCAGGCGGTTGTTTTGACCGACGACCGCGACGTTGAATTTCTGTGACGTTGCCTGCATCTATGCCCGTTCCCGACAGGTGTTTGACCATGCACCTTGACGTTCGGATTACATCAAGCGGCCCAAGGCGTCAAAAGCGGATAATTTGAAATTTCATCACGCGATCCCATTTCTTTCAGGGGTTGCTTCAGAAAGGGATACACATGCGGATCAATGCGGATTTCACCAAACGGGTCGCAGTACACTTTGACGAAAGTGAATGGGTCGCTTCTCCCGCAGCAGGGGTCGAGCGCAAAATGCTGGACCGGATTGGTGATGAGGTGGCCCGCGCAACAACCATTGTCCGCTTTGCGCCCGGCAGCACCTTTTCCGCCCATACCCATGACGGCGGCGAGGAATATCTGGTGCTGGACGGTGTATTTCAGGACGAGACCGGAGATTTTCCCGTCGGCAGCTATGTTCGCAACCCTCCAACTTCCTCGCACACTCCGTCCGCTGCCGAGGGCGCAACCATTCTGGTCAAGTTGCACCAGTTTGACCCGCAGGACCGGACCGAGGTTCGCCGCTCGATAAATGGCGATTCTGACGTACAGCTGTTCAAAGATGATCATGAGGACGTTTTTGTGCGGACATGGGCTGCTGGGGGCGTGGTCGAACTGGACGCGTGCGACGGCATGGAAGTGTTTGTCATAAGGGGCAGTTTCTCTGAATCGGGGGAAGAATTTTCGAAATGGGACTGGTTGCGCCTGCCTCCCGGAACGCACTCACGGGCTGTTGCAGGGCCTGATGGGGCCCGAGTCTGGATCAAGTCCTGCCACCTTGGTGAAATGGTCTGAAAGCTTCTCGGCCCTGAGATTAACCAAAATGCCAACAAATCCGGGTTTCGCGGCCCGGATTTTTGATTTTTTGATCATCTGACAAATTTTACCAATTGATAAAAAATTTATTTGTGGCAAGCTGAGGTCATAACAAACATATCTACAGGGAGTAGAGTGATGGCACAGGGCCAGATGGCACCCGGCATCGTCGCCGGGCGGCTTTCAAGCGATGAGCTGACCTCGAATTTCACCGATCTGCATCCGCCATTGGCCCCGCATGAGGCCGCAGTTGCAGCAGACCGTTGTTATTTCTGCTATGACGCGCCTTGCGTGACAGCGTGTCCGACAGACATCGATATTCCGTTATTCATCCGTCAGATTCAGGCCGGACAGCCGCAGTCAGCCGGGCGAACGATCTTTCAACAGAACATCTTGGGCGGAATGTGCGCCCGTGTCTGTCCGACGGAAACACTGTGCGAAGAGGCCTGTGTTCGTGAGACGGCAGAAGGCAAACCGGTCGAGATCGGACGGCTACAGCGCTTTGCGACGGATGATCTTATGTCCGCGGGCGCGCATCCGTTTGAACGTGCGGCATCAACTGGGAAGACGGTTGCTGTCGTGGGGGCAGGGCCTGCCGGTCTGGCCTGCGCGCATCGTCTTGCCATGCTGGGTCATGACGTGGTGATCCACGAAGGCAAGCCCAAACCGGGCGGTCTGAACGAATACGGGATTGCCGCCTATAAATCGACCAACAATTTTGCGCAGGCCGAGGTCGACTGGCTGTTGAAAATCGGTGGTATCACGGTTGAAATCGGGTCGGTTCTGGGTGAAGGCATCTCGCTGGATGGTCTGGTCGAAAACTACGACGCGGTGTTCCTGTCCATCGGACTTGCCGGGGTGAATGCCCTGCGCGCGGATGGTGTTGACAAGGACGGCGTGCGGGATGCCGTCAATTTTATCTCGGACGTGCGGCAGGCTGGTGATCTTGCACAGCTTCCTGTCGGGCGGAACGTCGTCGTGATTGGCGGAGGCATGACTGCCGTGGACGCAGCGGTAAAGTCCAAATTGTTAGGTGCCGAGAATGTCACCATTGCCTATCGCCGGGGCCGCGACGCCATGGGTGCCAGCCGGTACGAGCAGGATCTGGCAGCCTCGCACGGGGTTCAGATCTTGACCAACGTGCAGCCGGTGGCGGTACACGGCAATGGGACTGCCGCCGAGATAGAACTGGAGTATACCTCAAGCCAGAACGGCCAACTCACCGGAACCGGTGAGACGGTCCGGCTGCGGGCAGACCAGGTTCTAAAAGCCATCGGTCAGACGCTGGAAGGTGCGCCGCAAGGGCTGAAGCTGGACGGCAACAAGATCGCTGTCAGCGGTGCGGGACGCACTTCTGTGGCCGGTGTCTGGGCAGGCGGAGATTGCGCGGCGGGGGGCGAAGACCTGACCGTTACGGCTGTTGCCGAAGGCCGGGATGCAGCGATGGACATCCACGCGACGCTGGTTTCGTGATAGGATGGGGTATTCACCCCATTCCTTTCGCTGCTGAGGTATTCCCATGTCCCAGATCGAACAAGCCGTAGCGCAACACTACACCACCGGAGCACTGACCGACCGCGTCCGCGCGGCGCTTGAGGCCAGCGGTATCGATCCGGATGCGGCCACGGTCGCAGACCTGAAAGCAGGGGACGAGTTCCATACGGGCGGCGTTCTGGCGACCAACAACCTGTTTGCGCAGTTGTCGCCGACCCATGCGACCCGTGTTCTGGATGTCGGATGCGGTATCGGCGGGACCTCTCGCTATGTCGTGGATCGCTATGACTCGACAGTAACAGGCGTCGATCTGACACCGGAATTCGTTGAAACCGCCAAGGTGCTCAGCGATATGGTCGGGCATTCCTCGAAAACCAGCTTTCATGTGGGCAGCGCATTGGACATGCCGGTGCCGGATGCTGGGTTCGACCTGGCCGTCATGATGCATGTGGGCATGAACATAAAGGACAAGGCCGGGCTGTTCGCCGAAGTGTCGCGGGCGCTGGCCAAGGGCGGTACTTTTGCCCTGTTCGATGTGATGGCCGGAGACGTGGACGAGCCGCTGGCTTTCCCTCTGCCGTGGTCCACTGTTGCCGAAACCTCGTTCGTGGATGCGCCGGATGTTTACAAGTCTGCGGCAAGCGCCGCGGGTCTTGAACTGGTGACAGAAACGGATCGCACCGAATTCGCGATACAGTTCTTCGAGGACGTCTTTGCAAAGATTGCCAAATCCGGCCCGGCACCGCTGGGCATTCACCTGATGATGGGCGAGACGGCACCCGAAAAGTTCCAGAACTACGTCAAAAACCTCAAGGCCGGGCGCATACGTCCGACCGAAATGATATTCAAAAAATCCGGCTGAGCCGGGAAGGGAGAAGCCATGGCCGATCTGACGACTAACTTTCTGGGCATTTCCAGCCCCAACCCTTACTGGCTTGCCTCTGCGCCGCCGACGGACAAGGAATACAATGTTCGTCGCGCGTTTGAGGCCGGTTGGGGCGGTGTTGTGTGGAAGACGCTGGGGTCCGAGGGACCGCCGGTCGTAAATGTGAACGGCCCGCGGTATGGCGCGATTTACGGTGCCGACCGCCGTTTGCTGGGACTGAACAATATCGAACTGATCACCGACCGCCCGCTTGAGGTGAACCTCGAGGAAATGGCGCGGGTCAAGGCCGACTATCCGGATCGCGCCCTGATCGCTTCGATCATGGTGCCCTGCGAGGAAGAAGCCTGGAAAGCCATTCTACCGCGCGTGGCCGAAACCGGCGCGGACGGAATCGAACTGAACTTCGGTTGCCCGCACGGGATGAGCGAGCGCGGTATGGGGTCCGCCGTAGGGCAGGTGCCGGAATATATCGAGATGGTCACGCGTTGGTGCAAGCAATACTATGACCGTCCGGTCATCGTGAAACTGACACCGAATATCACCGATATCCGGAAACCTGCGGCGGCGGCCAGAAATGGTGGCGCGGATGCGGTGTCGCTTATCAATACGATCAATTCGATCACCAGCGTCAATCTGGATACGTTCAGCCCGGAACCCTCGATCGATGGCAAGGGCAGCCACGGAGGATATTGCGGCCCTGCCGTGAAGCCGATCGCCCTGTCGATGGTGTCCGAAATCGCTCGGGCCGAGGCGACGCATGGCATGCCAATCTCGGGCATCGGGGGTGTCACCACATGGCGTGATGCGGCCGAGTTTATCTCGCTGGGATGTGGCACGGTGCAGGTCTGTACCGCTGCGATGACCTATGGGTTCAAGATCATTGATGAATTGACTGCAGGTCTGTCGGAATGGATGGATGAAAAGGGGTATACCAGCATTGATGAGGTGATCGGGCGCGCGGTGCCCAATGTCACCGATTGGCAATACCTGAACCTGAACTACATCGCCAAAGCCAAGATCGATCAGGACCAGTGCATCAAATGCGGCCGATGCTATGCCGCCTGTGAAGATACCAGCCATCAGGCGATTTCAATGTCGGATGACCGTGTGTTCGAGGTGATGGATGACGAATGCGTCGCCTGTAACCTCTGCGTTGATGTCTGCCCGGTCGAGGGCTGTATTTCGATGGTGCCGATGGCGGCGGGTGAAATCGATCCGCGCACCGGGAAAGAGGTTCAGCCGACCTACGCGAACTGGACCACGCACCCGAACAATCCGATGGCCAAAGCAGCGGAATGATCGAGACAGGGAATATCCCTCAGGGGCCGCTGACGCGGCCCCTGAATTCATGGTGTCAGGAGTTTTCGGTACAGCGTATCAACAAAGGGTTCTGCACCCTCAAACGGGTTTTCGTCACCCAGAATAGCCCGCACCTGAACGTCGAAATCGGCATAATGCTGCGTCAGCGCCCAGATCGAAAACATCAGATGATAAGGGTGCAGCCGCGTGATTTTGCCCTGATCCATCCAGTTAGTGAGAATGGTGACCTTTTCGTCAACCAGTTGTTTGAGATCATTGGACAAAGCATCGTGAATGCGGGGCGCGCCTTGCACAAGCTCATTGGCAAAAAGGCGGCTTTCCCGTGGTAGCTCCTGACTCATCTGCAGTTTCCGGCGAATATAGGCCAGCATTTCCTCCATCGGATCACCGGTCTCATCCAGATCGTGCAGGGGTGCCAGCCAGGTTTCCAGCAAGCCCGAAAGCAATTCGGTGTGGATCGCCTCTTTGGACGCGAAATAGTAGAGGAGATTGGGTTTGCTCAACCCCGCCTCGGCGGCAATCTGATCGACGGTCGCCCCACGAAACCCGTGTGCGGAAAACACATTCAGGGCGGCCTCGAGAATCGCGGCTCGGTTCTTCTTCTGGATACGAGTCGGTGCGCGGTCTTTCGGCATGATTTCAGTGTGTCTCTTTTTTCGTCGGATAGGCACGGATTACACTGAAATTTCAGGCTTTGCCGCGCAATTTCTTGACTGATACCGAACCCGTGATAGCGTGAGTTTGACCAGTTGGTCAAATCAAGACACCAATAGCGAGCAAAATCGCAAGCAAACAGGGAATAAGACAATGGCAGCTCCGGCGCAGAATCTCAGGATCAATGGCGACAGGTTGTGGGACAGCCTGATGGAGATGGCTAAGATCGGTCCCGGTGTTGCGGGGGGGAATAACCGGCAAACTCTGACTGACGAAGATGCCGAAGGCCGCGCCTTGTTCCAGAAGTGGTGTGAAGAGGCTGGATGCACCATGGGTCTGGACCAGATGGGCAACATGTTTGCGCATCGTGAGGGCACCGATCCGGACGCTTTGCCGGTCTATGTGGGATCGCATCTGGATACGCAGCCGACCGGTGGAAAATATGACGGTGTGCTGGGCGTTCTGGGCGGGTTGGAAGTTATCCGAACGCTCAACGATCTCGGGATCAAGACAAAACACCCCATCGTGGCGACCAACTGGACCAACGAGGAAGGGACGCGATATGCGCCTGCCATGCTGTCGTCCGGTGTCTTTGCAAGAATGCACACGCAGGCTTGGGCGTATGACCGTGAAGATGCCGAGGGAAAGAAATTCGGGGATGAACTGAACCGGATCGGTTGGCGCGGCGAAGAAGAAGTCGGCGCGCGCAAGATGCGCGCTTTCTTTGAGTTGCATATCGAACAGGGCCCGATCCTTGAAGCTGAAGGCAAGGATATCGGCGTCGTTACCCACGGTCAGGGTCTGAGCTGGACACAGATCACGCTGACCGGAAAGGATGCCCATACCGGTTCGACCCCGATGCCGATGCGCAAGAATGCCGGGCTGGCGATGGCGCGCATTCTTGAGAAAGTGGACGAAATCGCCTGGTCTCATGCGCCGCATGCGGTTGGTGCTGCGGGTCATATTGACGTTTTCCCGAACTCGCGAAACGTGATCCCCGGAAAAGTCGTTTTCACGGTCGATTTCCGCTCGCCCGAGCTGGAGGTGATCACCGACATGGAAAACCGTCTGCGGGTGGCGGCGGAAGAAATTGTCGAAGAAATGGGCCTGCAGATCGAATTCGAGAAAGTCGGCGGTTTTGATCCGGTTAAATTCGACGACGATTGCGTGTCCGCCGTGCGCGATGCGGCTGAAAGGTTGGGCTATTCGCATACCAACATCATCTCGGGCGCGGGGCATGATGCCTGCTGGATCAACCGTGTGGCCCCGACCGCCATGGTCATGTGCCCCTGTGTTGATGGGTTGAGCCATAATGAGGCTGAAGAGATCAGCAAGGATTGGGCGGCAGCCGGGGCAGATGTCCTGCTGCATGCCGTGGTCGAGACTGCCGAAATCGTGGAATAGGGGGTGCCGCCCCCGTCGCCCATTGGGCGACCCCCCCGGGATATTATTGGCCAGATGAAGCAAGCGGCGCAGACCGCATCAGGGAGTTCAAAATGAGTACTGTTATCAAAAACGGAACCGTTGTCACCGCGGATTTGTCTTACAAGGCGGATGTATTGGTCGAAGGCGGCGTCATCACCGGGATCGGGATGGGTCTGAAAGGGGATAAAGAGCTGGATGCGACCGGCTGTTATGTGATGCCCGGTGGGATTGATCCGCATACCCATCTGGAAATGCCGTTCATGGGCACCTATTCCAGCGACGATTTCGAAAGCGGTACGCGGGCGGCCCTGGCGGGGGGCACGACGATGGTTGTTGATTTCGCGCTGCCCAATCCGGGTGAAAGCCTGCTGGATGCCCTGAAGCGCTGGGACAACAAATCGACACGGGCGAATTGCGACTACTCGTTCCACATGGCAGTGACATGGTGGGGTGAACAGGTATTTGACGACCTCAAGACCGTGATCGAGACGCGCGGCATCAACACGTTCAAGCATTTCATGGCCTATAAAGGCGCATTGATGGTGAATGACGATGAGCTTTACGCCTCGTTCAGGCGTTTGGCCGAACTGGGCGGAATCGCAATGGTGCATGCCGAGAATGGTGACGTTGTTGCCGAGCTGAGCGCCAAGCTGCTGGCCGAGGGGAACTCTGGCCCCGAAGCGCATGCCTATTCCAGACCACCGCAGGTGGAGGGTGAGGCCACCAACCGGGCCATCATGATCGCTGATATGGCGGGCGTGCCGCTTTATGTTGTTCATACATCCTGCGAAGAGTCTCATGAGGCCATTCGCCGGGCCCGAATGCAGGGCAAGAGAGTGTGGGGCGAACCGCTGATTCAGCATCTTACCCTGGATGAAAGTGAATATTTCAATCAGGATTGGGATCACGCCGCGCGGCGGGTCATGAGCCCTCCGTTCCGCAATAAGCAGCACCAGGACAGCCTGTGGAATGGCCTGCAATCAGGATCGCTGAGTGTTGTGGCAACCGACCATTGCGCCTTTACGACCGAACAGAAACGCTTTGGAGTTGGGGATTTCACCAAGATCCCTAACGGGACCGGCGGTCTGGAGGATCGGATGCCGATGCTGTGGACACACGGTGTGAATACCGGGCGCCTGACGCCCAACGAATTTGTAGCGGTGACTTCAACAAACATCGCCAAGATACTGAATTGCTATCCGAAAAAGGGCGCGATCCTTGTTGGAGCGGACGCAGATATCGTCGTATGGGATCCTGAGAAAACGAAAACGATCAGAGCCAGTACGCAGCAATCTTCGATCGACTACAACGTGTTTGAGGGCAAAGAGGTCAAAGGCTTGCCGCGCTTTACGCTGACCCGTGGACAGGTTGCGGTACATGATGGTGAAATCCGTACGCAGGAAGGCCATGGCGAGTTCGTTGCGCGCGAGGCAAATACGACCGTCAACAAGGCTTTGAGCGCGTGGAAAGAACTAACCGCCCCTCGGCCAGTTGAGCGGACAGGTATCCCGGCGACGGGGGTTTGATCCGTTGGGCCGCTATTTGGGCGGCCCCGGCACCACTCTTTTCAAGGCAGTAGAATGACCACTGAAAGCACGAACCAGCACGTCATCGAAGCAAGGCAGCTTGACCTCACCTTTCAAACCAATGACGGGCCTGTTCACGCGTTGAAAGACGTGAACCTGACGATCGACAAGGGTGAATTTGTTAGTTTCATTGGCCCCTCGGGCTGTGGGAAAACCACTTTCCTGCGCTGTATCGCGGCCTTGGAGTCACCGACCGGCGGGTCGCTGACTGTCAACGGAATGACAGCGGACGAAGCGCGGCGAAACAGGGCCTATGGATATGTCTTTCAGGCAGCGGGCCTTTATCCCTGGCGCACCATCGCAAAGAACGTCAAGTTGCCTCTTGAGATCATGGGCTATTCCGCGTCCGAGCAGGAAGAAAGGGTGAGAAAAGTCCTGGAACTGGTTGATCTTGAAGGGTTCGGTGGGAAATTCCCATGGCAGTTATCCGGAGGGATGCAGCAGCGCGCCAGCATCGCACGGGCCTTGGCCTTTGATGCTGATATCTTGTTGATGGATGAGCCGTTCGGCGCTTTGGATGAGATTGTGCGCGACCACCTGAACGAGCAGCTTCTGGCGCTTTGGGCAAGAACCGAAAAAACCATCGGTTTCGTGACACATTCGATTCCCGAAGCCGTATATCTGAGCACCAAAATTGTCGTGATGAGCCCGCGGCCGGGGCGGATTACGGATGTGATCGACAGCCCGCTGCCAAAGGAACGACCGTTGGACATTCGTGACACCCCAGAATTCATCGAAGTGGCCCATCGTGTTCGCGACGGGTTGCGGGCGGGGCATTCTTATGACGACTGATCCGGGGGCAGAAACCATCAGACGGGCCGTAGTAGGTGACGTGCCGGCTTGTGCCCGCGTGATTTACAATTGGGCCTCGCAGACGGACTGGATGCCTGATGAAATGCCGGTGGAGGAATTGGCGGCCTTGATCCGCGATGCGTTCGACAGCCGTGAGATCTGGGTCGCGGGTGATCCGGTTGATTGCTACATGTCCGTTGATCCGGCACAGAGTAAAATCGGTGCGTTGTATTGCAGCCGGACGGGGCAGGGAATTGGCAAGTGTTTCGTTGACAAGGCGAAGGAGGGTCGGACCCACCTTTGGCTGACAACACACAAACCCAATCAGGCGGCGCAGAGGTTTTACCGCCGTGAAGGGTTCGATGTAACCGCCGAAGAACTGCCTGCACCGCCAGACACAGTGCCCGTCTTTCGTATGGAGTGGCACGCATGAAGCAGATCATCGCCGTTTTCACCGTCGTCGCCGTGATCGTTCTGTTCTGGTATGCCGCTTGCGTTCCAATGAACATCAAAGGGGTTTTGACCGAACTTGAACGTGGTGGAGCCGAGGTTCAGCCACCCACCGCGAGCGCGCGTCGGGATCTTGGAGAGTTCGGTCTGGTTCTGGATAACTCGTTCGCGATTCCAGCAACTTGGGAGCAGGGCAAGCCCCGTTTGCCATCACCTCATCAGGTGGCGACTGAACTGTGGGATACAACTGTCCTGAAGAAAATCAACTCGAAAAGATCGCTGATCTTTCATGGGTGGGTGACACTCAGCGCTACGATGCTGGGCTTTGTCATCGGGACCGGGCTGGGAGTCTTGTTGGCCGTTGGGATCGTGCATAGCCGCGTGATGGATTTGTCAGTCATGCCATGGGCTATCGTGAGCCAGACGATCCCGATTATCGCTCTGGCACCGATGATTATCGTGGTCCTGTACTCGGTTGGGGTTCAGGGGATCATTCCCAAAGCGATCATCTCAGCGTATCTGAGCTTTTTTCCGGTTGTTGTAGGCATGGTCAAAGGGTTGCGCAGCCCTGACGCGATGCAACTTGACCTGTTGCGGACCTATAATGCCAGCCAATCGCAGGGGTTCTGGAAACTGCGCTTGCCTGCGTCGATGCCATACCTGTTCACCTCGTTGAAAATCGGTATTGCGGCATCGCTGGTCGGCGCAATCGTGGGCGAGCTGCCGACAGGCGCTGTCGCAGGATTGGGCGCTCGGTTGCTGGCAGGCAGTTACTATGGTCAAACCGTGCAGATATGGTCAGCGCTGTTTGCAGCAGCCATTCTGGCCGCGTGCCTGGTCGGTTTGCTGGGATTGATTGAACGGTCGGTTCTGAGGCGAATGGGGATGGCGCAATGATGTTGGTTGTCTTTGCTTTGCTGCTGTGGGCCTTCGGCTGGTGGTTGAACAGCCGATTGGCCAGTGGCCCGCAAGCCGACAGCCAGATGGTACGCTTCCTGGCACCGGTGATTTTTGGTCTGACCATCGTCGGAGCCTGGGAGCTGGTGGTCCGCGGGCTTGAAGTGCCGCTGGTCATTCTGCCTGCACCCTCCGCCATAGCGGTGCGATTTGCAGGTAGCATTGACATTCTTTGGGCCGACTTTGTTCAGACGATCCTGAAAGGCGCGCTCAGCGGATATGTCATCGGCTGTGGATCGGCCTTCCTTATAGCGATTGCTGTTGATCGGTGGGATTTCCTGCGTTTGGGGCTATTGCCAGTCGGGAATTTCGTCGCGGCTTTGCCTATTGTGGGGACGGCACCCATTCTGGTCATGTGGTTCGGGTTTGATTGGCATTCCAAAGCGGCGGTGGTCGTTGTGATGGTGTTCTTTCCGATGCTGGTCAACACCGTGGCCGGACTGCGCGAGGCCACCGCGATGCAGCGTGACTTGATGGAAACCTATGCAGCAAGCTATTGGCAGAGCTTTCTGAAGCTGCGGCTGCCCGCGGCGATGCCTTTCATTTTCAACGGGTTGAAGATTTCAACAACTTTGGCTTTGATTGGCGCCATCGTGGCTGAATTCTTCGGATCGCCGATCGTGGGGATGGGCTTTCGGATTTCTACCAGCGTCGGCCAGCTGTCGCTTGATATGGTTTGGGCTGAGATCGTCGTAGCCGCACTTGCCGGGACCGCCTTTTACGGGCTTGTCGCTGGTATCGAGAAGGTCGTGACGTTCTGGCACCCGTCGCAGCGTCGATGAAAACGAAGGAATAATTCAACAGACCTCGACAACGGGGCAATCAAAAGCAACTAGGAGATAGGAAAATGAACAAGCTACTTAGCGGGGCGGTTGCCGCCTTCAGTTTGGCAGCCAGCACGGTGCTTGCGGCAGACGAAGTGACGTTGCAGCTGAAATGGGTTGGGCAGGCGCAGTTTGCTGGCTACTTTGTGGCAGAAGCAAAGGGTTTCTACGACGAAGAGGGGCTTGATGTCACAATCAAACCGGGCGGCCCCGATATTGCACCGGAGCAAGTGATCGCTGGTGGCGGTGCAGACGTTATCACCACGTGGATGGCCGCCGGCTTGGCTGCACGCGAGCGCGGTGTTCCGCTAGTGAACATTGCTCAGCCATTCAAAACAGGCGGTCTTCAAGTTAACTGCCTGAAATCCACAGGAGTTGAATCGCCTGAGGATTTCCCAGGTCGCACCATGGGGGTCTGGTTCTTTGGCAATGAATACCCATTCTACGCCTGGATGGCGTCTCTAGGCATCGAGACCGATGGTGCTGATGAGAACGGCGTTACTGTTCTGAAGCAGGCGTTTTCCGCAGATCCTTTGATCCAAGGGCAAGCGGATTGCATCTCGACCATGACTTATAATGAATACCGCCAGATCCTTCAGGCTGGTATCACCCCGGAAGAGTTGGTGACGTTCAACTATTTGCAGATGGGGTTCGGTATGCTGGAGGACGGGCTTTATGTTATGGAAGAAAACCTGAACGATCCTGCGTTTGTCGACAAGATGGAGCGTTTTGTCCGGGCGTCGATGAAAGGCTGGAAATACGCGGCTGAACATCAGGAAGAGGCCGCTGAAATCGTTCTGGAGTTTGACGAGACCGGCGCGCAGGAGCTGGACCATCAGGTTTATATGATGGGCGAGGTAGCGAAACTGATCGAAGGATCCGACGGTGCGCTAGATCCAGCGGACTACGAACAGACAGTGAAAACGCTGTTGTCGGCCGTATCTGCGGAAAATCCGGCGATCACCAAGGAACCCGAAGGGGCCTGGACGCACCAGATAACGGACGCTGCTCTGAACTGACGCCAACGGTTCATCTGAGTGAAAAAAAACGCGGTCCCAATCGGGGCCGCGTTTCGTATTCGGGATGTCGGAATTGTGTCTGTACTTGGCACCGAAATGA
The DNA here is from genome assembly GCF_056541545.1 of Ruegeria sp. AG7. Taxonomy (NCBI): domain Bacteria; kingdom Pseudomonadati; phylum Pseudomonadota; class Alphaproteobacteria; order Rhodobacterales; family Roseobacteraceae; genus Ruegeria; species Ruegeria sp. AG7. The sequence goes on from NZ_JBQFYP010000002.1 coordinate 298,772, forward strand.
AGTAGTATTTCCCTGCAATCTAGCGCGTTCTGTACGAAGCGTAGATAAATAGGAAGAAAATGCAGGAATTTTCATCAGAATTCAGCGCTGCGATCGCCTTGATCCTCGGGGGAGATTCTGAGCTGTGGGCAATTGTGTTGTTGTCTCTGAAAGTGTCCGTGTTTGCGGTGCTGGTTTCTGCTCTGATCGGAATGCCCGTGGGGGCTGCGTTGGCCGTCGCCCGGTTCCCCGGCCGCCGGATGCTGATCGTCCTGATGAATGCACTGATGGGGTTTCCACCGGTTGTCGTGGGCCTGCTGGTCTATCTGACGCTGTCCCGTTCCGGTCCCCTTGGGGTGCTTGAGCTTTTGTACACTCCGACCGCCATGATCATTGCGCAGGTCGTTTTGGTCACCCCCATTGTCGCGGCTTTGACGCGACAGGTTGTTGAGATGCTGGCTGAGGAATATTCCGAGCAGCTGCGCTCCTTGGGTGTGTCACGGCTGGCCTCGGTGCCGGTTTTGTTGTGGGATGCGCGACTGGCACTTGTCACGGCTTTGCTTGCAGGTTTTGGACGCGCCATCGCCGAGGTGGGCGCGGTTATCATCGTTGGCGGAAACATCAATCATGTGACCCGCGTGATGACGACAACCATTGCGCTTGAAACGTCGAAGGGAAATCTGTCTCTGGCACTGGCGCTGGGGGCGATCCTGATCGGAATTGCAATTGCCGTAAACGCGATGGTCAGCGCGGTCAGTTTGCGGGCCGAACAGGAGGGGTTGCGCCATGCGTGACGTGACCTGTGACATGTCGAACTGTCTGACAGTTGAAAACTTGCAAATTCGCAGCAACGGCAAGGTTTTGCTGGATGTTCCTTCATTGGTTATGGATGGTCTGGGGCCGACGTTGCTTCTTGGCCCCAACGGTGCGGGCAAAAGCCTGTTGCTGCGGTGTTTGCATGGCCTGATCTCGCCGGATCGCGGGCGGGTGGTGCAGGATGGAAACCCTCTGGGCGCCGCGCAGAAAGCGCGCCAAGCCATGGTGTTTCAGAGACCGGTTCTGTTGCGACGGTCTGTTGCTGCAAACCTGGGCTTTGTCCTCAAACGACAGGGCATTGAGCGAACAGCAAGAAAGGCACGTATCACCGAGTTGCTGGCCGAAGGCGGGCTGGATGGTAAGGCCCGGCAATCTGCCCGATCACTGTCGGGCGGCGAGGCCCAGAGGCTGGCCATTTTGCGTGCCTTGGCGCTGGAGCCCGAAACACTGTTTCTGGACGAACCGACCAGCGCCCTTGATCCCGGCGCGACACAGATGATCGAACGTATGGTTCTGCGCGCCTCTGCGCGGGGTGTACGGATCGTGATGGTGACACATGATATTGGTCAGGCCCGTCGTTTGGCCTCGGATGTGGTCATGATGCAGGGCGGTCTTGTGGTTGAACACGGTCCCGCAAAACAGGTTTTGGATACCCCGGTAAGCGAAGCATCGCGCCGCTACCTCGCGGGTGGATTGGTTACTTAAAAGATAAAACGGAGAGTATGATGTTCCGCGCAATATTTCGGGCAGCAGTGATAGCCCTTGGTCTGTCGGCAAGTGCGGCCAGGGCAGAGACTCCGTTCATTGTCGTTCAATCTACGACATCCACCCAGAACTCGGGGCTGTTGGACTATATTCTGCCGTGGTTCGAGGCCGATTCGGGCATTGACGTGCGCGTCGTGGCCGTAGGAACAGGTCAGGCAATTAGCAACGCAGTGAACGGTGACGGTGACGTCCTGCTGGTTCACGCCAAATCCGCCGAAGAGAAATTCGTCGCTGATGGATATGGCGTGGAGCGGAGGGACCTGATGTATAACGATTTTGTATTGGTGGGCCCCAAGGCAGATCCTGCCGGAATTCGCGGTGGTGCCGAAATTTTGAACGCTCTTGCTGCGATCGCAAGCGCTGAAGCCCCGTTTGCATCGCGCGGAGATGACAGTGGAACGCATAAGGCCGAGCTGCGGCATTGGTCTGCCGCGGGGCTGGATCCAACCGGCGCATCCGGAAGTTGGTATCGGGAAACCGGGTCGGGTATGGGGGCAACGCTGAATGTGGCCAGCGGCATGAACGCGTATACTCTGACAGATCGGGCGACGTGGCTATCCTTTGGTAACAGAGGCAATCTTGAGATACTGGTCGAAGGTGATCCGCGTCTGTTCAACCAATATGGTGTGATCCTCGTAAATCCCGAAAAGCATCCCCATGTGCGCGCTGCCTCTGGACAGCGGTTCATCGATTGGTTGACCGGGCCGGACGGGCAGGAGGCGATCGCCTCTTTCCGACTGGACGGTCAGCAGGTGTTTTTCCCCAATGCGCAATAAGCTGGCCTGCGGCCAGCCCCTGCGGGGCGAGTATTTTTGAAAAGATGAAGGCGCGGGTGGAAGCTCACCCGCTGGCCCCATTGTGGTGGATCGTGCCAATACCAGACAGGTCATAGCCGCCAAATTCGCTTGCCCGCTGGGCGAATTGACCCGAGCGCAACAGGGTTAGCAGTTTCTGTATTGGCGGATCGAAGAAGGCCCGGCGCCAGATCGCGAGGTCCAGCCGCTCGGAATGAGTGGGGACAAAACCCAAGTTGTAGAGACCGGCTAGGGCGCCAAGCCCAAAACCGGCCTCGGCCTTCCGGTCATGCAGGGCGATGGCCAGCTCTTCTTCTGTGCGTGCGCAGCCTGGTAGAATGTCCAGATCATCCCGGCTCAGGCCGTGGGCATCAAGTTGGGAGTCAAACAGGCGCTGGCTTGCCGCACTGTCCTGACGTAGCATGACGGTGCGAGACTTGAGGTCGTCAAAAGAATTGATGTCGGATATTCCCGGGGCAAGAAGCAATCCACGCTCACGTCGGGCGATTTCAAACAGGATCACCGGGGCTTCCCCCAAAGTGTCAAGCAGGGATTCTTTGTTGAATCCGCCATTTTCGTGGATGTGCAGCACAGCGGCCTGCGCGCTGCGTTTGCTGAGCCTGATCAGCCCGTCAAAAGAACCGTCGTAATAGGTGGCCAGCCCCGATCCACTTTCACGTAACGCCCAGTCCAGCAAGGGATCGTGGCTGCCCGCTATGATCGGGGGCAGGGGCGGTTCGGCGACCTGAGGACCGGATCGCGACGCGTTGAGCCAGGCAATGATCTCGGCCCGCGGAAACAACAGCTTACCCATGGCGCGCACGCACGGTATTTCGCCTGACGAGGCAAGGTCATAGGCCTTCCGCTCGCCAATGCGCAGCAGATCGGCCAGTTCACGGGTGGTCAGATATTGCTGCATTCAGTCGAGGCGCACGGCGGTGCCGGATGTTGTGTCAGCGGTACTGAATCCGATTTGTTCCAGCACAAACGGGGCTGCGCCTGCAATAACGACCATCGCGGCGACGGCGGCGAGAAAGGCTTTCATGGGCTCCTCCGGTTCAGTTCCGGTCAGTTGTTGCGCGACGCAGAAAAGCGATAAGATCCTGGCGATCCTGTGCTTTGGCAATCCGCTGCATTGGCATTTTCGACCCCGGAATGTAGTGGTCTGGCCCTTCGTCGAAAAGGGCATTTATCGTTTCGTCATTCCAAATGATATCAGAGCCTTGCAATGTATCCGAGTACAAATATCCGCGAACTGTGCCGGCCGGACGTCCAAATACACCGTGCAGGGTGGGGCCTGCACGTCGTGCATTATCGGAGGACAGGCTGTGACAGATCGAACATTTGCGCGCAAACTGGCGTTCTCCGTTGTCCATCTCATCAGGATTTTTCAGGAAACTCGGTTCTGCCGAGGTCATCTGGTGTTGGCCGGACAACGCGTCCACAGGCCAGCTGTACATCGCCTCGTCAAGTCCGCCCGCATGGATGCTTTTACCGTCTGCGGAAAATGCCAAAGCCCAGACCGGACCGCGCAACATGGCGCGAAAATCCTGTGCAATGCGCCAATCGACGGTGTCGATGACCATAATATACCCTTCGCCATCGCCTACGGCCAAGAGTCTCCGATCCGGGCTGAGTGCAAGGGCAAGGATCGGGCGGCGGTCCAGTGTGAAGTCGCGCTCTCCCCCGGTGGCAAGGTCAAGGATACGCGTAACACCGTCAACCGCACCATAGGCGATCCAGTTATCCTGTGCATTCAGGGCCAGTTCATTGATGCCGAACCCGTGCTCGACCAGACGCCTTGTTTCCTGCCTGCTGGATACATCCCATAGCCGCAAAGCGCCGTCGACGCCCGCCGAATAAAGCTGCGTGCCGTCAGGTGAGAATGCGACCGCGTTTACGCCACTGCCAGTCGGTCCAAGCCGCGCGGGTTCTGTGCCATCGACAGACCACAGGCCGATTGTTCCATCCCAGCTGGCCGTGGCAATAAGGGTTTCTGACGTGGCAAGGCCGACAATCTTGCCCTTGTGTCGGCCAATGACTTCACCGCTGGGCCATTTGCGCAGGGTGAAATCGTCCCCAGCAGAATAGAAAGCGGAGCCGTTGAACGCGACTGCGTTCACCGCAGCTTCGTGCCCTTCGAACCAATCTGGCTTTTGCCCGGTCCAAAGACCCACAGAGTTGTCGAAACTGGCTGTTGCGATGCGACCGTCTGGAGCGGTGGCAATGCCCATAATGGGGCCGCCATGCCCTTTCAGTGTAAAGAACTCTGCCACGGCAGGCAGGGGCACCAGCGCCAGCGCCATAACCAGCCCACGCATCTATTCAGCGGGTGAGGCGGCTGCTTTGCCAGCCTCTTTTTCCTGCACCTCTTCCAGCCAGAGCGAGTGATGCTCGCGCGCCCATTGTTCCTCGACCTCGCCGGTTCCCATGGCGTCAAATGCGCCCTCCATACCGACCGAGCCGAGATAGATATGCGCAACGATGATCGCGATGAACACATAGGCAATCATGACATGCCAGACTTGGGCGAATTGCATCTCTTCCTGCGGTGACATCTGCACCGGCAAGGTCAGACCCAGCGCCTGCGGAACGCCCGTGGCGTTTGCGACCGAGAAGGTCTTGGCGAACAGAGGCAACTCGAACGGAAACAGCAGTGACAAGCCGGACAGACTGATTGACACGCCCAGCAGGATGCAGGCCCAGAAGATGATCTTCTGCCCCGCATTGAATTTCCGGGCGGGCGGGTGGTTGCCCTTGGTGAACAGGCCCCCGCCAGCGGCCAGCCATTTCAGGTCAGTGCGGTTGGGGATGTTATGAGCAATCCAGTTCACCGTGACGATGATCAGACCCAGCATAAAGGCCCAGGCCAGATTGTTATGCAGCCACTTGCAGCCTTGTGCGATGGTGGCGAAACCTTCCTTGCCGAAGACCGGGATCAGGAAGTCGCGGCCATAGAGCGTGAGCAAACCAGTAATGCCGAGGATCAGGAACGATCCAGCAAACAGCCAATGGCCAAAACGTTCAATCCCGTTGAAACGGGTGACTGTGCGGCCCGTTTTCTCTCCATCGATGCGGATTTTCCCACGGATCAGGAAGAACAGCAAAATGATGCCCAACATCCCGGCGATGATGTAAGTGCCATATTCGCGCAGCGGCCCGGTGCGGAAATTCAGCCACCACATGCCACCATCCTGTATCAACACGCTAGCAGCGGGGCCGTTTGACGACACGGTCACATCGGCCGAGCCATAGCGCAACGCACGGTACACATCGCTGTTCGATGCAACACCACGGGTGCCAAGCTGCCCCATCAGACCCTCGACATTGCTCTGGCCGGTATTGCCGGAGCGATAAGCGTTATCCACCTTCTCACCACGTTGCCGGGCGAGGATGTCTTCGAGGGTCGTCGCTCCGCCGGTTCCCGCCCTTTCAGGTATGGCGGTGCTGTCATCGGTCGTTTGGGCGGCACCCGAAAAGGTAAGCCCAAGGGTGAACAGAAAAGCGATGAGAAAGCGGAGCATCTGAACCTCGGTCAAATTCCAAGATCGGACAACCCGCGCTGAGCGGGTTGTCCATTGCTTTGTGCAGACAGCGGCTTAGCCGTCTTTCTGGTCGTAGGCAGTACCCCAGCCCCAGGCGCCCGAGCCGAAACCGCGCGCCACGACGCGTTCACGGTAAACAGCCGACACCACGTCGCCGTCACCGGCAAGCAGGGCCTTGGTGGAGCACATTTCGGCGCAGATGGGCAGTTTGCCCTCGGCGATCCGGTTGCGACCATATTTGGCGAACTCTGCGGTCGAGTGGTTTTCTTCGGGACCACCGGCACAGAACGTGCATTTGTCCATCTTGCCGCGTGAACCGAAATTGCCCGCCTGCGGGTATTGCGGCGCGCCAAACGGGCACGCGTAAAAGCAATAACCGCAACCGATGCACAGGTCCTTGGAGTGCAGGACAACACCTTCTTCGTTCTGATAGAAGCAGTCGACCGGGCACACCGCCATGCAGGGTGCGTCCGAACAATGCATACAGGCCACCGAGATCGAGCGTTCGCCCGGGTTGCCGTCATTGATCGTCACCACCCTGCGGCGGTTGATACCCCAAGGTACCTCATGCTCGTTCTTGCACGCGGTTACGCAGGCGTTGCATTCGATGCAGCGTTCAGCGTCGCAGAGAAACTTTGCTCTAGCCATTAATCGTCCTCCTTACGCTGCCGAGATCTTGCAGAGAGTACACTTGGTCTCCTGCATCTGGGTCACTGAATCATAGCCATAGGTCTGGGCGGTGTTGGAACTTTCGCCCAGAACATAGGGGTCAGCACCGGCGGGGTATTTGTGCCGCAGATCCTCGCCCTGGAAATGGCCGCCAAAGTGGAAAGGCATGAAGGCGACACCGGCACCAACCCGATTGGTCAGCATCGCCATCACCTTGACCTTGCCGCCTTCCGGACCTTCGACCCAGACCTGTTGTCCGTCCCGAATGCCAAGGTTGTTGGCATCGCGCGGGTTGATCTCGACGAACATATCCTGCTGAAGTTCAGCAAGCCATGGGTTAGACCGGCTTTCGTCACCACCGCCTTCATATTCGACCAGACGACCAGACGTCAGGATTATCGGGTAATCCTTTGAAAAATCGTTCTTTTGGATCGAAGCATAGAGGGTGGGCAGGCGATAGGAGTGCCGATCCTCGTAGGTCGGATAGTCCGCCACCAGATCACGCCGGTTCGTATAAAGCGGCTCGCGATGCAGTGGGATCGGATCCGGGAAGGTCCAGACGACCGCGCGGGCCTTGGCGTTCCCGAAGGGCGCGCAGCCATGCTTGATCGCCACCCGCTGGATACCACCTGAAAGGTCGGTTTTCCAATTGGTCTCGGGGCCTGCAACGGCATCGATTGCAGCGCGTTCTTCAGCCGTCAGGTCACCGTCCCAGCCAAGATCCATCAGCATCTGCATCGTGAATTCAGGGTATCCGTCCTGAATTTCTGATCCAACGCTATAGACCCCTTCGGCCAGCAGGTTGTCGCCATCGCGTTCCACACCGAACCGGGCGCGGAAGGTCAGGCCACCTTCGGCCACCGGTTTGGACATGTCATAGAGGTTCGGTGTCCCCGTATGACCCATCTCAGCGGTTCCCCAGCAGGGCCACGGCAGACCATAGTATTCGCCGTCGTTTGGTCCACCAATGGCCTGCAGCGTGGTTCTGTCGAACGTGTGCTGATTGGCCATATGGCTTTTCAGACGTTCCGGCGACTGCCCGGTATAGCCGATGGTCCAGAGGCCCGAGTTGAACTCACGCGTGATGCTTTCAACATTCGGGGTCTCGGGGTCTTCCATCTCGATATTGCGGAACAGGCGATCCGCCCAACCGAACTTATTGGCGAACTTGGCCATGATGACCTCGTCCGGCAGGCTTTCGAACAGCGGTTCTACGACCTTGTCACGCCACTGCAACGAGCGGTTTGACGCGGTGACCGAACCTCGGGTTTCGAACTGCGTACAGGCGGGCAAAAGATAGACGCCATCGGTACGGTCATGCAGAACAGCGGAAACGGTGGGATACGGGTCGACCACGACCAGCATGTCCAGCTTTTCCATTGCCGTTTTCATTTCCGGACCCCGCGTTTGCGAGTTCGGCGCGTGACCCCACAGAACCATGGCACGGACATTGTTGTCCTGATCCATGTTCGCAGGGTCTTCCAGAACACCGTCGATCCAGCGGGATACCGGGATACCGCTTTCATTCATCAGCGGTTTGTCCTTGCCGTCTTTGCCCTTGATCGTGGCGAACTGGCCCTTCAGCCAATCCAGGTCTTCACCCCAGACGCGGCTCCAGTGGCCCCATGCGCCCGCGGACAGGCCGTAATAGCCGGGCAGGGTATGGGACAATACACCAAGGTCTGTCGCGCCCTGCACGTTGTCGTGGCCGCGGAAGATATTGGTGCCACCACCCGAGGTACCCATATTGCCCAGCGCAAGCTGAAGCACGCAATAGGCGCGGGTGTTGTTGTTGCCGTTGGTGTGCTGTGTGCCGCCCATGCACCAGATGACCGTGCCGGGGCGGTTGTTGGCCATGGTTCGGGCAACACGTTTCAGTTGCGAGCCAGGCACGCCGGTGACGCGTTCTGTTTCTTCAGGCGTCCATTTGGCCACCTCATCCTGAATCTGGTCCATGCCCCAGACCCGGGTGCGGATGAATTCTTTATCCTCCCATCCGTTGTCGAAGATGTGCCACAGGATGCCCCAGATCAGCGCAACGTCTGTGCCCGGGCGGAAACGGACATATTCATCCGCATGGGCCGCGGTGCGCGTAAATCGCGGGTCGCAGACGATCAGCGGTGCGTTATTCTGCTCTTTCGCGCGCAGAACGTGCAGCAGAGAGACAGGGTGCGCCTCAGCCGGGTTGCCGCCGATGATGAAGATGGCGCGCGAGTTGTGGATGTCGTTATACGAATTGGTCATGGCGCCGTAGCCCCATGTATTCGCAACACCCGCAACCGTGGTCGAGTGGCAGATACGGGCCTGATGGTCCACGTTGTTCGTGCCCCAGTAGGCGGCGAATTTGCGGAACAGATAGGCCTGTTCGTTATTGTGCTTTGCAGAGCCCAGCCAATACACGCTGTCGGGCCCGGATTCTTCGCGGATCGACATCATGCCATCGCCGATCTCGTTGATCGCCTCTTCCCAGCTAATGCGCTTCCACTCGCCGCCTTCCTTTTTCATCGGATATTTCAGTCGGCGTTCACCATGGGCGTGCTCGCGAACCGAGGCTCCCTTGGCACAGTGTGCACCCAGGTTGAACGGGCTATCCCAGCCGGGTTCCTGCCCGACCCAGACACCGTTCTGCACTTCGGCAACGACAGTACAGCCGACCGAACAGTGGGTGCATACGGATTTGATGTTTTCAACGGCCTGTTTGGCCGCCGTCTGGGCACTGGCTGGCGTCACGGTTCCACCTGTGGCGCTGATCGCGGCAAGGCCGCCGATCGTCAGGCCCGAGCCACGCAGGAATGCGCGGCGATCGACGGTTTTCTCGCCGACCTGGGACAGGATACTTGTCCGCTGGGGGCGTCTCGCAACCCCGTTGGTCTTTTTCCTAAGCATGTCTTTCCTCCCTTGCGCGCCGTGTAAGCCACGGCTGGCTTGGTACTGCTGAAACCGACGTCAGGGCCAATCGCAACCGTCTGTCGGTGTGAGAGCGTCCAGTCCTAGAACCGGGTGCTCTCGATGTATGCGCGTGTATGCGCAGTATCCTGAATGCGGGTTTCGTCGGTCGGCAGCGCGGCGGCTTCGGCCTTCCCGGTCAGGCTGGCGGCGGCAACGGCAGCGGGTGCTGCGGTTCCGGCCAGTTTGAGGAAGTCACGGCGGGTGGCGCCTTCTTCCTTGGTCTTGCTCATGGGAACCTCCTTTCCCAATTGCGGTTTGGCGCCCATAGGACACCGGCGATGTGCGGGTTACCCCGCCGTCATCCGGAACGCTTCGCGCTCGATCTCCATGAACACCCGACCGGCAGTGCCGACGGATGCATAAAGAACCGAGTTCTCGGCTGCTTCCAAATCCGAATAGAAATGCGTGGCCCAGGGGCCGATATGCTTGCTCCAGAATGCCTTTTGGTCATCCAGGGATGCCGGGCTGCCAAAACGCCCGACGATCATTCCGGCCATCATCTCCATCAATGAGGCGATGTTATCTTCGGGCTCGAACACGTTTTGGGCACGTGTGATCCCGCGAACCGCCATGTCATTGCGCAGCTGAGCCAAGGGTTTCTCGTTCAGGAAGCCCGTCAGGTAGAAACTGGCGTAAGGCAGCAACTCACCCCGGCCCAATCCGATGAATAACGCATTGAATTCCCGTTCGGCAGCGGCTGGCTTGGTGACCTTGGCAACCCGCGCCATGGATTGAATGGCCTTGCCGAGATCCGTGTCATCTCCGACCAGACCAGCCATTTGGTTCAGCAACATCTGGTCCGGAGGACCTGCCAGTAACAGACCCAGAAAGTTATAGAAATCCGCGCGCAGGCGATCCTCGGCTGAAACATCCAGAGTGTGCGCGTCACTTGCGGTCATTCGGTCATCCTTCAAATTCAAATGTCATTCGACGTGGAGACGGGGGACGGTCGACTTCTTCCGGCTCTTCCACCTGAACCACTGAAACCGGCTGTGGCACGGGATCGGGGTCAACTGGCACGACCTCTGGTTCAGAGAGCGTATCAGTTTCGATTTCGTTTTCTTCCGTTTCTTGCGCGTCGGCGGCCAGCGCTTCGACATGCGCCAGCATGCCTTTTCCAACTTGATAGGCGGTTTGGATGTTTTCGATCACGCAGGCCGCATCGGTATAGTCCTCGCCGTAATCGACCAGCCCGTCGACATTTGCCAGAACAGGGTTCAGCCGCCACAACCGCCGCAGGGCGCGGCGCCGAAGGCGATCAGGCACTGCCTTGGACATAAAGCCCGAAACATCATCGCAGGGTCCGAGGGTATCGGGATCGGGAAGGTTGAATTCGGCCAAAATCTCAACGTCACTCTTTTCTTCAAGTTCAGCGTGATGGGCTGCGATCACTTGTTCTTCAAGGGCCAGCGCCTCGGCTTCAGCTTCGGCCTGAACGGCAGCCTTTCGGCGCGACCAGAAATCACGCCGCTCTGTCATTGCAGCACCCGTCTCGGGGCGCGGAAAACATCCGATGCCTGCCGGATACGCGCGTCGCCCTTACCATCCTCCACCAAATCGGTTCGCTTTCTGTCGCGACGGCGCTTGACGAACACTTCGTGCTGGTGATGTTTCAGGGTGAAATCCCGTACCCAGGCGATCAACCCTTCGGTCATTGGGATTTTCTCGACAATCTCTTCGCCGGTGTCCGCGTAATCCTGCCCCTGGAACGGAGAAGCGGTGATCAGAACTGCATTCAGGGGCGTGTCGCCCTTCAGCTCATTCCGCAGTACAAGATAGATCGAGGGTTGCCCGTCCGACAGGTTGACCAGGTAGGCTTCAGTCTCGTCCGCCCAGAGGGTCAGGGGAAGGGTGGCAGCGTGGTATTCGACCGCCTCGCCTTCGCGGCGCAGTTCCTGCCAATCGGCTGGCCCTGCACCGGGCAACACGGCGACCGCGCGCCAGTTCCAGCGGGCCCAACGTGTGACCCCGGGTGTTTTGCGCACAATGACGCCAACCGGCATGTCGATCTGGCTTGCGGCCTTGGCCACTGGATCCTCCCCGAAAGGCTCTCCCCTGCCTTTCCATGTCCACTATGGTACACAAAATAGCCACGTGCCAAGCCTGCGCTTTAATACTTTGGTCGTATTCCCGGTAGCGTCTTCGTGATCAAAGCCTGAGAAGGCTTTTGTTTTATGGGATTTTGCCGCGAAACTCTGCCGGGCGCGCTGTGCACTTCGCAGGGTTGAAGTTGCTTCATCGGGAATGCAGCCTAAAGTGCAAAGGCGGGAATGCAGCCTAAAGTGCAAAGGATCGGGACTGCTTCCCGAGGGAGGGGACATGGGCACGAAACTTTTGCTCTGCGATTGCGCGGGAACTCAGGCGCTGGATCCGGACAGGATCGAAAGCGCCTGCGGGATTACCTGTTCAAAGGTGCATACCGCGCTTTGCACAAAAGAACTGCAATCTGCTGCATCCTTGATGCAAGAGGGCGATACCGTCATCGCCTGTCTGCAGGAACAAGAGGTGTTCCGGTCGCTTGCCGAAGATATGAATGTCGAAATTCCCGGCTTTGTCGACCTGCGGGATCGCGCCGGTTGGTCCGATCAGGGCGCGGATGCGACGGCCAAAATGGCTGCCTTAGCTGCCGAAGCGTTCCTGCCGCAACCGGTGACGCCCAGCGTTGATGTTATCAGCGAAGGCACGTGTTTTATCATTGGTCCTGGTACCGTTGCCTTTGGACTGGCGGAAAGGTTGGCCCGAACACTGGCGGTAACCGTTCTGGTCACGGATCAGGCTGAGCCAGACTCTCGGGCCTTCGATGTCATTCGGGGACAATTGCGGTCTGTTTCGGGTGCTCTGGGTGGGTTTTCTTTGCGTCTGGACAATGTGCAGCAAGTGGTTCCCGCAGGCAGGGGTGCTTTCAATTGGACGGAACCAAGAGATGGGGCGCAATCGGCCTGCGATATCATTGTTGACCTGACGGGGGGCACGCCCTTTGTGCAGGCTCCGGCCAAGCGCGAAGGGTATTTGCGGGCTGATCCCAAGGATGCGGTTTCTGTAGAACGTCTGGCTTTTGACGCCGCCCAACTGGTCGGAACATTCGAAAAACCTCTGTACGTGCGACTGGAGGAAACACTTTGCGCCCATTCGCGGGCGGAACAGGTCGGATGCTCAAACTGTCTGGATATCTGCCCAACCGGTGCAATCACACCCTCGGGCGAGCATGTGGCGATTGATCCGATGGTCTGCGCCGGGTGTGGCGAATGCGCGGCGGTCTGCCCGTCATCGGCGATAACCTATGAAGATCCACCTGTTTCGGCCTTGCTGTCACGGATGCATATTCTGGAACGCACGTACCGAAGGGCAGGCGGAATCGCACCCCGGTTGCTTGTGCACGACGCCTACGGTGCCGAAATGATAAGGCTTACAGCAAGGTTCGGCCGGGGATTGCCTGCGGATGTTATCCCGCTGGAATTGAAAGTGATATCCGGGTTCGGCCATTCGGAAATGCTGGCCGCGCTGGCACATGGATTTGCGCGTGTGGATGTGTTGCTGGCCCCGAAGACCGAACGGGATGCGCTGGATCGCGAAATTGAACTGGCACGTGCCATAACCAGTTCGGATGCGATCGGGCTGATCGAGGAGGTGGACCCTGATGCGATGGCAGACTTGCTGTATGCGCAAAATGTCCCCGAACCGTTGGCAAATCCGGTCTTGCCACTTGGCAACCGCCGACAAATCGCGCGGCTGGCAGCACAGGCCCTGAACCCGCAGGCCAAAGCCCCGCTGCCATTGCCTGAAGGTGCGCCTTACGGTGCCGTTGCTGTGAATACAGACAGTTGCACGCTCTGTCTAAGTTGCGTGTCGCTGTGCCCGTCCGGGGCTTTGATGGATAAGCCTGACAAGCCCCAGCTGAACTTTCAGCAGGATGCGTGCCTGCAATGCGGAATGTGCAAGACGATCTGCCCCGAAGATGCGATCACCTTGGTACCACAAATGGACCTGAGCGATGCTGCCTTGTCTCAGCAGGTCCTGAACGAGGAGGAACCATTTGCCTGCGTCGAATGCGGGGCTTTGTTTGGGGTGAAATCAACCGTTGAACGGATCATGGAAAAGCTTTCGGGCACGCACCCGATGTTTGCCTCAACGGAACAGGCGCGGATGATCCAGATGTGTGACAATTGCCGGGTGAATGCTCATTTCCAGCAGCAGGACAATCCGTTCCAGTCAAAACCAAAGCCTCGGGTCGTTACCACCGAGGATTACTATTCGGATAGAAAGGATCACTGAAGCTTTAGCGGCGAGCCCAGATCTGCGGCGTCAATGCGCGAAACAAATGCCAGGATGGCTTCAAGATCGTCCAACGTCATCTTGACCGGGTGAATTGGGGATGGTCGCTCGGGATCAAAGGGGGGTGTCAACCCGTCGATCTGCGTGAATGCGGGGTGGGGATTGAGGGCAAAGAACGCCTCGAACCGTTCCGACCAATCCGGCATCGCGCGCAGAACCGCGAAAGAGGGGGTTGAGCCAAGCCCGCTCATCCGGTTTCGGGGGCCAATCACATGACATCGACCACAATGGGTCATAGATAGTTCTTCGCCCAGCACGGTGTTGCCATCCAGGGTATCGTCCGACTGGGTGAATGTGGGATCAAAGCCGGTGCTGAACGGTTCACCCACCGCAGGAAGAAAACCTTCGACAGTGCGCTTGCCGATATCTGATTGCAGCCAGTCGCGAAACCGGATTTGACGATTATCACCTTCGATCCGCAGGTGATAGACCACTCCACCACGGGCAAAGACAGGATCACCGGGCGGCGCGGTTTCCAGCACCATGGCACCGGCATCATCTGCGACAACGCGTATCCCGGTCTTGAGAGAGAAGCGAGGAAGGATATGTTGCAACAGACCGGAGTCTTTAACCTCTGCCGGAGCCGCAAGGCCAATCGCCTCCTGCGACAAGGAGGGGGTGGCGGTGAGCGTCAGGCTCAGGCACAACAAGACAAGGCGCATGGTTTAGCCTAACTATGAAGGCTGTTACGCGTCAAATGAACAGAAAGAGACGGAGACACATGCAATGAGCGGCGACCAATACATGTCGACACGCACGCCCCTGTCGGCGGGGCATACCAAGGAGAGAACAGCATGAGTGTTCGTGACGCGGTTCTGGCGAACCTGAAAAAGATCACCGATCCGGTTTCAGGTCAGGACATTGTCAGCGCGGGCATCGTGCGCGCGCTGAATGTCGAGGGCGATTCGGTTCGCTTTGTCCTTGAGATCGACCCGAAACATGCCGAAAAGATGGAACCTGTGCGCGCAACAGCTGAAAAGGCCGCACAGATGGTTGAGGGCGTCGTAAATGTATCGGCCCTGATGACTGCTCATTCCGACAAGGCGCCGCCGGATCTGAAGCCGAAACCCAAGCCCTCGCAAACTGGACCGCAGGCCGTTCCCGGTGTCGACCGGATCATCGCGGTTGCGTCTGGCAAGGGGGGTGTGGGCAAATCCACCGTGTCGGCCAATCTGGCCTGTGCGCTGGCCGCAGAAGGGCGGCGCGTGGGTCTGCTGGACGCGGATGTTTACGGGCCGTCGCAGCCTCGGATGTTGGGTGTCTCGGGCCGTCCGGCCAGCCCCGATGGCAAGACTATCCTGCCGCTGCGCAACCACGGCGTCACCATGATGTCGATGGGGTTGATGACCAATGAAGGGCAGGCCGTTGTCTGGCGCGGGCCGATGCTGATGGGGGCGCTGCAACAGATGATGAGCCAGGTGCAATGGGGTGCCCTGGACGTGCTGATCGTCGACCTGCCGCCCGGTACCGGCGACGTGCAACTGACGCTGAGCCAGAAATTCAAGGTGGACGGCGCTATTGTCGTCTCGACGCCGCAGGACGTGGCGCTGATTGATGCCCGCAAGGGAATCGACATGTTCAATCAGCTCAAGACGCCTATCGTTGGGATGATCGAAAACATGTCCACGCATATCTGTTCGAACTGTGGGCACGAAGAACATGTTTTCGGTCATGGTGGTGTCAAGTCTGAGGCCGAGGCGACGGGCGTGCCGCTGCTGGGTGAAATCCCGTTGCATCTGGACATTCGTGTAGCCGCAGACGGGGGCGCGCCAATTGTGGTCAGCAAGCCAGACAGTCCTCAGGCCGAGGCTTTCCGCAAGATCGCCCGCGACATGATCACCAAAGGCACCGCATGAGCCAACCGGTCTTTCCCCCTTTGTTGACGGGTCACCCGGTTCAGGGTGGGGAAGACCCGTTTGAACGGGCCCAGGCTATGGCGGCTTTGGGCTGCGATGCGGGGGCGGTTGTTTATAACATTCAGGCCGATTACCTGCGTGTCGCGATCGTATTTGCGCCCGAGGTGCCACTGCGGGACGCGATGGCGATGCTGCCGCTTTGTGCTGTTGGGTTTCAGAATGCGCTGGGCGCTCTGGCCCCGCCTGAAGTGGCGGTGCATCTGGAATGGGACGGTGTGATCTGTGTGAATGGCGCGAAATGCGGTGTGTTCCGCGTTTCGGCATCCGGGGAAAACGCGGAAGAAGAACCGGATTGGCTGATTGTCGGCTGGGAGCTCGCATTGATGCAAACCAGCACCGCGCCCGGCGAGACACCGGATGTCACAGCCCTTTATGATGAAGGCTGCGCCGAGGTGTCGGCCACGCAACTGGTCGAAAGCTGGTCACGCCATATGCTGACCTGGCTCAACCGCTGGCAGGAGGATGGCAACGCGCCGCTGCATGCCGAATGGATGGGCCTGCTGCGTGGGGTAGGTGAGCCACGGGTCGATGGCGGTGTATTCCTTGGAGCGGATGAGCGGTTCGGAATGCTGATCCGCGACGGGGTCAACACCCGTTTGCGCCCGTTGACGGAATTATTGGAGAACGGACGATGAAACTGGCCCGCGCCATCCATTTCGATGAAAGCGACATGAACGTGTTTCATTCTCCGGCACGTACGGGCGAATGGTGCGTTTCGGGCGGGTTCGAGTTTTCGAACTGGAGCGGCGCGGATCTGGAAGGTAAGGCGCGTCAGGCTTTTGCGAATGGCTGGCTGGGGCTGGAAACCTTTGGCCGGGTGACATTTGTGGCGGTAACCCAGATCGAAGCCGCTGAAAGGGATCAGGTCACCCGCAATTTGGCAGAACATTTCGTGCAGTATTATGGAGCGCCCTCGGTCGAAGCCGCATTAGGCGTGGCACAGGCTGAGATTGATCACATGTCAGATCTGTGTGAAGACCATGCCGCCAACACGCTGCTGACCGTCGCCAGAGAATTGTCTGAGACAGGAGTGCACGAAGCCTTTCGTGTGATCACTCCGCAAGACGCACAGCTAGAGGTGCTGGCGGTGCATGGGGCGCTGGACGACTAGAAAGGGTCGACAAACCCGCCGAACTGACCGCGCTTGAAGATCAGACCCTTGCCAGTGCGGTACATGACCTGATCCACATGACCGACAATGATCAGATGATCTCCGGCCTCGTGCCGGGCGTGCAAACGGCAGTCAAACCGAGCCAGACAATTGGCCAGCTGCGGGCGATCAGCCTCGTCTGTCGTCCACTCGGCATGGGTGAAATCCACACCGTCGCGTGCAAATCTTAGCGCTTGATCCTGTTGATCCTGAGCCATGACGTGGATCGAGTAATGCGTGCAGGTGCTGAACGTATCGAAGCGGTTTGACTCTCTGGCCAGGCACCACAGCACCAGCGGCGGGTCCAGGGACACCGACGCAAACGAGTTTACGGTGATTGCACGTGGGCCGTCTTCGGTTTGCGCAGTGATCACGGTGACACCCGTTCCGAAACATCCCAGAGCCTCACGAAAGGCGTGGCTTTGATCCGGGGTTGGTGTGAAAATCTTTTCCGTCATATCGCGCGCGTGTTCCTTGGCCGCGCATCAGGTGCCATGCGTGGCCCGGATTGTCCACGAAAAGCTGAACGGCTATTGCAATTTTCGGAGTTAATTCAGGTCTTCCAGAAGACGTCCGTGTTTGCGGGTCTGGACGATGACTTCGCCAAAGGTGTTCAGCCCGCGCGCTTGCAGGATGGGCAGCATCTTGACCAGCGCCTCGGCTGTTGCCACCGCGTCGCCCAATGCCGTATGACGCAGCGCCTCGGGGATAGTGATGTCTAGCCGCTCACACAGCGCGTCCAGTGTATGTGTATCGCTCGCGCCGAACAAAACAGCCGACAACAGCACAGTGTCGAGTATCGGATGATCCCATTCGACTTCCATACGCTTGGCATGGCGACGCAGGAACGCCATGTCGAACGGGGCGTTATGGGCTACGATCACCGCATCGCGTGAGAATTGGTGAAACACACGCCCGGCTTTGACGATATCCGGCGCGCCCTGAACCATGCGATCACTGATCTTGTGCACGCGGGTCGAGGCAGCAGGGATCGGAATGCCCGGATCAACAAGCATGTCCAGATGCTCGCCCGCAACGATCTTGCCTTTCACAACGCGGACCGCGCCGATCTGAACGATCTCATCCTTGTGCGGCAGCAAACCGGTTGTTTCCGTGTCAAAGACCACAAAACACAGATCCAGCAAAGAGCGGTTTTCGAACGCGCCGTCACCCGGCGTGTCCAACAATTCGAAATCATAGACCAGCGGGCGGGCCTCATCTGGCGACATACGGGCAACGCTGTCTTCGAACACCAGCATGTAACCGGGTGCGTCACCCAATGGCTTCATTCGGGCCGAATAGGTTTGTCGGCCGTCCACGCTGGTCAGGGTGCAGAAAACATCCTTACCTGATTTGCACAACTTTCCATACGCGTCCGTCAGCCCCGTCGATTCGATATACTCGAAGAGCGAGGCGTTCAGGCGGGGATGCGCGATCTGGGCCAGCACCTCGGCCGCCTGACCGTCATACAAAACGATCTGGTGTTTTGGACTGGCCAGCAACATGGCGACCGGGATCTCGGTCAGAAGGGCAGTAAGGCGCTGTTTTTCCGCCGCCAGATGAGCGGTTTCAGCGGCCACCGCCTCGGCCGTGTGCATGGCATTTGCGGCAAGTTGCTCGGCCAGGCCAGCTGCAGCAGGGGCCAGATCTCCCAAATACCGCGCGGCTTGCATGTCCAGATCGGTGCTGACACCGGCATGAGCGCGGGCCCGCAGTTGCGCTGAAAGCCGTTCGATCGGCTTGGCGACATTGTCGTCAAACAACAGCCAGACACCGGCGATCAAAGCCAGCAATCCAAACCCGATCAGAACCTCGGCAAAGATGAAGTCATCAAACAGGTCAGGTTGTGCGGCCCGGGCATACGTGATCCACAGGGCGGCGGAACTGATTGATATCCCGCCGAGCGCGAGCAGACAGAAAAACAGAAATATCCTGAGCCGCAGGCTTAACCCTGTGAGCATTGTCAAACCCCGCAGGTGGCGTCGATGATGGGGTCGGCGGGCCCGGCGGATATCCAGTCTGCATTCAGCAGACGTCCGTCATCGGAAAACTCAGCGCCGTCCGCCAGATTGGCGCGACGGTTCTCGGCACAATTCACGGCCACGGGCAGTTTGGAAACCGGAGCCCAGCGACCGAAGAAATAAAGATCGACAAGTCGTTGGTCGGGAACGTTTTCGTTTGTTCGCACCGACACGGTGTCAATAGCGGCAAAGCGGTCGACGAAGGGCACGGCATAGGTCCACGGGCGGTAGAGGGCGCGGCTTTCAACCTCTTGCACGATTGCCATTTCCTCGGGAAGTTGTTCGCGCGTACGGTCGTACCAGGAATACTCGCTGGATATGGTCACAGCGATCATCCCCAAACCCGCCGCGACCGGAGTAACCCATTTCGGCAACCGCCCTCCGGTCAGCTTGTTCAGCACAAGAACGATACCCGCAAAAGCGAAGCCCGCAAAAACAGTGCCGATCAATTCCAGAAACATCGTGTCTCTCCGTTCTTCAGATGCATGTCAGCCCAGCATTCCCTTGCCGTGGCCGACCGCTGATTGCATGGTTTTTACCACAACGAAGGCGTCACGAAGATGACTTCGCTCAAAGTCCGAAAGATCGGAAGGTGGCAGATAATTGTCTGGTTTCTTGCCCGATTTGACCAGCTGGACCTGATGTTCAAGCCGGGTTTCGGCGATCAGATCATAGGCGTCCAGCAAATCGCGTGCGCCCGACGCGCTGAGAACGCCATTGGCCTCGCCAGCCTTCAGACGGGCGCGCGTATTGGCCTCGGGCAGTTCGCCTTGCAGGGCGTAGATTCGCGCCAGATCCACGACCGGAACAACACCATTGTGTTTCATATCCAGCGTGTTGCGGTGCTCGCCCGACCGGATGGTCGCAAAACCACGCAGCAATCCCAGCGGCGGCGTATGTTTCAACGAGTTCGAGATCATATGTGCGACGAAGATCGAATTGGACCTGGCCGCCGCCAATGTGTCGGCCTGCAGGTCGGCGAACAGGTCGAACGTGCCGCCTATCGGGCGCAAGTCAAACATGACCGAGGCCAGCATCTGCGCTTCGGGGTTCGGTTTGGCGATCCATCCCTTGAAATAGTCGCGCCAGACACGCACCGGCTGACACCAGCGCGGATTGGTCGCCATCATGTCGCCGGGACAATAGAAATAGCCACAGGTATCCAGCCCGTCCGACACGAACCCGGCCAGCGTTGCAAAGTATTCCATATCCGCATCGGTCACGCTGTCATCCAGCATCAGGCAGTTGTCCTGATCCGACACGCCTGTCTGCTCCTGCCGCCCTTGCGAGCCGCATGCCAGCCACAGATACGGCACAGGGGGCGGGCCCAGTTTCTGTTCAGCAAGGGCCAGAAGGCGCCGGGTAACCGTGTCAGCAACGTCGGTGATCAGGCGCGTGACGATTTCGTGCCGGTTCCCTCCTGCAACCAGTTGTACCAGCAGCTGTGGGATTTCCGCCGTTACCCGCGCCATATCTTCGGCGGTATTTGCCTGGGCAATGCGTCGCA
This sequence comes from Ruegeria sp. AG7, assembly GCF_056541545.1. Taxonomy (NCBI): domain Bacteria; kingdom Pseudomonadati; phylum Pseudomonadota; class Alphaproteobacteria; order Rhodobacterales; family Roseobacteraceae; genus Ruegeria; species Ruegeria sp. AG7. The sequence goes on from NZ_JBQFYP010000002.1 coordinate 319,215, forward strand.
CCAGTTCGGCCGAGTTCACGGCCTGGTAATGTGTCAGGTCGGTTTGTGTGACGATACCGACCAGCCGACCGCCCTCGGAAATCGGGACGTGGCCGATGCCGCGTTCCATCATGATGTGCAACACGTCTGAGCCGATGTCACCGGGTGACAGGGTGACGGGGTTCGCGGTCATGATCTCGGAAACCGGTGTGGACGGAGGCAGGCCGTCCGCAACATATTTGCCTGAGATATCCCGGAGCGTCGCGATGCCCTGCAACGTGTCGCCGTCTGTGATGCATAGTGACGAGATGTGTTTGTCGCGCATGATCTGCGCCGCTTTCTGAACAGGCGTATCCGCGGGGCAGGTAGCCGGGTTATGCGCCATCAGAATATCAATGGAACTGGTCGCAAGGCTTTGCGGGCCGCTTCTGTCGCCGCGTGTGCGGTTGAAGAACTTGGCGACCACATCGTGACCGTCGATCAACTCGCGCACCAGATCCGGTGGCAAAACAATCAGGACCGACGGAGTGTGCGCACGCGCCTTGGTGGCTGCCTTGCCGTCTTTCAGCAGTCCGCGCTCTCCAAAAGAATTGCGCAAGCCTAGTTGAGAGACAACGGCACCATTCTCATCGGTGATTTCAACCTGTCCTTCATAGATCACGAATACGCCGGGAAGCGCATGACCCAGTTCATAGACCGAGGTGTCTTCCTCGACTTCCCAGACCTCGATCTGTTTTACGATCTGATCCAGGGCTTCAGCCGGTAACGCGTCATAGGGATGAACGGATTTCAGAAACCGGGCGATTTCATCGTGGGACAGGGGCATCTGATGTCTCCGGTGTTCTGGTGAAAAAATCCCGCCCAGTGGTATGCCAGGCGGGAGTAGTGGATCGAAAGACGCGGTCGAAGGCAAGAGCCAACGACCGCATCATGCTCACTTGTTCTGAGCTGCACCCGCACCACGGGGAATGCGAACGCTTTCGACCAGTTCCTTGATCTCCGGCGGAGTTTCCTTGGTCATGCCAGCCACAACATAGGCGACAGCAAAGTTGACCATGGCACCGACAGCGCCGAACGAGGTCGACTGGATCGGACCCAGCAACGGATCGGCATCGGTGAATGAGTTGGTGTCCGGAATAAACATCCAACCCTTGTGCAGGAAGATGTAGACCAGGGTAACGACCAGACCTGCCAGCATACCTGCAACAGCACCGGTGTTGTTGATGCGGGTCGAGAAGATCCCCATCATCAGTGCCGGGAAGATCGAGGCTGCCGCCAGACCAAAGGCCAGAGCAACAGTCTGTGCTGCAAAGCCCGGAGGATTCAGACCCAACCAGGTCGCTACAGCAATCGCCACAGCCATCGCAATCCGTGCCGACAGAAGCTCGCCTTTTTCCGAAATCTGCGGGTTGATTGCGCCCTTGATCAGGTCGTGGGACACGGCCGACGAAATCGCCAGCAGCAAGCCCGCAGCAGTCGACAGAGCAGCCGCAAGACCACCGGCAGCGACCAGACCGATTACCCAACCGGGCAGGTTGGCAATCTCGGGGTTGGCCAGAACCAGGATATCGCGGTTGAACTTGGTCAGCTCGTTACCGACCCAGCCTTTTTGTTCCGCAATCGCCTGCATCGATTCAGATTTGTCATTGTAGTACTGAATCTTGCCGTCGCCGTTCTTGTCCTCCCAATCCAGCAGGCCGGTTTTCTGCCATGTGGCCATCCAGTCGTACCGTGCATCATTGTCGATCTGTTCGACTGTAACGGCACCACCTTCGATGCCACCATTGGGCCACATCATGTCGGTGATGTTCAGACGGGCCATTGCGCCAACAGCCGGAGCGGTCAGATACAGCAGCGCGATGAAGACCAACGCCCAGCCAGCCGACCAACGTGCGTCAGACACTTTGGGGACGGTGAAGAAGCGCATGATAACGTGCGGCAGACCGGCGGTACCGATCATCAGCGACAGGGTGAACAGCACCATATTCAGCGTGTTGGAGTGATGGGCCGTGTATTCGTTGAAGCCCAGCTCTGTTACGATGCCGTCCAGTTTGGTCAGCAGCGGTACACCGCTTGCAGTGTCGCCAAACAGACCCAGCGCCGGAATTGGAGTGCCGGTCAGCTGTAGCGAGATAAAGATGGCAGGGATGGTGTAGGCGGTGATCAGCACGCAGTACTGAGCGACCTGTGTATAGGTCACGCCCTTCATCCCTCCGAACACCGCGTAGGCAAACACAACGCCTGCACCAATCAACAGCCCGGTGGTGTTCGACACTTCCAAGAAGCGGCCAAAGGCAACCCCAACACCGGTCATCTGACCGATAACGTAGGTCACCGATGCAACAATCAGACAGATCACCGCAACGATGCGCGCTGTCTGGCTGTAGAAACGGTCGCCGATGAACTCCGATACAGTAAACTTGCCGAACTTCCGCAGGTAAGGCGCAAGCAGCAGGGCCAACAGCACGTAGCCACCCGTCCACCCCATTAGGAAGGTCGAGTTGTCATAGCCGGTAAAGGCAATCAGGCCCGCCATCGAGATGAACGAGGCCGCAGACATCCAGTCCGCCGCTGTTGCCATACCGTTGGTGACCGGGTGTACGCCGCGACCGGCGGCGTAGAACTCTGATGTGGAACCCGCGCGGGCCCAAATCGCAATGCCGATGTACAGCGCGAAGGATGCGCCGACAAACAGCAGGTTGATGGTAAACTGATCCATTATCCCCGCTCTCCCTTACTCTTCATCCACGCCGTGTTCGGCGTCTAGCTTGTTCATGCGCCAGGCGTAGTTGAAGATCAGCACCAGAAAGACCAGGATCGATCCTTGCTGAGCGAACCAAAAGCCCAGATCAGTACCACCGACGGCGATGCCCGACAGCAGCGGACGCAGCAGGATGCCGAATCCAAATGACACCAGCGCCCAGATCACGAGGCTGATGTAGATGAGGCGCAGGTTGGCCTGCCAATAGCCCTTGTCGGCTTCGGCTGCCTGCGCGGAGTTTGTAGATTGATCCGCCATTGCGGGTTCCTCCTTCGCTTCCTCGTTTGGCGGCCCGGTGCTCAACTCCTCCAGTGCGTCGGTCCGCTTCTCGACAATGCCCAACACCGTATGGTGCCAGGTAAAACTTCACCAGTCCGCCAAAGCGGTCTTTTGAAGTATTCTTTTTAGGATCAAAGCCTTGTGGCTTATCCCCTCCCCTTAACTCATGGTGTCGCTCACGATCCCTTCGAGATCGCCAGCGATATCTTCGATCCTGCCCATGGCATTGATGCGTTTCAGAACACCGTGACCGTCGTAATAGGTGATCAGCGGCGCGGTCTGTGCATGATAAGCCGCTAGGCGCGAAGCCACGGTTTCAGCGTTGTCATCCGCGCGGCGCTTGAATTCGGTGCTGCCGCACTTGTCGCACTTTCCGTCTTCGGCTGGCTTCTTGAACTGGTCGTGGTACCCTTCGCCGCAGCCCGCGCAGGTGTAGCGGCCCGAAATGCGGATCACCATTTCGGCATCTTCCACTTCCAGGCTGATTGCTGCGTTGATCTTCTGGTCATTGGACGCCAGCAGACCATCCAGCGCCTCTGCCTGAACCGTTGTGCGGGGGAACCCATCCAGAATGACGCCCTTGGCGCAATCTGATTGCGCCATACGGTCGCGCAGGATCGCAATGACGATCTCGTCACTGACCAGATCACCGGCTTCCATCACGGCTTTGGCGGCTTTGCCTGCGTCCGTGCCTGCTGCAACGGCTTCGCGCAGCAGGTCACCCGTGCTGAGTTGAACAAGCCCGAATTTCTCTTCCAGCATCCGGGCCTGCGTGCCCTTCCCGGCGCCCGGAGGGCCGAGAAGGATGAGTACAGCGGGAGTGGTGATCGTGGCGGCGTCCATCACATCCTCACTTGCTTGCGCGGTTTTCGATCAGGTCTTCGACCACCGACGGATCGGCCAGTGTCGAGGTGTCACCCAGCGAACCAAAATCATTTTCGGCGATCTTGCGCAGGATGCGGCGCATGATCTTACCGGAACGTGTTTTGGGCAGGCCCGGGGCCCATTGGATCACATCGGGGCTGGCAATCGGTCCGATTTCGGTCCGGACCCAGGTGCGCAACTCCTTACGGAGCTCTTCGCTTGGTTCACGGTCATTCATCAAAGTGACATAGCAATAGATGCCTTGCCCCTTGATTTCATGGGGATACCCAACAACCGCAGCTTCTGCTACGGCGGCGTGTGCAACCAGAGCGCTTTCCACCTCGGCCGTTCCCATGCGGTGGCCAGACACGTTGATCACATCGTCCACGCGGCCGGTGATCCAGTAGTCGCCATCTTCATCGCGACGACAGCCATCACCAGTGAAGTAGTAGCCTTTGTAATCCGAAAAATAGGTCTTTTCGAACCGCTCATGATCGCCCCAGACAGTGCGCATCTGGCCGGGCCAGCTGTCTTTGATGCAGAGCACACCCTCGACACCATTACCTTCGATCTCAACGCCAGACTGAGGGTCCAACACCACCGGTTCGATGCCAAAGAACGGTTTCATTGCCGATCCGGGCTTCATTGCATGGGCGCCTGGCAGGGGGGTCATCAGGTGACCGCCGGTTTCAGTTTGCCACCATGTATCCACGATGGGACATTTGCCCTTGCCGACGACTTCGTTGTACCAATTCCAGGCTTCGGGGTTGATCGGTTCACCCACGGTTCCCAGAGTGCGCAGATCGCTGAGGTCGCATTTCTCGACAAACTCTTTGCCCTGACCCATCAGGGCGCGGATCGCTGTGGGCGCGGTGTAAAACTGGTTCACCTTGTGTTTTTCGCAGACCTGCCAGAAACGCGACGCGTCGGGGAAGGTTGGAACGCCTTCGAACATCAGCGTTGTCGCACCATTGGCCAGCGGGCCATAGACAATATAGCTGTGGCCGGTCACCCAGCCCACATCCGCCGTACACCAGTACACGTCGCCTTCGTGGTAATCGAAGGTGATCTCATGCGTCATTGCGGCGTAAACAAGATAGCCGCCGGTTGTGTGAACAACGCCTTTTGGCTGACCTGTCGAGCCGGAGGTGTAGAGGATGAACAGCGGATCTTCGGCGCTCATTTCGGCTGGTGCGCAGTAGTCGTCCGCCTCAAGGGCCATTTCGTTGTAGTCAAAGTCACGACCGTCAATCCAGGTGGTCTGGCCACCGGTGCGTTTGACGACAAGGCACTTGACCGTATCCTTGCAGTGTAGCAGTGCCGCGTCAGCATTGGATTTCAGCGGCGTCTTACGACCACCGCGCGGAGCCTCGTCCGCGGTGATGACAACCTTGGCGTCACAGCCGTTGATCCGGGCTGCCAGAGCGTCCGGCGAGAAGCCTGCAAAAACAATAGAGTGGATTGCGCCGATCCGCGCGCAGGCCAGCATGGCATAAGCGGCCTCGGGGATCATAGGCAGATAAATGACGACGCGGTCGCCTTTGCGCACACCCATAGATTCAAGGATGTTGGCCATGCGGCAGGTGCGGCGGTGCAGTTCTGCGTAAGAGATATGCTGAGCCGGATCATTTGGATCGTCCGGTTCCCAGATGATTGCCGTTTGATCACCGCGGGTTTTCAGGTGGCGATCCAAACAGTTGGCCGAGACATTCAAGGTGCCATCGGCATACCAGTTTATTTTAACCGAACCGAAATCGTAGTTAACGTCTTTGACCTGGGTGAAGGGTTTGATCCAGTCGACGCGCTTGCCTTGCTCGCCCCAGAATGCGTCGGGGTCACTGATCGAAGCGGCGTACATGCCGGCATATTTTTCGGCATCAACATGCGCACGGGCGACGGTTTCTGCGGATGGCGGATAGGTCTTGGCATCTGCCTGGGCAGCGGTGGTCATTTTTGAGGCTCCTCCCTCTGGACTGGATTACGTTGGGACATTTTTTGCCACTTGGTCCGGCAATGTCGATCCCGTTCCTCCCCAAGGTCGAATATTACCGAGTTCTGAAAATAAATAAATAAATTGCCGGAATCCCTGAATTTATTTGTAAAGAAATTTCTAACCACGGCCACATCTAGTAAAGAAAATGCGTAAATTTTGCGAAAATCTTTTTAAAGTAAATGGATAGGTGTAACACATGTCCTGCTTGCATTGCTTGACACAAGCGGGGGTCAGTCCACGAACACCTGGTTTTCCTGCATGCGCAATCCAAGCGGGAACTTCTTCTGATACCAGCGGAAAGCCAAGGCAGGGTTGGCACAGTAGAATGTTGGCGCTAGCTTGATCCTCAAGCGCCTCGGGAGGAGGCGCAGCAATGGGAGATCAAATGATGAAAAAGATGTTGAGCGGCGCGGCCGTCGCCGCCCTGAGCTTTGCTTTTGTCGGTGAAGCCTTTGCAACTGAATGGAACGCATCAGTCTGGGGCAAACGTCGTGCCTTCACCGAGCATGTTGAAAAACTGGCCGAGCTTGTCAGCGAAAAAACCGGCGGTGAATTCACCATCAATGTCAGCTATGGCGGACTATCCAAGCCGCGCGAGAACTTGGACGGTATTGAAATCGGCGCCTTCGAGATGGCTCAGTTCTGCGCAGGCTACCACCGCGACAAAAACCGCGCGATTACTGTTCTGGAGCTGCCCTTCCTTGGCGTGAACAACCTGCAGGAGGAGGTGGCGATAAGCCATGCGGTATATGACCATCCCGCAGTCAAAGATGAGATGGCCCAATGGAACGCCCGCATCATCATGACCTCGCCGATGCCGCAGTATAACTTGGTCGGTACCGGCGAGCCACGCGATGAACTGGCCGATTTTGACGGAATGCGGGTCCGTGCAACTGGCGGTTTGGGGCAAGCCTTTGAGGCGGTCGGAGGTGTTCCGACATCGGTCCCTGCAACCGAAGCGTTCAATGCCATGGAATCAGGTGTCGTCGACACCGTGGCCTTTGCCCAGCACGCACATCTGTCTTTCGGGACGATCAACGAAGCCGACTGGTGGACGGCAAACCTGAACCCAGGAACGGTAAACTGCCCAGTCGTGGTCAACATTGACGCCTATGAGGCCCTGCCAGCCGCGCATCGCGAGGCGCTGGACAGCTCGATTGATGAGGCGATTGACCATTACCTGACAAATTACGACGGATTGCTCGAGCAATGGGACAGTGTTCTGCAAGAAAAGGGTGTCCAGAAAGTCATGATCGATGATGCGGTGATCGCAGAATTCCGCACCAAGGCAGCCGACCCGATCCGTGAAAAGTGGATCGCGGAAATGACGGAACAGGGACTGCCAGCGCAGGATCTTTATGATCTCGTTCAGGCGACGCTGACCCAACAGCGCGGCGGCAACTGATCCTAAACCCGGGTGCCCAACGGGCACCCGGTACACGAATATTGGGGAACACCGGAATGGCAGGACAGGCCACAGTGCTGGTGGACGGAAGCCGTCTGAGCCAGCTGGATCAGAAGTTATTGAAACTGGAGCGTTTTCTGGCGCTCATCAGCGGTTTCGCAGTATTTGGCTTGATGGTGCTGGCCGTTATTTCGGTCAGTGGGCGCAATGCCCTGAATGCCCCATTGCCAGGATATGTTGACTGGATCGAACAGGCGATGCCACTGATCGCATTTCTGGGCATTTCATATGTTCAGCGCGATGGCGGCCACATCCGCATGGACATCGTTCTATCGCGCCTTCACGGCAGGGGGTTGTGGCTGTTCGAACTGGTCTCGGTGGTTTTGATCCTGCTTCTGATGCTTGCACTGGTTTGGGGCAGTTGGTCTCACTTCGACCGCTCCTTTGACTTGGGCGCACCATTGTGGAGCCGCGACAGTTCCATTGATATCGGAATTCCATTGTGGCCCGCCAAACTACTGGCCCCCATCGCGTTTTCCGTACTGTGCCTGCGGCTTGCTTTGCAGGCTTGGGGCTATGGCCGCGCATTATGGCTGGGACTGGAAGCTCCGGTGGCCGTTCCGTTGATACAGGACGCGGCAGCACAAGCAGCGGCTGAGGCCGAACAGTTCGAAGGGCAGGACTGATTTATGGACACGATTGAAATTGGCCTCTGGGTTACGGGCGGGCTTCTGGTCTTTGTCGTGGTCGGCATGCGCGTGGCCTTCGCTGCGGGCTTGGCCGGGCTTATCGGGCTGGTTTGGATTTTTTGGGCCAAGTTTGGGTATGATCCTGCGCGGTTTGGAAAGGCGCTGACAGTTGCGGTCAAAACCGCCGGGCAAGTGCCGCATTCCAAAGTTGCCTCTCACACCCTCAGCCTGATCCCGACCTTTATCCTGATCGGGTATCTGGCCTATTACGCAGGGCTCACGCGGGCGTTGTTTGAAGCTGCCAAACGCTGGGTCGCCTGGGTTCCTGGAGGGTTGGCGGTTTCAACTGTTTTTGCCACCGCCGGTTTCGCCGCGGTTTCGGGTGCCTCGGTCGCCACCTCTGCCGTCTTTGCCCGCATCGCGATCCCGGAAATGCTAAAGGTCGGCTACAACAAACGCTTTGCTGCTGGTGTGGTGGCCGCCGGAGGAACGCTGGCCTCGTTGATCCCACCATCGGCCATACTGGTGATCTACGCGATCATCGTCGAGCAGGATGTCGGGAAGCTACTTCTGGCGGGGTTCATTCCGGGTGCTTTTTCAGCGATCATCTATGCCGTGCTGATTGTCGGGATCGCTGTGATCTTTAAGTCCGTCGGTCCTCCGGTCACAGGCTTTACATGGAAACAGCGCTTTTCGGCCCTTCCCGGAGCCATTCCTATTGTCGCCGTCATCCTGATCATCATCTGCTTTGTCTATAACCCGTTTGGTGAAAAAGCGTGGGGCACACCGACGGAAGGCGGTGCAATCGGCGCCTTTATCGTCTTCTGCTTCGCCCTGTTCCACGGGATGCGGTGGAGTGAATTCAAATCCGCGCTGCTGGAAACGGCCAAGCTTACCGCGATGATCTTTTCGATCATCTGGGGCGTTCTGATCTATGTGCGGTTTCTAGGATTTGCAGACCTTCCCGGCGCCTTTTCTGACTGGATAACCGGGCTCGAGATGTCGCCCATGTTGATCCTGATCTGTATTCTTCTTGCCTACGCCGTGTTGGGCATGTTCATGGATGCGATTGGAATGCTGCTCTTGACCTTACCTGTTGTTTATCCGGCGGTTATGGCGCTGAACGGTGGTGAATCTGTCAGTGCCGCAGACAGTGCGTTTGGCATGTCCGGCCCGATGTGCGCGATCTGGTTCGGAATTCTGGTAGTCAAAATGGCCGAATTCTGCCTGATTACACCGCCAATTGGATTGAATTGCTTTGTCGTCGCCGGGGTGCGTCCGGATTTGAGTGTTCAGGATGTCTTCAGAGGTGTGACGCCGTTTTTCGTGGCCGACGCCCTGACCATAGCAATGCTTGTGGCGTTCCCTGGTATTGTACTCTACCTGCCATCGCTTGCGGGTTAGGTGGGATGCGAGGCTCTGCCTCGCGCTCCGGGATATTTAAAGCCAGATGAAGAACGGATCCCCTGCTTCATCTGGCCAATAAATATCCCGGGGGAGGCGCCCGGCACGGGCGACGGGGGCAGAGCCCCCTTAGGTGCGCCTAACCGGCCCGCATCAGCATTCCGAACAGGTCGCGCGGATCGTCCGGGTCTGCCAGCATGTCCAGAGGTTCAAAGAATGCGGTGCCTTTGATCGCCTGCTTGACATAACGCAGGGCTGAGAAATCTTCAATCGCGAAGCCAACGCTGTCGAACAGGGTGATTTGGCGGTTGTCTGTGCGCCCTTTGGCAGCACCGGTCATGACCTGCCACATCTCGGTCACGGGATGATCAGCATCCAGCGCCTGAATCTCGCCCTCGATCCGGGTTTGCTCGGGATATTCGACGAAAATGTCTGAGCGCAGCAAGATGTCGCGATGCAATTCTGTCTTACCGGGGCAATCGCCACCGATGGCGTTGATGTGGACGCCGGGACCGACCATGTTGTCGGTGAGGATGGTGGCGTTTCTCTTGTCTGCCGTGCAGGTGGTGATGATCTGAGCGCCTTCAATAGCGTCTTCCGGCGTCTTGCATGGGACGACCGTCAGGCCCTTGCCTTGTAGGTTTGCGGCGCATTTCGCTGTTGCACCGGGATCGGTATCGTAAAGCCGCACAGTGTCGATCCCGCACATTGCCTTGAAAGCGAGGCATTGGAACTCGGACTGCGCCCCATTGCCGATCATGGCCATGGTTGTGGCATTCTTCGGCGCAAGATAGCGTCCGACCAGAGCCGACGTTGCCGCCGTGCGCAACGCCGTCAGCATCGTCATTTCGGTCAGCAGAGTGGGATATCCGGTGTAAACATCCGCCAGCAATCCGAATGCGGTCACAGTTTGCAGACCCTCGGAGGTGTTTTTGGGATGACCGTTCACGTATTTGAACCCATATGCCTCACCATCCGAGGTGGGCATCAGTTCAATCACACCGTGCGGAGAATGCGCCGGGATACGCGGGGTCTTGTCAAAGCTTTCCCACCGTTTGAAATCGGATTCGATTTGATCGGCGATCTGAACGATCATCTGTTCGACGCCAATGTGGTGGATCAAACGCATCATGTTGTCGACGGACACAAAAGGCACGAGTGCCTTGTCAGAAGGTTGCATCGTACTCTCCTATCGGCGGGCAAGGTGGACGCCTGCAATCATGCAGCGTACTGACCCACCAGCGGTTTCGATTGTTGGGACGGACAGTGGCAAAGGCGTTGCACTGGCTTGGATTATTTTGATTTGATCAGGGGTGAGGGCGCCTAACGCTCGGCTCGACAATGCCAGCACCAATCCATCGCGTCCCTTCAACTCAATTGCATTCCCCGCAAATTCGGCGATTTGGTCATGCGTCAGATCAATCACGGTTCGACCGGATTCCTCTAACCGATTGCGAATGGTCAAGCGACGGTCGGGGTCCGATATCATGTCGAGGCAGATTAACGCGTAATGAGTGCCGATCCCCATCAATACGTTGGTATGATAAACGTCCCTGCCTTTTGCGTCGCGGGCCTGAAAGGCAATTGGTTCATAGTTGAAATGAGTGCAGAACCGCTCCAGCAAGACCGGGTCGGCGCGATTGGACGTGACTGTATACGCGATGCGGGCAATGTGGTCCAACACCATCGCACCTGTCCCTTCCAGCGCAAGGTTGTCTTGTTCCAGCCCGGAATAGTCTATGACATCCTGCACGCGATACTCATGTTTGAGCAGTTCGATGACATCGGTTCGCCGCTCGCGTCGGCGAGACGGCACGAACATCGGGTAAACTGCTATGTGACCACCAGGATGTGTGGAAAACCAATTGTTTGGGAAAACGCTGTCGGGTGTGTCGAGATCGCCAAAATCATCAAAAACGTGAACAGTGATTCCTGTGTCGCGCAGGCGTTGAACTGCCTGGTCATGTTCATCTCTCGCAGCTTCCGACGTGGCTGCGGCCGACGTGATACTCAGCGTTTGAAACGCATTGTCATCGCGTGTTTCCGGGTTGGAGGCAAAGGCATGTGGCCGGATCATTACTGCTGCAGACGGTGCTTGTAGCGATAGCATCAGAAACTCCGGGTGGGGCGGTCAAAGACGCGACGGCCCATAAGTGAGGCGGCCAGATCGACCATCAGTTTTGCAGTGCGGCCACGTTCATCCAGAAACGGGTTCAGTTCGACAAGATCCAGCGAACTGACCAGTCCGCTTTCATGCAGCAGTTCCATGACCAGATGAGCCTCGCGCTCGGTCGCACCGCCGGGAACAGTGGTGCCGACGGCAGGGGCGATGGCCGGGTCCAGGAAATCAACATCCAACGAAACGTGGAGAAGGGCGTTTTCAACTTTGACGCGGTCCAGAAACGCCAGCAACGGGGCCTTGATCCCATGTTCGTCAATGCTGCGCATGTCGGCCAGCATGGCCCGGTTTTGTTCCAGCGCCGAACGTTCTGCCGGGTCGACAGAGCGTAGGCCGATCATGCCGACGCGGTCCGTTGGCACGATGGCAGGTAAGGAAGGAAATGCCTCGAACCCCGGCCTTCCTGTAAAATAGGCGACGGGTGTGCCATGCAGGTTGCCGCTGTCTGTGCTGTCGGGGGTGTGAAAGTCACTATGGGCATCCAGCCACAGAACGAACAGCGGGCGGTCAATCTTTGCAGCATAAGCGGCCATCCCGGTCACGGTTCCCATGGACAACGCGTGATCGCCGCCCATGAAGATCGGAATGCCCCGATCAGCCGCTTTTAGCGCGACCTTGCTCAGCGCTTGCGTCCAACCGATGCATTCGGGCAGCGCGAACAGGTGCGGATGTTCGGGCAAGCCGGTTTCTTCAGGTTGCACGTCGCCCCAATCGCAAACGGAGTGACCAAGATCGGTCAAGGCCTGATCCAGCCCGGCCACGCGATATGCGTCAGGACCCATTCGGCAACCCTGACGCCGTTTTCCGACGTCCATCGGCGCGCCGACTAAAATGATGTTATTGCGTTCCATGTGGTCCATTTAGGCCGTCACTGTGTCTTGCGTGAAGAGCGCAAAATGCTCAAAATGGTTCAGGAAACTCCTTAATGAGAAAGTGATATGGACGAATTGGATAGTCGTTTGCTGGGCGCATTGCAGCGTGACGCGCGCGCCAGCCTGTCAGAGCTGTCGGAAACGCTGGGCGTAACCCGCACTACGGTGCGCAGCCGTTTGCAACGGCTCAAGCAATCTGGTGAGATCGTCGGTTTTACTGTGTTGACGCGTCGGGATCTGGCACAAAGCCCTGTGCGTGGGCTGATGATGCTAGAAATCGAGGGGCGCGGTACCGAGCGCGTGATGTCCCGGATCGGGGCCATGCGGCAGGTCACGGCGGTCCATTCGACCAACGGCAGTTGGGATTTGATTGCCGAAATCAGTACGGAAACTCTGGCCGAGCTGGACGAGGTTCTGTTTCATATTCGCAGGATCGACGGCGTTACACGTTCGGAAACGAACCTGCTGCTGTCAACGCGCAAGGGGCGGCTCTAGTGCTTTGAGATAAATGCGAATTGTGCCAGAGTTCGTGAGTAGACAGGGTGCGGCTTACCCTTAAGTAGGCCGCTTGCTGATTGAGGGTTCAGTATTTCCGGAAGGCTTGCGGCATGACCACATCTGATAATGGTGACGAATCTTTGGCCGAAAAGTGGGCCGAACGTCTTGCTGGTCTACTGGAGAAACCCTGGCTGCGCATCGCGATACCGGTCGTTATTACCGGGATTGCCCTTTCGGTTTTGCACGATCTGTCGGCCCATGTGAAATGGTCGGATGTCCAGACAGATATTTCGGCGACATCATGGAAGTTGATGTTTTTTGCGATGTGCTGGACAGCGTTCAGCTTTTTGTCGCTGTCGCTCTATGATGTGTTCGCGGTACAAAGCGTGGCGGATGGCAAGGTGCCGTTACCTGTGGCGGGGATGGCCGGAGCCAGTGGATACGCGGTGTCGAACTGCCTTGGATTTTCCTACATCACAGGAACTGCAATCCGGTATCGGATATACGCGTCGCTTGGCTTGGATCTTGGCCGGGTGGCTGGTGTAATCGCAACCTCATGGGTGGCGTTCTGGATGGGTCTGATCCTGATTTTGGGCCTGTTGCTGACCCTGCACCCGGATGGAATATCCAAGGTGATGCCCGTCAGCGAAACGGTCGAAACCACCATAGGATTGTGCTTGCTGGTTGCATTTGTCGCGATGTTCATTTGGCTGTCCAGCGGTGGCCGACGGTTGGCTGTTGCAGGTGTCGGTTTCGATTTGCCCGGAGGCAAACTGGCGGGCCTGCTAACGTTGGCTGCCATTGGCGACCTGTTTGGCGCATCCATGGCGCTTTACGTACTGATGCCGGATGATTTGGGGGTAGGGTACCCGTATTTCTTCACCATCTACATCGCTGCCATTGCCGTTGGAATCCTGAGCCATGCGCCGGGCGGGATCGGCGTGTTTGAGGCGACATTGATTGCCGGTCTGGGGGCGTCGGGTCGTTCGGATGTGATTGCTGCGTTGCTGCTTTACCGGGTGGTTTACACTTTTTTGCCATTTGCAGTCGCCAGCCTTTCCATTGCCGTTGCATCGGTCTTGACCCAAAGACACATGATCGGCGGTGCCGCGGTTTGGGTCTATCGTGTGATCCGCCCCATGGTTCCGATGGTCGCGGCCGGGGTTGCCGCAGTGGCCGGGGTGATCTTGCTGGTGTCGGGCGCGCTGCCAGCGGGGGCGCAAAAGCTCGGCACGCTGAAAGATCTGCTGCCCCTGTCATTTGTCGAGGCTTCGCATCTTGCAGGCAGCGTCGTAGGCGTATTGCTGTTGCTGGTCTCGCGCGGGTTGTTCCGCAAGCTCTACAGGGCATGGGTCGTTGCGATGGTGTTGATGGGGGCGGGATTCTTTGCTTCGCTTGCAAAGGGGCTCGACATCCACGAAGCGCTTTCGATGCTGGGAACGATTGGTCTGCTGGCCATGTTTCGCGGTGCGTTCTACCGGGTCAGTGGCGCGTCGATATTTCGGTTGAACATCCCATGGCTGATCAGTGTCGTAGTTCTGCTGGCGGTGATTTTCTGGATCGGGCTGTTTGCATATTCGCATGTCGAATACCAAAATGACCTGTGGTGGCAGTTTGCTTGGAACGGTGACGCCTCGCGCTTTCTGCGGTCCAGCCTTGTCGTGGCCGTGATCGTGGGCATTGTTGCCATGAACTCTCTGTTCGGGCGTGAGATTCCGACACCACAGCGGGTTGAAATCCCAGAGGTTGTCGAGCGGCTAGTGATGGAGAGTGAGGATACGGAATCCCAAATCTCGCTTACCGGTGACAAGCAATTCCTGATCTCACCGGATGAGACCGCGTTTATTGCCTACGCCGACACAGGCAATGCGCTGATTTCGAAAGGAGAACCGGTTGGTGACGAGGGTGCCGGGCAGCAACTGATTTGGCAGCTTCGGGAAATGGCGGATCGCGAAGGTAAACTTTGCGCGTTCTACAGTGTCTCGACCAAATATCTGCCAACTTTTCTGGATCTTGGACTGTCGATCCTGAAAATTGGCGAGGTTGCGCGGGTTTCTTTGCACGATTTCTCGCTGGACGGAAAGTCGCGCAAGCGGTTCCGGCAAGCCAAGAACCGTGCTGAACGCGAAGGATATGTGTTCGAGATCGTTCCGAAGGAAGAACTGGCGCCTCTGTTGTCAGACTTGCGTGGGATTTCAGACCGCTGGCTTGCGCAAAAGGCCGGTGCAGAAAAGGGCTTTGCGCTGGGGGGATTTGATGATGAATACCTGTCCTATTTCGATCATGCTATCCTGCGTGATGGCAACACCGGCAAGATCATGGCCTTTGCCAATCTGTTCCAAGGGGGGAACAAGTCGGAGCTGTCGCTGGATCTTATGCGCTATGAACCCGATAGCCCAAGTTTCATTATGGACGCTCTTTTCGCCGACATGATGGATTGGGGCGCGCAGCAGGGGTTTCACTGGTTTTCACTGGGTGCCGCACCGTTTTCAGGGATCGAAAACCGTCAGCTTGCTTCGCTTTGGAACCGCATCGGTGGGTTCGTTTACGAACATGGCGAGCAATTCTACCATTTTGAAGGCCTGCGCGCGTTCAAGCAGAAGTTCGATCCGGAATGGAGCCCGAATTATCTGGCCAGCCCCGGCGGGCTGGCCGCGCCCCGCATTCTGTATGAGGTCAATATCCTGATCTCGGGCGGATTGCGCGGGTTAACCAAGTAGCACTTAATTCAGGCTTGCGCGGGTTGGGGTTTTCTGCAGCAGATCGCCCCAGTCCGTGCGATAGGCCATCTCGGCCAGAACGGTTTCGGGCAGGAATTCCTGGTTTTGCCGGATCTGCCATCCGCCGCCCAGGCCCTTGTAAACCGCCACCAGATTGCTGGATACCTGCTGCCGTGCCTCGATCAGATTGGCTTGCGACCGCAATAGCGCGGTCTGGGTGTTCAGCACGCGCGAATAATCGGCAATGCCGTCTGTATACTGGCTGACGGCGATTTCGGCAGCTTTGCGTGAGGCCTCGACACTTTGTTGATAGAACCCGACCTGCTTACGTGCCTGCGCATAAGCGACCATGGCACTTTCAACTTCGGAATAAGCGGTCAGCACAGTGTTCTGATAATTCGCAATCAGCGCCTGATAAGCGGCGTCCTGCGCGCGAACATTGTTCTTGATGCGGCCATAGTTCAGCACATTCCAGACCACACCGGCACTGGCCAGACCGGTTGTGCTGCCACCGCTGAACAGATCGCGCCCGCCGGATGCCTGCAGCCCGATCGCGCCAGACAGGATGAATTGGGGATACAGGTCCGCCATCGCGATGCCCACTTGTGCCGATTGCGTGGCTGCCGCCAGTTCAGCCGCGCGCACATCCGGGCGGCGGCGTAGCAATTCAGCGGGAACGCCCACTGCCACATTTGCTCGGGCCGATGGAATGTGGCCGGAATTGCCCAACAGACCGGTCATGCGTGAAGGTGTCGTGCCCAACAACACCGCAAGCGCGTTCTTGGTCTGTTGCAAGTCGCTTTCCAGTTCGGGTACCAGCGCCTTAGTGTTGTTCAGCAGGGCGGTGGATTCCTGCACGTCCAGTTCCGTGGTGACGCCATTGTTAAACCGCAGCTGAGTCAGGTCTGCCGAATCCTGCTGCAATTTGATGTTCTCACGCGCAATTGCCAGCGTCTCTTGCAACGCCCGGATATTGACGTAAAGCGCGGCGACATCCCCGGTCAGCGTCACCAACGCGTCGTCGTAATTCGCCACTTGCAGGGCCAGATTGGATCGCGCGGCCTGAACGCCGCGCCGCTGCGCGCCCCAGACGTCCAACTCCCACTGGGCATCGAAGCCGACTTGCGAGGTCGAGAATTCGGTATCCAGCGGGATGACGCGATTGACATCCGAAATCGGCCCCAGATTGTCGCTGATCTGGCGCCGTTCAAGCGAGCCGCCAATGGCCTGCGACTGCGGGTAAAGCTCGCCAAAGGCGATACCCAGTTGTGCACGGGCCTGCAAAACCCGCGCGCCAGCGACCTGAAGTGTCAGGTTCTGGGCGTAGGCCTCGGCAATCAGTTTGTTGAGGGTAGGATCATTGAATGTTTGCCACCATTTCACGACAGGCGCACTGCGCGACGTCAGCCCGCTTTGACCGGCGCTGGGGTTGTTGACCTCAATCCACTGTTTCACGACCGGTGAGTTGGGGCGCACGAAATCCGGCCCAACGGGTGTGCAGGCCGCGAGAGTGGCGGCACAAATGGCGGTTCCCAACAACCTGCGGAGTGTCATGGCGCGCATCCTCAGATATCCAGAGGTCGGATGAAGTTGGCGAAGGAATAGAGACGGATGTTGATACGCCTCAGAAACTCAAAACTTTTGCCTTGGCCTGTATAGATCGCCACTGCGGCATGACCACCTGCTGGGAAAATGTGGTCTTCCGGAACATCGACGGTGATCTGGACCGCAATCCGACCGGGCAGTTTGGGCAGCTCGAAACCGGGCAGGCGGCCCGACGGGATGAGTTGCCCCTGCCGGGTGGCCCACCAGATCGCTTCGACCTTGCCCGTCAGGATTTCACCGGGATAAAGATCAAGTGCAACTTCGACCTCTTGCCCCGGCTCGACAAATTTCAGGTTCTGCTGGCGGAACGTGGCAAGGATATAAGGGCTTTCATCAGTCACAAAGCTGGCAATCGCACCCAATCGGACGTCACCGACTACCAATCCGGGGCGAGCCTGCTGTGAGACGATCATGCCATTTTCAGGCGCATAGATTGTTGTGTTTTCCAGAAAATATTCGGCTTCGGCCAATTGCGCCTGCGCCTGAAGGATGCCGGTGTTCACGCCGTCAATCTGCGATTCCAGCGCCAGCTGAGCCTTGGCCAGGTTCGCCTCGGCCTGTTTAACGGCGGCCTGATCTTCCGTCACCTGTTCGTTCCAACGGTCGAGGTCGTCCTGACGGGCACCTCCGGCGGGAACAAGGTTCTCATACCGCGCCTGTTGGGTTTGCGCATAAGCCAGTTGTGCATTGGCCCGTTCGACAGCTTCGGTCGACGCGATAACATCCTGTTCAAGGATTTTGGCATTCTGCGCTGCCGCCACCAACTGGGCCTGTGCATTATCGACCGCCAGCGAAAACACCGTATCGTCGAACCGATAAAGCGGATCGCCCTTTGTGACCGGTGTGTTCGGTTCAACAAGAACCTCGGACAGGATCGTCGGCTGTGTCAGCTTTGGGATGATCTGTATGGTCGAACGCACCACGTGGCTGTCTGCCGAAAACGGCTGAAAGAAGCGCAACGCCACAAGGAAGATCAGCAGCAGATGTGCGCCCACCCAGAACGAAACAATGCCCCAGGCAATGTTAAACTTCAGCCATTCCAGCTTGAAGAAAATGAGCCAGACGAAAATGATGTAGAACAGAGTGATGCCGAGGGCGACGAACATAGGTATTAGGGTCCTTCGGTCTTAACTGGGTTGTGTGTCGTCTGTGTCCAGACGATTCTGGTATTCGGGTTTGACCTTGCCGCCCAGGCGTTTGATTTCATCGCGAATGGCATCTTTTTCCTCGTCCGGGCCGCGGCGAATATCGACCGTGACGCCATCGTGAAAAGCCCACATGAAGGCGTGTACCCAGGGCACGACAGCCAAGAACCCCATCCATCCCATGATCTTTACAGCTTCGGCGTGGGGATGATTGCGTTTGATCGCGATCCGCCCCGGAAGGCCCATAATGAAAAGGAACAGCGCCATAACTGCTGCAAGCAGCAGGATCAGCGCGGCCAATGTCAGATAGTCATAATAGCCCAGCGGCTGGCCCAATAGTCCCATGCGTGTGCCTCCATCAGGGGAAGGTTAGGGTATCCTCAGTCATTCGCTTTCAGTTCGTCAATCAACTTGTAGTCGGTGGGCGGGTCATCACAAATGCCCGGTCCGCATTCCAGCAGAGTTGAACCGGCGTTCAGCACGGCCAGTGCCAGCATGACAAAGAAGGCGGTTTTTGCCAGCTTGTTTCCCCCAAATCGTACCTCGCTGGTCGCGCCCGAGACATATTGGCGATCAAACAGCAGCATGAACGACGTACCCAGCAGGACTAGGAAAAAGGCGATGCCCGCCCAAGTGTAATAATGCAGCCCAAGAACGGGCGATCCATAGTGGCCGGTTCCCGGCACAATGTGCAACAGGATTTGCCGGATCGAAACACTGCCGCCATACAAAGCTGCAATCAGCATGATGGCATAGTGCTGCGGTCGCGCGCCATACAGCAGGTTCAAGCCCAGCCCGACGCCGACAGCAACAAAGCCGACACGCTGCAACAGGCAAAGCGGGCAAGGCAGTTCGTAAAGGAAAAGTTGATAAAAAAACGCCAGCGCCAGAACGAGACAGACGGCCAACATTCCGATCGCGTTAAATGTTCGTGACAGTTCAGGTGTCATGACGAGGCCCTCAAAGCTGAATTGTCAGCTGACTGGTGGCGTGGAATTTCAACCAATAGATACTAAGGGCAATTGTAACAAAGAACAGCGCATTGCCTGCCTTCGTCATGTTGAAATAGTTGAGCCCCATCGTGGCGGTAAGTAGTGCAAATAAAAGCGCAATCATGGCCCGGTGCTCCCCTCCCGTGCACATATCTTTATGCAGACGATAGTGTCAGGCCGGGTGGCATCTGGCAAGCGACGCGGTAATTTTGAGACTATTCTTAATGTCCGCTAGTTACACAGTACGATGTCCGTTTGCCATTCCTGACTGCGCAGATGCAGATCGCCAGGTAACGGCGCATCAGTGTAGATCGCGTCTATTTCAGCCAAGGAAGTGATGCGCGCCGGGGCCGAGCGGTGAAACTTTGAATGGTCGGCAACCAGAAAAGTTCGGCGTGCCTGTGCAATGATGGTCTGGCTGACTTGTACCTCCTGAAAGTCGAAGTCCAGAAGATCGCCGTCAGTGTCCAAAGCTGAACAGCCGATCACGGCAAGATCAAATTTGAATTGCCGAATGGTCGAAACAGTCAGGGTCCCGATCAACCCGCCGTCTGTGCGCCGCAGGACGCCTCCAGCCATGACGACCTCACAATCCGGGTTCTCAATCAGAATGTTTGCGACATTCATGTTGTTCGTCACAACCATCAGGTTCTTGTGGTGCAGCAATTGCCGCGCCACGGCCTCGGTTGAGGTCCCGATGTTCATGAAGATCGACGCACCGTCGGGGATATCGGTGGCGCAAGCCTGTGCAATACGGGTTTTGGCGTCGGAATTCAGGGCGCGGCGGTCTTCATATCCGATGTTGGAAACGCCCGAGCGCAGAACCGCGCCGCCATGCACCCGATCCAGTTTACCTGCCTCGGCCAGCTCGGTCAGGTCGCGCCGGATCGTCTGGACCGTGACACCAAATCTTTCGGCCAACCCGTCAACGGTGACGCGGCCTTCGGCCCCGGCAATGTCCAGAATGTCAGATTGGCGGAAAGACAGGGACATGGGTGTTTCCAGACTTGAAGTGTTTCTTTTCGTTTTTGTTCTTTCTGGCCGGTTTTGCAAGAACGGCATGCGAAAATTTCAGATCAGTGTTGTAAAACGAAAAAATTCGAACATAAACATTGACCATACGAAGGATGTTCTGGCAAATGCCTATCATCCATCCTGACAAGGAATCATTGGCATGCAGTCAGCGGACGTTCAGATAACGGACCTTTTTATCATCGGTGGCGGGATCAATGGTTGCGGCATCGCACGGGATGCTGCTGGCCGCGGGCTGTCAGTTGCTTTGGCAGAGATGAATGATCTGGCTTCAGCGACGTCATCAGCCTCGACCAAATTGTTTCATGGCGGGTTGCGCTATCTGGAATATTTCGAAATCCGCCTGGTCCGTGAGGCCCTGATCGAGCGTGAAACCCTGTTGCGCGCGATGCCGCATATCAGCTGGCCGATGCGCTTCGTGCTGCCATACCATAAGGACATGCGGTTTGACTCGGAAACGCCGACCTCACGGCTGCTCAGCACGGTCATGCCGTGGATGCGCGGGCGGCGTCCGGCCTGGCTGATCCGGTTGGGTTTGTTCATGTATGACAATCTGGGTGGTCGCAAAATTCTGCCGGGCACCACGTCGCTGAACCTGCGATCGGCTCCGGAAGGGGCCCCACTACAGGACAAATTCGAAACGGCTTATGAATATTCCGACTGCTGGGTCGAAGACTCGCGGTTGGTGGTCCTGAATGCCCGCGACGCCGAGGCGCGCGGTGCGCAGATCATGGTGCGAACCGAAGTGATTTCCGCCGAGCGGGTGGACGACCTTTGGCAGGTATCCATTCGCGATCGCAACAGCGGCGATACCCGTCTTGTCCGGGCCAGAATGCTGATCAATGCAGGTGGCCCTTGGGTCGGGGACATCATCCAGTCCAAGATCCGTGTGAACTCACGCGAGGGTGTTCGGCTTGTTCGGGGCAGCCATATTGTGACACCCCGGCTCTATGACCACGACAAGTGTTATTTCTTTCAGGGCGAAGACGGCCGCATCATTTTCGCCATTCCGTATGAACAGGACTTTACCTTGATCGGCACAACGGATCAGGATCACCCGGACCCTGACACGAAACCCGTCTGTACCGAGGTCGAGCAGGAGTATCTGTGCACTTTCGCATCGAAGTATTTCAGGCGCGCTGTGACCCGCGAAGATGTTGTGTGGACCTATTCTGGTGTGCGGCCGCTTTATGACGACGGTGCCAGCAGTGCCACCGCAGCAACGCGAGATTACACGCTGAAAGTCGATGCGCAGGGTGGGGCGCCTGTTTTGAACGTGTTTGGCGGCAAGATCACCACCTATCGCAGGCTCGCGGAAAGTGCTCTGGAGAGGGTTGGTGAATTCTTTCCAAATATGCCGGGCCCCTGGACCGCTGGTGTGGCGCTGCCGGGCGGTGACTTTCCGGTTGACGCTGTTGAAGCCCTGACTGATCAGCTTCAGGCCGCGTATCCGTTTCTTGGTGCCGCCTGGGCTGCACGCCTGATCAGGGCCTATGGAACCGAAGCAACAGATGTCCTTGGGGATGCGCAGCAACTGTCTGATCTGGGTGAGGATTTTGGCGCAACCCTGACCGCGCGGGAAGTCGCGTGGTTGATGGACAAGGAATATGCACGGACCGCCGAAGATGTCGTCTGGCGGCGCAACAAGCTGGGCCTGCGACTGAATGCCGAGCAGATTGCGCGGATCGACGGCTGGATGGCTGAACGGCTGGCCCCCGGCTCGACCTGATCCATCTTTCTATCCTCTTGGCGGGTGATGAGTGTTGTGCTAGCCGTTGGATACGGTCGGCAGACACCGAGGCGTCGCTGCTCTTACCCAGAGTGCTAAACCTGCCAGTGTATGTGAAACTATCGCAACCATCAGGGCGTTGTTTCGTCAAGTCAGCGACCAACGATCGCGCAAAACGCCCGATATGGATTTGTGATGAGCAAAACTCCTGTACCCTTGCACGCCGATGATCTGACCGGATTCGTGCGTATCCTGTCCCAACAACTTGGCGACTCCAGCCCGTCGCACCTGACCCTGATGAATATGGTCGCTCGTGCCGCCGGGTTTCAGAACGTGCAACATATGCGCGCCACCAGTGCCGCTGCCCGGCGGATCGAGGCCCGCCCGAAACAACCAGTTGCTGACATGCGCACGGTTGAGCGCACATTGCACCTGTTCGACGGGCAGGGCAGACTTCGGCAATGGCCGTCAAAACGATTGGTGCAGACTTTGTCCTTGTGGGGCTCTGGTCTGCGGTACCGGCAGCCGCGGTGCTGCAAGAGGGTGAGGTCAACGCGTGCCTCAATGCCGAACATTGTTTTGATGACCCTGCAACCCTGCGCCGGACCATGATTTCCTGTGGGCTGCTGACACGGAACCGGGATGGATCGGATTATCGCCGGGTCGAGCAGGCACCGACACCAGAGGCAAAGGTGGTGATCCACGAACTCTCTGAACGTCGGCGGGGAAGAACAGACTAACGCCAGAAAAAAGCCCCGCTGATGGGCGGGGCTTTGATCGGATCAGGCCGCTTCTTCTGAAGGGCCGGGATCGTTTTTGCTGCCTTTCAGCCACTCACGCATGCTTTGCATCAGGGCGTAGAGGACAGGCACCACGATCACGCCTACCAGCGTCGCGGCCAACATGCCACCGAACACGGCGACACCGATGGCTTTTTGGCTGGCCGCACCCGCACCATTGGCAGCCAGCAGCGGTACGACGCCTAGCAGGAAAGACAGGGCGGTCATCATGACAGCGCGGAACCGCTGATGAGCTGCCTCGACGGCAGCGTCCTTGATCGAAAGACCCTTGGCGCGCTGTTCCATTGCAAACTCGACGATCAGAATGCCGTTCTTCGAAGCAAGGCCCACCAGCATGATCATACCGATCTGCGTATAGAGGTTGATGTCACTGCCAACGATGGCAACCGCGGCCACCGCCCCGAACAGGGCCACGACCACAGACAGCAGGATCGAGACCGGCATAGTCCAGCTTTCATACTGTCCAACCAGAAACAGGTAACCGAATAGGATAGCCAGCCCCAGAATGACGATCACCAAGCTGCCGGACGCCAATTGTTGTTGTGCCGTTCCCGTCCATTCGAACGAGTATCCCGGCGGCAGAGCCGAAGCAGAGACCTCTGTCATCGCGGTGATCGCATCGCCGCTGGACAGGCCCGGCGCTGGCACCGCTGTCACCGTTGCCGACCGGAACAGGTTATGCCGTTTCAGCAGAACCGGCCCCAAGACGTTTTCCACGTCAATCAGGGTGCCCAATGGCACCATGTCGCCCTTCTGTGAACGCACATAGAGGCTGGCAATGTCATCGACATTGTCGCGATAGCTGCCTTCCGCCTGGATCATTACGCGATAGACGCGACCAAACAGGTTGAAGTCGTTGACATAATACGACCCCAGCTGGGCTTGCATGGTCTGGAAAATCTCAGCCACCGAGACGTCCAGTGTTTTGGCTTTCTCGCGGTCCAGATCCACGAACAGCTGCGGAACGTTGGCACGGAATGTCGTATAGGCTTGCCCGATCTCGGGTCGTTGGTTGGCCGAATAGACAAACGACCCCACAGCCGATGCCAGATCCTGCGGTGAACCGCCACCGGTTTGCTGCACCTCCATCTCAACCCCGGCAGACATGCCGAGACCCTGAATTGGCGGCGGGTTGAAGGCAACGGTCGAGGCTGCGGTCTCATTATTCGCGATGGCCAGCACCTTGGCCAGAATGGCCTTGGCGCTCAGGTCTTCCTCCTGCCGTTCGGCCCAGTTGTCGAGGTTCACGAAGATCGCAGCGCCGTTGGTGATTGTGC
This sequence comes from Ruegeria sp. AG7, assembly GCF_056541545.1. NCBI lineage: Bacteria > Pseudomonadati > Pseudomonadota > Alphaproteobacteria > Rhodobacterales > Roseobacteraceae > Ruegeria > Ruegeria sp. AG7. Next base: position 343,438 of record NZ_JBQFYP010000002.1, read on the forward strand.
CGTTCAGCAATGAAAAGCCATTGATCAGAACGGTGCTGGACACACCCGGGATCTCGCGTATCTGGTCATCGAGGCGCTTTGTCACGGCCTCGGTCCGTTCCAGCGTCGCGGCGTCAGGCAGTTGCACGTCGACAAAGAGATAGCCATTGTCTTCCAGCGGGATGAACCCGGCGGACGTGTTCGACATGATTGCCCCTGTTCCCATGCCGAGCCCAACCACGATGGCCAGTGCGATAGCCGGAAAGACAAGCAGTTTGCGAACAATGGCGACATAGCCGTTGCGAACGCCACCAATGAAGTTTTCGAACAGTGCAAGCAGCCCTTTGGGCGGCCCCGAGCGGGCCTTAAGGACCAGCCCACACAGCGCGGGCGACAGTGTCAGCGCGTTGATGGACGAGATCACAACAGCGGTCGAGATCGTGACAGCGAACTGAGAGTACAGCCGCCCTGAGATGCCCGGCATGAAGGTCACGGGCACGAATACCGCCAGCAATACCAGCGTGGTCGCGATGACCGGGCCTGTGATCTGCCCCATCGCCTTACGGGTGGCTTCGGCTGGGGGCAGCCCCTCATCAGCGATGATGCGCTCGACGTTTTCGACCACGACGATGGCGTCATCAACCACGATCCCAATGGCCAATACCAGCGCGAACAGCGAGATCGTGTTCAACGACATGCCGAAGGCCAGCAAGAAAGCAAACGTGCCGATCAGTGAGACCGGGATGGCAACCGCGGGGATGATCGTCGCGCGCCAACTTCCCAGGAACACAAAAACGACCGAGATCACGAGGGTGAAGGTCAGGATCAGTGTCGATACGACGTCATTCAAAGAAGCTTCGACAAAGTCTGTCGTGTTGAAGGGGACATCATACTCCACATCCGTCGGGAATGCGCGGGACAGCCGCTCCAGTTCCGCCTGCACGCGCTCTGAAACGGCCAGGGCGTTTGCGCCGGGGGCCTGATAGATACCGATCACGGTGGCGGGCACGGACTGAAAATAACCGGACGCCGAGTAAAACTGTGCACCAAGCTCAACCCGGGCGATATCCCTTACGCGGACAATTGCGCCGGCGTCTCCGGTACGGATTACGATGTTGCCAAATTCTTCGGCTGACGTCAGTCGCCCTTTGGACTTGATCGTGTATTGAAAGGTCTGGCCTTCGGGAACAGGCGGTGCACCAATCGAGCCTGCGGACACTTCGATATTCTGTTCGCGGATCGCGTTGATCACATCGCCTGGTGTGATCGACAGGGCTGCCATCTTGTCCGGGTCCATCCAGACCCGCATGGCGTATTCCAGGTTGGTCAGAACATCAGCCTTACCCACGCCCTGCACACGCGCCAGCGCATCGCGCAGGTTGATCGAGGCATAGTTGGAAAGAAACACGCTGTCATAGGTGCCGTTGGGCGAGGTCAGCGTGACCAGCATCAGCATGTTGGTCGACGATTTTTGTGTAACAACGCCCGAAGATGTCACTTCGGCGGGCAACGACGACATTGCCTGTGCCACCCGGTTCTGCACGTTGACCGAGGCGATATCGGGGTCGGTGCCAACTTCGAAGGTTACGTCCAATGAATACGAGCCGTTGTCAGACGATCTGGACGTCATGTAGATCATGTCGTCCACACCGTTGACCTGCGCCTCGATCGGTGCGGCAACAGTGTTTTCCACTGTTTCCGCATTTGCGCCGGTATATTTGGTGGATACGTTGACGACGGGCGGGGTAATGTCAGGGAACTGCGCGACCGGCAGCACCAGATAGCCGATGCCACCCATGATGGTCAGTACCAGCGAGATGACAAACGCCAGCTTTGGCCGGCTAATGAACAGGGCTGAGAACATCGTTTATTCTCCCGGCTGTTCAGAAGCGACGACCGCGTCAACGGCCACGCCGGGGCGGACCCGTTGCAGGCCCTCGACAATCACGCTTTCGCCCTCACGCAAGCCTTCCGTAACGATGATGGCAGTACCTTCCGTATTGCCTGTGGTGATGTATCGCTGCTCCACCATATGTTTGTCGTTTACTACAAGAACAAAGTCACCACGCTGGTCGCGTTGCAGTGCAGCTTGCGGCACCAGAACTTGCAGGGTTGGTTGCAGCGCTTCAATCTGCACATTCACGAATGCACCATCCAGGATCAAACGGTCGGCATTTTCGAACTGGGCGCGCATTGTGATCGCGCCGGTCAACGGGTCGATACGATTGTCAACGAATACGATCCTGCCCGTTTCATCCAACTTGGTTCCATTTGGCAGCGTGATATGCACATTGGGGCTTTGCGGGCTGTCAGCAAGAGAAGCGGAATTTGCGCCAACGGTCTGAAGAACCGAAGTGAAGATTTTTTCGTTGAGCGAGAAATTCACATAGATCGGCGTCTCGCTGACAATGTTCACCAGCGGGGGGTTGGTCGGGCCTACCACATCGCCGACACTGGTGGTGATGCTGCCGATACGCCCATCAAAAGGCGCGTGGATCTGTGTATAGCTGAGGTCCAGTTCGGCCTGCTGGATCGCTGCATTTGCGGCCTTGACCTGAGCCTCGGCGACCAGTTCGTTTGCCCGCGCGATGTCACGTTCGGATTCAGGTGTCGCGTCGCGCTTGTAAAGCTCTTCCTTACGTGCCAGGTCAACCTTGGCCAACTCAAGATTTGCCTCGGCCCGGTTCAGATCAGCTTTTCGGGCCTCCAATGTCGCTTCGTAAAGGTCCGGTTCGATGGTGAACAACAGGTCGCCTTCTTTGACCGTTGCCCCATCCTCGACATTTCGGCTGTTGAGAAAACCGTTCACGCGGGCGACGATGTCGACCTTATTGATCGCCTGAGCGCGCCCTATGAAGGAAGCCTCGTCGGTGATTTCTTCGGTGTAGGCGGCCGCAATCGTAACTTTCGGTGCCGCTCCTTCGTCCTGTGCAGTTGCAGGTTGGGCCAGTCCCAGGGATATCAGCAATAATGCGGTGGCAATTGGATTGCTGGCCTGAGTTGGAAAAGGGAAAACTTGGGACATGGCGAAAGCCTCGTGCATTTCAGAAACAATTGGTGCCCATCCCGGCGGTCACAATCGCGCGAGTCGACAAAACTTGTTTGCAGGATGGCTTGTTTACCACGATTTCTCAAGCGCGATGAATCCCGAGGTGGTTCGCGATGACGCCAAAAATTTGTGCAACTAAGCTGGTTTAGGTGTCGGCCCGTTCCGAGGTGCCGAACGAAAACAGGGGCCAACGGCCCCCGTTTGAGCTTCCGAATATCTGGGTGGTCAGCCGCGTTTACCGGCGAATTTTGCCTGCCATTCTTCGCGCTGTTCGTCTGTGATCTTGGCGAACAGAACGTCTGGCACGGTAAAGTCGTGACCCGCGGGTAGCGCGTTCAACGCTGCGGCTACGTCTTCCGGCCAGCTGGTATCAAGCGTGTTCATGGCGCTTAGCATCTTGGCCGCAGCATCAGGGATGAACGGCGCGCTGAGCACGGCATAGAACCGGATCAGGTTCAGACCCAGACGCACCTGTGCAGCGGCCTGTTCGGGGTCTTCCTTGAAGGTTGACCACGGCGCCGCAGCTTGCAGGAATTCGTTGCCAGCCACCCAGATGGCCCGCAGCTCCTGAGCCGATTTGCGGACGTCCATTGCTTCCATATGCGCCTCATAGGCGCGGACACGTTTGGTAAGTTCATCGATCAGAGCGTTCTCACGCTCGCCAAACTCACCGCCTTCGGGCACCACCTCACCGAATTTCGAGCGGCAGAACTTGGTGATGCGGCTGACGAAGTTGCCCAGAACATCGGCCAGATCCTTGTTCACGGATTGTTGGAAGTTCTCCCACGTGAACTCGCTGTCGCTGCTTTCCGGTGCATGGCTCAGCAGCCACCACCGCCAGTAGTCAGCTGGCAGAATCTCGAGCGCCTGATCCATGAAAACGCCACGACCCTGCGAGGTCGAGAACTGGCCGCCGTCGTAGTTTAGATAGTTGAAGGATTTCAGGTGGTCGACCATTTTCCACGGCTCGCCCGACCCGAGAATGGTGGCGGGGAAAGAAAGCGTGTGAAACGGCACGTTGTCCTTGCCCATGAACTGGACATAGCGCACATCGTTCGCGCCCTTGTCGGTGCGCCACCAGCGTTCCCACTCGGAATCGGGTTTCCCCGTGGAATCCGCCCATTCCTTGGCACAGGCGATGTATTCAATCGGCGCGTCGAACCAGACATAGAAGACCTTGCCTTCCATACCGGGCCAGTCCTGATCGCCTTTCTTGACCGGAACACCCCAGTCCAGATCGCGGGTGATCCCCCGGTCTTGCAGCCCGTCGCCATCATGCAGCCATTTCTTGGCAATGGATGTGGTCAGGATCGGCCAGTCAGTTTTGCTGTCAATCCAGGCATCCAGCTGATCCTTCATCGCCGATTGGCGCAGATAGAGGTGCTTGGTCTCACGCACTTCCAGATCGGTCGAGCCCGAAATGGCCGAGCGCGGTTCAATCAGGTCGGTCGGATCCAACTGCTTGGTGCAGTTTTCACACTGGTCGCCACGTGCGTTCTCATACCCGCAATTGGGGCAGGTACCCTCGATATAGCGGTCGGGAAGAAAACGACCATCCGCGTTGGAATAGATTTGCTTTTCCGTGACTTCACGGACCAACCTGGCCTCATCCAGCTTTCCGGCGAAATGTTGGGTCAGCTTTTTGTTCTGCTCGCTGGATGAACGGCCAAAGTGATCAAAGCTCATCCCAAAACGCTTGGCGATGTCGGCCTGAATTTCGTACATGTCCGCGCAATACTCGGCCACAGGCTTTCCAGCTTTAGCAGCGGCCAGTTCGGCCGGGGTGCCGTGTTCGTCGGTGGCACACAGGAACATGACCTCGTTCCCCCGGCCACGCTGATAGCGTGCATACAAGTCGGCAGGCAGTTGCGAGCCGATCAGGTTGCCGAGGTGCTTGATCCCATTGATGTATGGGATTGCCGAGGTGATGAGAATCCGAGCCATATTCCGTTTCCGCATATCTAACTGCGCGTTCGTCTAACCTATGTCACCGCTCAGCAAAAGCCCGGTTTCGTAGATGACTGGAATAACTCTGATTTGTGACGCGCCCCTGATGGGACGACCAAGTCACCGATGGCCGTTGTAAACCGGTCTGATTGTAGTCAGCCAATTCGCAGACTCTCCGCAATGCAGGGCCGCGGGTCTGCTTTTCATTCCTCGCGGGCGCGTTTCAGCAACCTTCCGACCGTAAAGGATGTACGCGGTGCGTAGACGTAATTGGTTCTTTCCGCGGGTGTTGGACGCGACCGCATCCGGGCCAGGCCGAAGCCGATCAGGAATACGTGGCCGACCGCGACAAATGCAAACAGCGCGCTGGGTCCAAAATCCTGGATCAGTGTTGATGTGATATAGGGTGACGCAATTGCCCCCAGCGCGTACCAGAACATCAGGGCGGCAGACAGCTCGACCCTCTGCTCGGTTGTTGCAAAATCGTTGGCATGTGCGGATGACACCGAAAAGATCGGGAATGTCGTAAACCCAAAAAGCACTGCTGCCAGCATGACACCGACAGTTCCCGTGTCGCTTGCCGCCATTGTGACCCCGCAGCTTAGTACCGCCGCGACCGAAAGCCAGATCAAGACCCAGCGCCGGTCATACTTGTCAGCGAGCCACCCCATCGGATACTGTGCCAGTGCCCCGCCCAGAACGAAAGAAGCTAGGAAGAAGGCGATTTGGTCCACTCCCAGCCCGACTTCCTGACCGTAGACGGGCCCGACCATTCGGAAAGATGCTGAGCTGAGTGCCGAAACAATGACGCCCGCTACGGCCAACGGCGAACTGTGCCACGCCAGTTTCGGGCGCAGGCGGGGGGCGTCAGGCGTCTTCGGTTGACTTGCGCGTGTCAGCGTCAGCGGCAGCAACGAGGCGCAGCAAAGGATCGCCAAGAGGTTGTAGGATACATACGAGGCGGGTGGCAGGACGGCGATGATCAACTGAGCACTCAGCGAGGCACCCATATCAACGATGCGATAGGTGCCCATGGCTCGTCCACGTGTCTCATTGGTTACTTTTGCATTCAGCCAGGCTTCGATGACGGTATAACAGCCTGCCACACATGTGCCCGAGGCGATGCGCAGCGCCGCCCATACATAAGGATTGTCTGTCAGGGTGTGGCCGATCAAACCCATCGCGCCCAGCGCTGTGCATACGGCAAATGCGCGGGAATGCCCGACGCTGCCCATCAGTCGCGGCGCCCACCAGCAACCTATGAAAAAGCCAAGAAAATGCGCCGAACCCAGCATACCGATCTGTTCGGTCGAAAAGCTTAACGTAATCCCGGAAATGGCATCCAGTGGCCCGACGCCGCCTGTTGAAAGCTGAAGCAGAATGACCGACAGAAACAGGGCGGCAAATGAAATGATCGTGCGCATGGTTTTCTCAGATAGGCGGCGTCACCGGACAATGCGCGCAACTATTCGACTTTATCCAGTCGTTTTTTGCTTTTTGTCAGTCAGGTTGCTCGAATGATCTCGGCACGAATGTCCAGCCCAACATGTTGTCCTACCAGATCGGGATAACCCGAGGCACCGAAATCGTGCCGGTTCAAAGTCCCGGTCAAACTTATGGACAGGCGGTTCAGGTCGTTCGCGGCTGTTCCGGGCTGGCGATATAGGTTGGCCTCCAAGGTGACCGGGCGCGTGATACCGCGAACTGTCAGTTCACCTGTGATGCGGGCACCATCCGATATGCGCCCATCCGCCCCCAATTGAATGTCAGTCGATACGAACTGAATTGTCGGATAGGTTTCGGCGTCCAATACACTGGGGCCGAGCATCGGCATGCGGGCAAAGGGCAAGCGGGTTCTGGCCTTGGTAACGTCCAGCACCACCGTGACCCGGCTGTTTTGCAGGCGTTGCGTGTCAATTTCCACGTTCGCGTCCCGGATCGGCATTGATCCGGTCTGGGGAATGCCGGAGAGGTCAAAGGTAAAACCGACCCGGGTGCCGTTCGGTGACAAATTGTATGGCTTCAAGGCGGCCTGCACCGTATTCGCCAAAGGCAGAGCCGCCATCCCCGTAAGTACGAAGCGGCGGGTCAGGTGTGTCATGCCATGACCGTGTCCCGTCTGGGGCGGGATCTTTTGATCAACATCAGAACGATGGCAATGTTCAAACCGTTCCAAAGAATGCCGTTGACGAAAGCCAGTTGGTAACTTCCGGTGACATCGTAAATCCAGCCTGACATCCAGCCACCAAGCGCCATGCCAAGAATTGTCATCATCATGACGAATCCGACTCGCGCACCGGCTTCTTGCGGCGGCATGTATTCGCGGACAACCAAAGCGTAGCTGGGCACGATGCCACCCTGCGCCAGACCGAATAGCAAGCTGATCACATAAAGTGAGACCATCCCGTCATACGGCAGGAACAGGAACAGCGCGATGCACTGCAATACAGAGCCGATCAGAAGTGTCATGACTCCACCGAGACGGTCGGCCAACAGGCCCGAGACGATACGGCTGGCGACGCCGCCCAGTAGCATCAGCGATAGCATCTCAGCCCCCACTGCGGGGCCGTATCCCAGCCCGACGCAATACGACACGATATGGACCTGTGGCATGGACATCGCTACGCAACATCCAATGCCGGCCAGACCAAGAATGTACTGTAACACGCGTGGTGAAACACCGACACTGCGTGCGTTGATCCGGGCTGTGGCCGCGGCTGTGTTGTGCGCTTCGATTGGGACCTTGCGGCGCAACAACAAGGACAGGGGGATGACAACCAGCAACGTCAGAGCCGCCAATGTCAGATAGACCTGTTGCCAGCCGTCGCGTGCCAGAATACCGGACAGCAGAGTAGGCCAGATTGCCCCAGACAGGTAATTCCCGCTGGCCACCAGTGCGACGGCGATTCCACGCCGTTTCATGAACCAGTGCGAGATATCGGCGATCAAGGGCCCAAATCCGATCGATGTTCCCAGCCCGACCAGCAGATGCGCCGCGGATAGTAGCGTTATATTCGGGGCCAGCGTTGCCAATAGATAACTGAAGGCGCTTAAAACAGCAGCGCCGATCAGGGCGCGTGTCACACCCAGCCGGTCCACCAGTTGCCCCAGCCACATATTGCCCAGCGCAAATCCAATCATCGTAAGTGTATATGGCATTGAGGCTTCGGCGCGACCGGCGCTGAATTCTGCTTCGACGGCGGGCATGACCACGATTACAGCCCACATTCCCACATTCGCCACAGTTGCGATGGCGAGCGTGATCAGAAGGCGTATCCAGGAATAGCGGCTGTCATGGATCGGATGGCTCATGCGGCGACGCTAGGGTGCGATCCGGAGTTTGGCCAGTCACATCTTGCGTGATCCTTGCGGCTTCACGTCAGAATGTCCTCTGTTTCAATGCGTTTCAGGTGCAGACCGGTGCGGGCAGCGGTCTGAGTGGCTTGCCAGCTGACCGGGGGCAGGGCGCGGGCGCGGCGGCGGGTCAGGGTCCAGTGCCTGGCATCCCCCTGATGGGCGGAGGCCATGTGCCAGCGTGTCTCAACCCCTTGTGCGCCGCCATCACCGGGCGTCAGCAGCAGGCCAAGCGGGGTATGGCCCATCGTGCCGCCTTGTTCTGCGGCCAGATGCATCCGCCGCACTGGTGTCAGCCCCGGCGCGCCGGGCAGGTCGCCTATGATCAGCGGGATGGCTCCGCTGCGCAGCGCCTCTTCGATACACCATAGCAGATCTTCGGCGCGGGTGGGATGGACGAACAGAAAACGCGCCGGATCAGCAAAGGCCATCATTCCGTCGGGATTCAGTTGGGCGGGCTCCCACGCGGGGGAAATCCACAGCACGGGCCCCTGTGTCTGACCGGCCAGCCAGATGGCAAAGCTGCGCCGGGCGGGGCCGCAAGCCTCGTGCACGCGGCCCGGTTGCAGGGTGATCTGCGAATGGAGATTTACCCCCGGTACCTGACGCGCAGGTTTGTGGCCAAGAAGCTGAGCAGACATGCCTGCAAGCTACCATGTTCCACTTTTGTTCTCAAGAGGTGAGGGGCATTAACGGGACAAGATCAGCTTGCCATCCGCAAACTGAATGCTTGAAAAACGGTGCAGATATTCCATCCCCAAAAGCGATTTATCCAGCTCACCCTCGTTGACCCAGGCCGAAACGTTCTGATCCGTAATGGGTCCTATCGTCAGGGTCTCAAGCCGTACCGGCGCGGTACGCACCTCACCGTTTGCAGTCAAGGCGCGCCCGAAATAACTCAGCTGATCGGGATCAATGCCTGCCCGTTTGGCATCCTGCGCGTTCAACACGATCTGGCTGGCACCGGTGTCGACAAGAAAGGTAATCAGCTCACCATTCACCAGAACCGGAAGGTAATAATGGCCGTCATAGGCGCGGGGAACCTCAACCGAGTTTCCGGTGACACTCATCTGCGGTGCGGGACCGACCGAGGAGCGAATATCCTCCCACAGGCCGACCAGTGCGATGACCCCGACGAATATGAACACCCATGCCATGACCTGCTGCAATGTCTTGCTAAGCGACTGCCGATTATGCGTGACAAACCACATCAGCAGCGCCGCCCCCAGCAGGGCCAGATAGATCAGGCGTCCAATGTCGAAACTGTCCATGCGGTTACCCGGAAATCCCTCTAACCTTGTGAATATGGGGATTTAAGATGCAAATCCAAAGGCCTTGAGGCCATCGAGAATAAACTGAACAGACAATGCAGCCAGCAGCATCCCAAGAAGCCGGGTCAACACGTTCAATCCGGTTTTCCCCAAAAGCCGTGCCACGGCCCCTGATGAAAGATACATCACAAAAACCATTGCCAGAACGACCAGCATAACGCCGATGACCACGGCCAGGCCCTGAATGCCGGGATGTTGACCGGCCAGCAGGATCATAGTGGCAATCGCACCGGGCCCTGCAATCAGTGGGATACCCAGTGGAAACACAGACGGGTCCGGATGTTCTTCCTCTTCGGCGCTGTTTTCACGACGTTTGGTCCGGCGTTCAAACAGCATGTCGAGCGCGGTCAGAAACAGCAAAACACCCCCCGCAACACGAAACGCCTCCATCGAGATGCCGACAAATCCCAGCAGCGCTTCGCCGAAGGCCGCGAACATCGCCAGAATGCCGCCAGCAGTCAGGCACGCGCGAACAGCGACAGAGCGGCGCGTGTGCCAATCCATGTTCTGGGTCAGGGCCACAAAAATCGGCGTTTGCGCCGGTGGATCAAGAACCACGAAAAGCGTTGTGAACGCGGTGATCAGAAATGCGGTGTCAATCACTCTTTGCTACTCTGTTGCAGATGTTTCAAAATTCTCAGGGCGTCTTCGGCCAGTCCGGACGGAACATAAACATGATCGTGGTGATAGCCCGCAACCATGTTTGCCGGAATTCCGGCCTGTGCCAACGCCCCCGAGACCGCAGCGGTCAGACCCACGCCTTCCAGCGAGGAGTGCACCTGAAGCGTGATACAGCGCATAGCAACCGCCTCTTTTGGTGCGCAATTGATCGGAACGACTAAAGACAGCCCTTCGGCCTCGACGTAACTGGCGCGTGTCCCGTCGGGCCAGTCCATATCTTCGGGCCAGACCACAAATGCGAATTCGCCGGGTTGAATTTCAGGACGCATTCCCGCGATCATCGCCCCGGTTTCGACAACAGGATCGCTCATACCGTTTCTGCCTGTTCCAGTCGCTCAGCAGCAGCGATCCAAAGCGCTTCTGCTTTTTGCATAGCCTCGACCACCTCGGCGAATTTGCGGTTCCAGGTTTCCAGATCGTTGATCTTGTCGTCTTCGTAAAGCGCCGGGTCGGCCAGTTTTGCCGAAAGCTTGTCGTGCATCTCTGTCAGTTTCTCGACCCGGTCCTCGCATTTGCGCAGGTCCGCCCGCAATGCCAGCATGGTATCGCGCGAGGCGCGTTTGGGCTTCTCTGTTTGTGGCTTTTCTTTCACCGGTTTGTCACGCGCCAGCAATAGGGCACGATAGGATTCAAGGTCACTGTCATAAGATTTGACCGTACCGTCCGAGACCAGCCACAACCGATCGGCAACAAGCGACAGCAGGTGCATGTCGTGGCTGACCAGCACGACAGCACCCGAATAGGCGGTCAGCGCTTCGACCAGCGCCTCACGGCTTTCGATATCCAGATGGTTCGTCGGCTCGTCGAGGATCAGCATATGTGGTGCGTCGATGGTTGCCAGCAGCAGCGACAGGCGCGCCTTCTGCCCACCCGACAGGCGGCCAACCTCGGTTTCCGCCTGAGCCGCGTTCAGGCCGAACCCCGCCAGACGCGAGCGCCACTTGCCCGGCGCCTCGTCCGGGCGCAGGCGGCGCAGGTGGTCCAGTGGCGTTTCGTTCACATAAAGCTCGTCCACCTGATGCTGAGCGAAATACCCGATGCGCAGCTTGTTGCTGCGGGTCATCTTGCCAGCCATCAAGGGCAGCCGGTCTGACAACAGTTTGGACAGGGTAGATTTGCCCTGACCGTTCTTGCCCAACAGCGCAATACGGTCATCCTGATCGATGCGCAGGTTCAGGCGGCGCAGTACTTCGGTTTCGCCATAACCGGTCACACCGCCTTCAATCTGGATGATCGGTGGCGACAGTTCCTCGGGTTCGGGGAAGGAAAACGCACGCAGCGCGGCCTCTTGCGGGGTTGAGACCAACTGGATGCGTTCGATCATTTTCAGGCGCGATTGGGCCTGAACGGCCTTGGATGCCTTATATCGAAACCGATCCACGAAGCTCTGCAAATGAGCGATGCGCGCCTTGGCTTTGGCGTTTTCGGATTCTGCCTGTGCCAGACGTTCCGCCCTCCGTTCAGCGAATTTGTCATATGGCACGGCGTAATAGGTGAGTTTGCGATCCTCCAGATGCAGGATCGACCCTACGGCACGGTTCAGCAGGCCCCGGTCATGGCTGATGATTATGACCGTATGTGGATACCTGGCCAGATAGCTTTCGAGCCACAACGCGCCTTCAAGGTCCAGATAGTTGGTCGGTTCGTCCAACAGCAACAAATCCGGTTGTGAGAACAGAACCGCCGCCAAGGCCACGCGCATCCGCCAGCCACCCGAAAAATCCGAACAGGGGCGCAATTGGTCTGCGTCGTCAAACCCCAACCCCTTGAGGATTGAGGCCGCGCGGGCCTCGGCCGACCAGGCGTCGATATCGGCCAGCCGGGTCTGGATTTCGGCAATTCGCGTGGGATCCGTTGCGTCGCCAGCCTCGGTCATCAGGGCGCTGCGTTCGGTATCAGCGGCTAGAACAGTGTCGATCAGCGAAACGTTGGATGATGGGACCTCCTGCGCGACCCCGCCAATGCGGGCGCGCTTGGGGACCGCAATATTCCCCGATTCCAGCGCCAGTTCCCCGCGGATCAGGCGAAAAAGCGTGGTCTTTCCCGTGCCATTCCGGCCCACAAGGCCAACCTTGTGACCGTCTGGTACGGTTGCGCTGGCGCCATCAAACAATGGGCGGCCTTCAACGGCATAGGTGATGTCTTCGATCCGTAACATGAGGCGCTCTTAGCAGAGGTGTGATGCCGCCGCCAGCGGCTTGGCATTTTCAAGCATCAAGCAATGTGTTAGCGCTGTCTCGTTTGCTTTTTGAAGCGGTTTTCCACATGCGCGCGGCCCGGACGCCTCCATCCCTGATCACATTGATCTTTGCTACGGCGCTGTCTGTGCTGACGCTCAACATGTTCCTGCCGTCGCTGGCGCATATGAGTGAAGACTTCACGGTGGATTACGGCCTGATGAACCTGTCGGTCGCGGGGTATCTGGCGGTTTCGGCAGTGTTGCAACTGATCATGGGCCCGTTATCGGATCGCTTTGGGCGCAGACCTATCCTTTGATTTGTATATCAATATTTGTCCTTGCGTCGATCGGATGCACACTGGCCGGATCGATCTGGGTTTTTCTTGGCTTCCGCCTGCTTCAGGCTGCTGTTGTCGCCGGCTCGGTCCTGTCCAGCGCGTCGATCAGAGACCGTTACGCACCGAATGAGGCGGCAAGCAAACTCGGTTACGTCGCGATGGCCATGGCCTTAGCCCCGATGCTTGGGCCGATGTTGGGTGGGGCGCTGGATATGCTTTTCGGTTGGCGTTCGGGGTTTGTCCTGTACTCGTTGCTTGGAGCAGGGTTGCTGGTGCTGCTTTGGTTCGACCTGGGCGAAACCAACACGAACCGCTCGTCCACATTTGGTGCCCAACTGCGCGAATACCCACACCTGTTCAGTGCCCGCAGGTTCTGGGGTTATGCCCTATGCGCGGCGTTTTCGATTGGGGGGTTCTACAGCTTTATCACCGGTGCGCCGCTGGTTGCCGCAGCGTGGTTCGACCTGAGCCCAGCAACGCTGGGGCTGGGGATTGGCATCATCACCGGCGGGTTCATGGTTGGCAATTTTGTCACCGGTCGGATTGCGGCCCGGACGCGCCTGACGACAATGATATTGTCGGGGCGGATCGTGGCCTCAACTGGCCCGTTCTGCGGATTGATGCTGTTTCTCGCTGATCTGGGATCGGTCTGGGTCTTCTTCGGTTCGGCAATCTGTGTCGGCTTTGGCAACGGTTTGACCAATGCCAATGCCGCGGCCGGTGTCATGTCGGTACGCCCCGGGCTGGCAGGTAGCGCGGCAGGGCTGTCGGGGGCAATGATCGTGGCTTTGGGAGCTGTTCTGACCTCAATGACCGGCGCGTTCGTCAGCCCCGAAAACGGGCCGTATCTGGTACTGGGCATGATGTGGGCCTGTAGCTTTGCCGGCTTGATGGCGGTGCTTTACGTTCGTCGACTGGACCGTGTCGACCCTTTGCCAGAAACAATCTGAACTGCAAAGCCACCGGCAAGGCATCATTACACTTTTCATGGATCAAAGACCGTGATACCCGGCGCGCGATGGATTTCGGCGCGGATCCCGCGTCACATTATAAGGAGAGGCCGACATGGCACTGGAACGCACATTCTCGATCATCAAACCCGATGCAACCCGCCGCAACCTGACCGGCAAGATCAACGCCAAGTTCGAAGAAGCAGGCCTGCGCATCGTGGCGCAAAAGCGCATTCACATGACCAAAGCTCAGGCTGGCAAGTTCTATGACGTTCATGCCGAACGTCCGTTCTATGACGAACTGTGCGAATTCATGTCGTCGGCTCCGGTTGTTGTTCAGGTTCTGGAAGGCGAAGGCGCCATTGCAAAGAACCGTGAAGTCATGGGCGCAACGAACCCTGCGGACGCAGCCCCCGGCACCATCCGCGCTGAATTCGCGGAATCGGTCGGTGAAAACTCGGTCCACGGTTCGGACGCACCGGAAACCGCAGCGGTTGAAATCGCATACTTCTTTTCGGGCATTGAACTGGTCGGTTAAGCCACAGCCATTGGTGACAAACAGGGGCCGCATCCTTGGTTGGGTGCGGCCTTATTCGTTCAGAGCTGCTTTAAGTCCTTTGGTGCAACACGAACTCCGATGGCGTCCAGATCTGCAATCATCTGGTTTTCCGGAGCAGCACCGTTACCAGCTTTGATTGCGTCGAACCTTTCGCGCAGGGCTTTCTTCTCGTCGCCCTTGCAATCGTTCCACGGGCGGCCCTGCAATCCCATCACCAGAACATAATATCCGATGAAATGCGCCCTGGTGCCGGCGCGCAACAGGCGGGCATAGGCTTCGTCCGGCCCCAGTTCTCGCAGCGCCTCAGCCGAATGAATACCAGCACGTGCGCAGGCCTGTTCAAAGGCGGGGCCAAGGTTTCGGATCGAAGATACTGGTTCGCTCATAGCGGTGTCTTACTTCGGCACCCGAGGCCTGTCACCCCGTGATTACACTCGGTCGCAGGCATAATGCCTTGATGTCCTTTCGGGTTCAGCCGAGACTGAAAAGGAGAACCTTGGATGGCGTTGGAGCAACCAAACCAAACAAGGGGCGCGCGCATATGATCGTTGAGAAACCTGTAAAGGGGTTTCTGAAGTTGAACTGGAAAGGCGTATCATGACCAGATCGTCAAGCGATCAGTTCATTTTCCCAGCGAGGATTGACGAAACGGCTCTGGCAAATGCCATTGCCGGGTTTTCCCAAAAAGTTTCACCCGATAGCCCCGTCGCAGCTTTCGCATTGCTGGATTGTCACGATCAGTCACTGCGCGCCTCGGGTCGTGCTTTGATCGATACTGGCGGGGTGTTGCACCTGCTGCGGAAGGACCACGGCCCTTTGTCTCAGCAGCACTCGGGGCATCTGCGGTTTTCACGGGACTTGCCAGAAGGGCCGGTTCAGAAGGCGCTGAGCGACTTTCCTGAACTACGGGCGCTGACGCAGATTGGTGTTGGAGAGATCGAGGCAAAGACCTTCGCCGTGCTTGATGATCTGCAAAAGACAAAAGTCAGGGGAACTTTAACGTACATGTCGACGCCATCAGGGCAGGCAACCATTGTACGAATTCAGCAGTTGCGCGGGTATAAAAAGGCCTATCAGTTGGTCCGTTCCGCTCTCGATCGCGTTTCGGGCGGTGTTCGTGACGTTGAAACGGTCTATCCCAGTCTGTTTCCAGACATGGTTCCCTATCAGGCCAAGCCTGAAATAAAGTTCGGTCAAGCAGATCCTTGCAGCGAAGTCGCTGCGAAAATCGTTCAAATATATCTGAGGGTTGCACGGCAAAACGAGGAGGGCATGATCGCTGATATCGACACCGAGTTTTTGCACGATTACCGGGTATCGTTGCGCAAGATCAGGTCAGTGATCAGTCTGTTCAAGGGTGTGTTGTCCGAGGCCCAGACGGCCGAACTGAAGCGGCTCTTTTCCGATCTTATGGCCCCCACGGGACCTCTGCGTGATTTGGATGTCTACCTTCTGAAAAAAGACAAGTATTTCAATCTTATCCCGCCGAGCCTTCACGCAGGACTGTCCGAGATGTTTGATCAGTTTCAAACGGAACGTACACAAGAGCAACTGCGCCTATCTCGCTGGTTGCGCAGCGCCGACTACACGACGTCCATGACCGACCTGACCGCAATGTTCACCAGTACTGATCACTTGGACCTCGGACCAAACGCGCATCGCGGAACGTATGACTATGCCTGCGAGCTGATCTGGAAGCATTATCGCAAGATGTGCAAACTGGCGCGCGGCTTAAGCGATGATACGCCAGACAAGACGGTGCATGAGCTTCGTATCGAATGCAAAAAACTAAGATATCTGATGGAATTATTTGCCCCGCTCTTCGATGCGAACGGATTGAGAACGATCCTTAAACCGTTGAAAAAACTTCAGGATAATCTTGGTTTGTTCAACGACTATTCTGTGCAGCAAGACGCGTTGCTGACCTTTGTAGCGTCGCACGCCGATACGCAAGGCCGCGTAAACGCGCAGATCGGTTTGTCCGTGGGCGGCCTAATCGCTGTGCTTGATCAACGCCAGAAGACCGAAAGAAAACGCGTTGTCGCAAGCTTCCATCAGTTCGACGGGCAAGAAATCCGGCACATGTTCCGCAGTCTGTTTCACCACAAAAAGGAGTAGGGAATGAAGATCATTGCCTGTTACAGCAATAAGGGCGGTGTCGGAAAAACCGCTACTTCGGTGAACCTGGCCTATGCCTATGCGCAGGCTGGCCAAAAAGTTTTGCTATGCGATCTCGATCCTCAGGGGGCGTCCGGGTTCTATTTTCGGGTGAAGCCGTCAAAAAAACTGACGGATGCCCGATTTTTTGAGGATGTGGAGCGGTTTACCAAAGCCATCCGGGCAAGTGATTTTGACGGGTTGGACGTTCTGCCCGCAAACCTGACTTTCCGCGACTTTGATATCTTCCTGTCGCGCATGCGGAACAAACGATCGCGTCTGAAAAGGGCATTGTCGGCGGCTGGCAGTGATTATGATCTGGTTCTTCTGGATTGTCCGCCCAATTTTTCCACCTTGTCCGAGAATATCTTTCGGGCCGCTGATGAAATCGTTGTTCCGATCATTCCCACAACCCTGTCCGAGCGGTCATTCGATCAGCTGGTTGGCTTTTTCGACAAACACGGGCTGCGTAAGAAGAAGCTGCGGGCGTTCTTTTCGATGGTGCAGAACCGGAAGTTGTTGCATCGGGAAACGATGGTTTCAATGCGCGCCCAGCATCCCAAGCGCATTTTACACGCGGTTGTGCCTTTCGCTGCGGATGTCGAAAAGATGGGGCAATATCGGGGCCCTGTCTGTACTTACGCAGGTCGTAGCGCTGCTGGTGCGGCATATCGGGCGCTGTTTGATGAGCTGGAAGAAAGAGCGGGGGCACCCTGATGAGCAAAGAAATTGAACGCAAGTTTCTGGTGGCAAGGTTGCCGAACCTGAGCCGCGCAGAAAAAGCAGAGGTGCGTCAGGGGTACCTCACCGCGCCGGAGGACTCGACCGAATTGCGCCTTCGGCAAAAGAACAATGTGTTTTTCCTGACCTTAAAAGGCGGCGGTGATCTTGTACGTGTTGAGCGTGAGGCAGAGATAACCCGAGACCAGTTTGAAACCTTCTGGCCGGAAACCCAAGGTCGCCGGGTCGAGAAGGTGCGTTACACGGATCTAATGCCAGACGGCCACCAGTTCGAGCTGGATGTTTTTTCAGGCGGTCTGGAACCCCTGCGTTTGGTTGAGGTTGAGTTCCATACCAGTGAAGACGCAAATGCCTATGTCCCGCCGGGTTGGTTCGGTGCGGAAGTTACAGGGGATAAACGGTACAAAAACAAGGTATTGGCGATAAACGGACTGCCGGATTAACTCTGAATTGCCAGATTGATCGTAGTTTCCAAACCTGGGTCGCAGTTTCGGGCTGCGAATGTCCCGCCATGCATATGTGAAATCGCGGCAACCAGCGCGAGCCCCAATCCTGCATTGCGTTCCGTCCGCGCCGGATCAAGTGTGACGAAGGGAAGTTGAAGGCGATCCAACTCTCCGGGCGGAACACCCGGACCACGGTCCCGAACCCGCAATTGGGCAAATCCGTCCTTGGTACCGATAGAGATCGTGATTGCGGTATCTGCCGGTGCATAACGCATCGCGTTTTCCAGCAAATTAGAAAGAGCCTGCGAGAGTAGGGGCCGGTGCCCCTGAATTGAGGGGGCAGAGCCTGTAACCTCAAGGCGGATGTCCTGATCTGCGGCCACCGGGTCATACAGTTCCACGACATCTCCAACCAGTTGCTGCAAGTCAATGTCTTCGAATTGCTCGCGCCCTAGACCGGCCTCGGCCCGCGAAATTTCGGTAAGCTGCCCCAAGACCCGCAAAACATGGTCGATTTCTCCCGTAGCCCGCGCAATGTCGATTTCGCGGTCCAGATCGCTTTTGCCGGGCTCGGAAAGGGATTCGACCCTTTGGCGAAGGCGGGACAAAGGAGAGCGCAAATCATGTGCGATAGAGTTCGAGGTGGTTCGCAGATTGCTGACCAGCTCTTCGATCCTGTCGAGCATGTTGTTCAACGTGCCAGAGACCTGATCGAACTCGTCCCCGGTTCCGCGCAGGGGCATCCTCTTAGAAAGATCGCCGGAAACGATGTTTTCGGCTGTGCTTGCGATGTCTGACAGGCGTGAAAACACCAGACGTGTGAACAGCCAGCCAGTGATCACGCTCAGAACAAATGCTATTCCTAGTGCCAGTGCCAGAGATCGGAACAATACACGGTCGAATTGTTGACGGGCCGCCGCATCCCGTCCCACCAAAAGGCGTTCACCACCGGGCAATCGGATCGAAGCGGCCGAGATGGGCACCAGTTGGTCATTGTCAGCCCTGCGCAACTCGAGGTCGACCCAACCGCTTCCGGCGGTCACATTGACCGGCCAGGTTTTCAGGTTACCCACAAGCTTGACGCCCTGCCGATCCGCCAGCAGATACAGCGCGTCTCGATCGGACGCGCTTGGAAGACGACGCTCGATCGCTGTAATCAGCCCGATCAGCCCGCGCCGTTCATATTCATCGGCAAGCCCGGTCAGTTCGGCGGACACGACCGATCGGGTCTCGGATTCGATGCTCCGGTTGGCTGTCACATAGACCAATGCCAGCACAGACGCGGTCAGTAACGTGCTTAGCACCATGCTGGTGGCGACAAGTCTTGTTCTTGAATTATTAAGGGAAAGCCGAAGGTTATCCATCGGACATCATGTAACCCGCACCGCGAACTGTTTCAATCAAAGGTATGTCTCCGCCTTCATCCAACTGGCGGCGCAGCTTTGAAATATGAACATCCACAACGTTGGTGTTCGGGTCGAAATGATAATCCCAGACGCCTTCAAGCAGCATGGTACGCGACACGACACGGTTCTTGCGGCGTAGAAAGAACTCAAGGATCTGGAATTCACGAGGTGTCAGCGTAATCTCATGGCCGTCCCGCGTAACCTTGCGGGTCAGTAGATCCATTTCAAGATCCTTGCAGGTCAGCGTCGGCGTTTCCTCGGATTCCTGCGGACGCCGCAACAAGGCTTCGATCCGCGCATGAAGTTCCTGAAACGAGAAGGGCTTGACCAGATAATCGTCGGCGCCTGATCGCAATCCTTTGACGCGCTCATCCACTGCGCTCATGGCCGTCAACATCAAGACCGGTGTTTTCAACCCCGCTGCACGCAGGGATTTGATCAGGGACAGACCGTCCAGACCGGGCAACATCCTGTCCAACACAATGGCGTCAAAACCGCCGTCCGTAGCGTGGTACAATCCCTCGCGGCCATCAGCAGCCGTTTCGACCACATAGCCTTCTTCGCCAAACCCTTTGGCAATGAAATCCCTGGTGTCAGCGTCATCTTCGACGATCAACAGACGGCGGCTCATGATGTGGTTCCTTTCCCTAAGGATTTAAACACAAAATTCAAACAAAGCATATGGTTTGCTGACGATCTTGCCGGGTGCTGGGCACGCACCCGGCAAGCCCGACGGACAGCGGACAACTCAGGTCCGCCGGGTGAGGCACGCGCCGGATCTCCCCATCAAGCGGCGCGCGCATGGTGTTCGTCAGACCAGTTCGACAGCAACGAAAATCTGGCTGCCGGCCCGATTGATCAATACCAGTGCCGGGTCTGTCTTTTCGCTGTCCAGTGCGGCCTTCAGCGCTTCGGGTGTGAACGTGTCCTGGTTGCCCAGTTTGACAATCACGTCACCGCGTTGCAGACCCGCCCGGGCCGCAGGGCTGTCCGGTTGCAAGTCTGTGACGACCACACCTTCGACGGTTTTAGCAATACCCGCTTCAGCCCGCACCGTTTCGGTCAGCGGGGCCACTGTGACACCAAGCGACGTGCCTGCTGCATCAGATTCGACAGGGGTGTCGGACTGAGCCGCCGCTGCCTGATGCTGGCCAACGGTCAAAGTGACCGTTTCCTGTTTGCCATCGCGCAGAATGGTCAAATTACTGGCGGTGCCGACCTTGGTTGTGCCCACCAGAATAGGCAGGTCACCACTGGAGCCTACGGCTTCGCCATTGAAAGACAGGATAACATCGCCTTGTTCCAGGACGCCATCTGCAGGGCTGTCGGCGACAACATCTGCTACCAGTGCACCCGAGGAGGCATCAATTCCCAGCGCCGCCGCAAGCTGCGGGCTGATATTCTGGATCGAAACACCCAGCCACCCACGGCTGACCTGCCCGTCATCCTGTAGATCGGCTGCAATATGTTCAACGATGTTCGAGGTTACGGCAAATCCCAGCCCGACAGATCCGCCACTGGGGGAATAAATGGCCGAGTTTACACCAATCACTTCGCCGTCCATGTTGAAAAGCGGGCCACCAGAGTTGCCCTTGTTGATGGCTGCGTCCGTTTGAATGAACTCGGCATATGGCCCGTCCGAGATATTGCGACCTTTAGCCGATACAATGCCGGTAGTAACCGTGGAGCTCAAACCAAACGGGTTGCCGATCGCTACGACATCTTCGCCAACACGGATTGCATCGCTGTCACCCAGTTCGACGGCTTGCAGGCCCGGGACTGCATCGATCTTCAAGACTGCAATGTCTGTCAGCGGGTCGGTGCCAACCACCTCGGCCTCAAATGTCCGGTCATCACTTAGGCGAACGGTTACAGTCGCGGCATTGTCCACCACATGGTGATTGGTGACGATATAACCGGCTTCATCCAGTACAAACCCTGACCCGAGCCCTTGTGCCGGACCGCGTTGAGGCATGTTGAACCCTTCAGGCCCACCAAATCGTTTGAAGAATTCCCCAAACGGGTGACCGTCAAAGTCAAAATTCTGACCCTGTGTGGGGCTTGGGGCGGTCTTTTGCTCGGCAATGATGGTTACAACCGAAGGGGAAACGGTTTCGACAAGATCGGCAAGCGCTTCATCCGCCATCGAAGGTATAGCGGTTGTGGCCAGCATGGCTGCGCCCAATGCGCTGACCCCCATCCAGTTGGATGTGCGGGGAAGTAAAAGCGAAGATTTTCGGATGCTCATTTCTGTCTCCTAGTTTGATCACGCAATTTCCGTTGCGCGTTGAGACATGAGATGCACTGTCAGGATTGGGGTTTCCTGACTGATCAATTAATAAATCTTAATTTTGCCACAAAGCGGGTGTTTTGTGGTGAAGGACGTTGATCAGGATTCGCTGATTTAACCGAGGAGGTCGAAGGCGAATCGGAGGATTGTTGCCAAAACAGACGTCAAACTTTCAAAAAAGTTGAATTTTCATTGTTTTGTTGACAATGCTTTCACTGAACAGTGGGGAAAAATGCTGCTCTTCCAATGGTTGTGGGCGAGTCCGGGAAACTTCGGGCTTGACGCTGTAACTTTGCCGATAGGCAGCTGAATGGGTGCATAAGTTTGCGCTTAATCCCGAATCGATGATACGTGAACCGGACTTGGATCGCCTATAGGTTGAGCAAGCCTTGGTGCTATGTTGCCTAAAAGCCAAATCGAGGCACGCGAAATTAACCTATTCTTCCAATTTTACGTTGTTTCTAAGGATCGGATAAGTGAGGATGAAATTGCCCAAGTGAGGGGAAGCCAAAAGCGCTAGGGGGCGCTGGCGGCTAACTCAGTTACCGGAAGTTTTAGCGGCGTGTTAACGAGGGGGTCTTGTTTAGGTTTAGCGGCTAGGGAACCAGAGTGTCTCTAAGACCTATTGGTCAAACTTTTGGAATTGTGGAAAGTGGTAGTCCTGTATTGGGCACCGGCCCGGTCGATATCGACCGGGCCGTGTTTATTCAAGAAGTACACTTTTTGCGCCAGGCGTCCCAATCTTCCGGCGTATCCAGATCCAAAACCGCGTTTTGGCCGGGCAGGGGTTGCAGGAATACGCCACCTTGTTGTGACCGGACCACCGTCTGCGCGCCGTGATCACCGTGTAATGCCGAAAGCTGACTGAAAAGCGTCCGATCGAAGATCACCGGATGCCCGGGCTTACCATCTGCGGTTGTTCCGCGCCAGATTACATTGTCGGGATGCAACTGGCGTGCTTTCAAGATCGTTCTCAGATCGGTCTGGGTCAGGTCGGGTAAGTCGGCCAGCAAAACCATGACCGAGGGTGCATCAACAGGAAGGTGTTTTATGGCGGTGCGCAAACTGGCATTCATTCCCTCGGCCGCGTCCGGTACGGGAACGGTCTGTACGTCCATTCCTGCAAGAGCATCGTATCTTGGATGCGGGCGCGGTGGCAGGGCGACAAGGACAGGTGCCACGCCACGCGCTAGGGTCGCCGTACGGGTCAGCAGTGGAATGCCATCAATTTGCTGCATAAGCTTGTCCAGCCCGCCCATACGGCTGGAATGACCGGCAGCAAGCAGGATGATGGGGATTTCGGTCATTGCGCCACACTGTTGTCAGTCATGTGTGCTGTCATCCCCTCATGCGTGTGCCATCTGGGTCAAACAAAGGTGTCGAGATAACCTTCGCTTTGCGCATCTGCCCCAGAATCTCGATTTCAACCTCCAGACCATCTTCTATGCGCCCGGACGGCAGAAAGCCCATGGCGACAGATTTCTGCGCAAAATGAGAGTAGCCGCCGGAGGTACAGAACCCAACAACCGAACCATCCAGCCAGATCGGTTCATAGGCGTTGACGTCCGCATCGTCTGTTTCAACCTCGAAGGCTGCCAACTGGCGGATGGTTCCGTTGGCCCGTTCTAATTCCGCTGTATCGCGGCCGATGAAACGGGTGTTTTTGCTGAATGCAATGAACCGATCCAATCCCGTTTCAGCGGCGGTGTAATCCGGCGAATACTCTCGCATCCATGAGCCAAAAAACTTGTCCAGCCGCAGGCTCATCATTGCGCGCATTCCGAACGGAACAATTCCGTGGGGTTGTCCGGCCTCCCACAGCGTCCACCAAAGCTGACGCTGCGCTAAGGGGTCGCAATAGATTTCATAACCAAGATCGCCCGTATAGCTGACACGCTGAACGATACAGTCGGTCATGCCGACAGTCATCCGTCGCACGTTCAGGAAGTTGAAATCCGTCAGGTCGTCTCGTGTGCAGGTCGCCAGAACCTGCGTTGCCTTTGGGCCGGCAATCTGGAAACCGTTCAACCGGTCGCTGATGTTTTTAATTGTTACACCGTCCTGAGCGTTTTGCTGGAACCACCGCATGTGGAAGGCCTGACTGCCATAGGACGCCGTAAGCTGGAATTCAGTGTCACTCAGGCAGGAAACCGTGAAATCGCCGATTAGCTTGCCCTTGTGCGACAGCATCGGGGTCAAAGACAGCCGACCAGGTTTCGGAATGCGACCAGCCATGATCTGGTCCAGCCAGTTCCGAGCATTGGGTCCGGTGATGCGGTATTTGCCGAAATTGTGGACCTCGTTGATACCTACAGCTTCACGCACCGCCCGCACTTCGCGCCCCGTCGCCTCGAACGCGTTCGAGCGGCGGAAGGATGGCGTTTCAAATCCCGGCTCGTCTTCCTGCGCAAAATAGTTTGGCACTTCAAGGCCGTATTGCTGCCCCCAAACCGCGCCAAGATCGCTGAAGATGTCATACATTGGTGTTGTGCGGTTGGGGCGTGCGGCGGGCAGTTCTTCGTTCGGATAGGCAACGCTGAAGCGTTTCTGATAATTCTCGATGACTTTGGGGCGGGTATAACCTGGGCTGATCCAGTCGCCGAAGCGGGCAACATCCATGGCAAACACGTCGCGCTCTGGCTCGCCTTCGATCATCCACTGCGCCAGCGTCAGGCCAACGCCGCCACCCTGACTGAACCCGGCCATGACACCGCAGGCCGACCAGTAGTTGCGCATTCCGGGTACAGGGCCGACCAGCGGGTTTCCATCTGGGGCAAAGGTAAACGGCCCATGGATCACCGATTTTATCCCGGCCTCAGCCAGCACGGGAAAGCGGCGATAGGCGAATTCGATACTGTCGGTGATCTTGTCATAGTCATCGGGCAGCAACTCGTGCCCGAAATCCCACGGGGTGCCGTCTACTGCCCAAGGCTTGCAGGGTTGTTCATAGAACCCGATGCACAGACCACGCCCTTCCTGCCTTAAATAGCTTTCACCCGCCGGATCCATGACATGCGGATGCTCGCCACCCGCATCAATGATCGCTTCGATCTGGGGGATCGCGTCTGTGACAAGGTATTGATGCTCCATCGGGTGCAGGGGGAAATAGACACCCGCCATGGCACCAACTTCGCGTGCCCAAAGCCCGCCCGCATTAACAATGTGTTCGGCATGGATTGTGCCTTTGTCGGTGACGACATCCCAGCTTCCATCGGGGCGCTGGTTGGTTTCACGCACCATGCAATGGGTTTCAATCGTAGCGCCGCCCATTCGCGCGGCCTTGGCATAGGCATGGGTGGTGCCTGACGGGTCCAAATGACCATCCAGCGGATCGTAAAGAGCGCCGATAATTCCGTCGATGTTCGTAATGGGCGCGATCTTTTTGATTTCTTCCGGGCCGACGATTTCTGTCTCAAGCCCCATGAACCGATGCTTGGCGCGTTCGGCCAGCAGCATATCAAACCGGTCCTGATTGTCGGCCAGTGTCACACCGCCCACGTGGTGCAGGCCACAGGACATGCCGGTGATCTGTTCCAGTTCTTTATACAGCCTGATCGTGTAGCCCTGTAGCGCCGCCATGTTGGTGTCGCCGTTGAGGGTGTGAAACCCGCCTGCTGCATGCCAGGTCGAGCCGCTGGTCAGTTCGGACCGTTCCAGCAACATGACGTCCGACCACCCAAGCTTGGTCAGGTGATAAAGAACCGAACACCCGACAACGCCGCCACCAATGACGGCCACCTGGCATGTGTTTTTCATCCGCTCCTCCTTTTCTGGTAGGACGGTGCAGATCAACGATTAAGCATTCTGTCATACGAGCGACAGAGCGCGTCGTTTTTGTCTTGCGTCCAAACCCTATAAGGGCCGCACTTTCAGGGCTGTGATACGATTGCCTTCGCGTGCTGTGACCTCAAACCGGAAGCCATGGAACGAAAATACTTGCCCAACAACCGGGATCATCTGGGCTTCGTGGATGACCAGACCAGCAAGAGTGTTGGCCTCTTCATCCGGTAGCGACCAGTCCAGCGCACGATTGGCGTCACGAATGGTCATCGCGCCTTCGACAAGGAATTGGCCATCATCCGTCCGCATGACCGGCACCTCTTCGGCGATATCGAATTCATCGGCGATTTCGCCCACAATTTCTTCGAGAATATCCTCAAGCGTGATCAGGCCACGCAATGAGCCATATTCGTCTACGACCAGCGCAAAATGAGCGTGCATTCGCAGAAACTCGCGCATCTGGTCATCCAGAGTTGTGGTCTCTGGAACGAAATAAGGGGCATTCGCGACTTTGCCGATGTCAAAGCTGGCCAGACGGTCGGTGCCGCCGTCGCTGCTGCCAGCCTGTGCATACATCGCGCGGAACAAATCCTTGGCGTGAACAACGCCAACAATGTTCTCCTGCTCGTCCCTGAAAACAGGCAGACGAGTGTGAGGGCTTTCAAGACATTGCCTCAGGATAGCTTCGGGTGGGGCGTTCGCATCGATCATCTCGATGTTGGAACGGTGGAGCATGATCTCTTCCACCGTGCGGTCGCCCAGATCCAGCGCGCCGAGGATGCGGTCGCGATCTTCTTTTTCAACAACCCCTTCTGAATGGCCCAGTTGCAGGGCGCCTGCGATTTCTTCGCGCACGGCCAGAATGTTGCTGTCAGGATCGATCTGAACTCCGAACAAACGCAATACGCCACGCACCAGCAACCGCACGGCTGCGACGACAGGCGAAAATACCGTCACGACCACGCTGATGATCGGCGCAACGGCCGCAGCGGCCTTTTCGGAATTGGTGATGGCGTATGTCTTGGGCAGAACTTCGGCAAAGATCAGCACCAAAAAGGTCATGACCAGTGTCGCCAATGCCACGCCGCTTTCGCCAAAAAGACGTGTGAACAACGCCGTCGCCAGTGACGCAGCTAGAATGTTGACGAGGTTGTTGCCCAGCAGAACCGACCCGATCAGACGTTCGTTGTCGTCGGTGATTTCCAGCGCCTTTTTAGCCCCGCGCGATCCCTTGTCGGCCTGAGCGCGCAGTTTCCCCCTTGATGAGGCGGTCAGCGCCGTTTCCGAGCCCGAGAAAAATCCGGACAGGATAAGCAGAAACAGGATAGCGCCGGTCGTAAACCAGAATGCGCCGTCGATCATAGAAGGTAAGGGTTCCATTGGTCCTTGATAGGTTAGTGTACTGCATCCGTTATGGGGACGTCGCTCCGCTGGATCAAGGTCTTAGCCTTTGTCCTCATTGCGGTCTTTGCTCAGCGGGTGATGTTGCAACACCAGTTCCGCCAGACGTTCATCCAGAACATGCGTATAGATTTCGGTCGTCGCCACGTCTGCATGACCCAATAACGTCTGGATCGATCTCAGATCAGCACCATTGGCCAGCAGATGCGTAGCGAATGCATGGCGCAGCGTGTGTGGTGTGACTTTTTCAGAAGAAACACCGCCGCGTACAGCCAGCTCTTTCACCAGCAAAAAGAACCTGTGCCGTGTCAGATGACCGGACTTACCGCGTGATGGGAACAGAAAGCGCGAGCGCTGAGCGCCTTTTTCCACGGCCAAATCCTCGGCCTCGTCCCGCGCGGTCAGCCACGCGGCCAGCGCATCCCGGGCCGGGGGCGACAGGGGGACCATTCGCTCCTTCCCCCCTTTGCCCAGCACCAGCAGCATCCGGGGATCGCCACGGGCCGAGGAGACTGGCAGGGAGACAAGTTCAGTCACCCGCATTCCGGTGGCGTACAAAACCTCCATCAGGCAGGTGTTTCTTAGCCTGTCAGCTTCGGTTCTCCCGGTTTTTCGGGCGGCCTCCAATAAACGATCAACTTCGGGCACATCCAGCGTCTTGGGCAGCCGTTTCTGCCGGCCGGGACCTTTGATCTGAATGGCAGGATTGGCTGCGCGCCAGCCTTCCTCGAAGGCAAACCGGTACAGCTGCTTTATTGCAGACAAACGCCGCGCGCGGGTCGAACGTGACAAGCCCTGTGCATCGCAGTCGATCAGGTAGGCTTCGATCAGGTCGCGATCTGCCTGATCAAATCCGGATTTCTTGCGGTCCAGCCATTCGGCAAAATCTTTCAGGTCGCGCCCATAAGCCAGCAGCGTATTGGTCGCAGCGCCAAGCTCTGCCGCCTGCGCCTGCAAGAACGTTGAAATCCACAGTGCATCTGATGCCGGAGAGCCCATGATCAACGCTTTTGCAGGATCAAAAGGGACAGGGCCGCACGTCGCGCGGTGTCTTCCAGCCCAACGCGCCGAAATGTTGCAATTGCCGCTGTCAGGTCCACCAGATTGCCCCGCGCGCCATGTGCAAACAATTGCATGGCTTCAATTATGGCTTCGCCCAACTGACCGTTGGTCAGCAACGCATCAATGTCGCCTGGCACAGGCGCTGCCCATTCGAACCCCTGAGCGACGGCATCAGCCAAAGGGGACGGGGACACCGCGCGCCCGGGGTCACCTTGTGCCAAAGCGGCAAGAAATCGGGTTTCGTTGGATGTGTCGGGCGCTGCCAAGGCGGCCTGTTCGTAAAGCCCCGACAGCATCAGAATACGCCAGCGCAGGATTTCGGTGGTGGCAACCGGCAATGTGACAGACGACAAGCGCTCGGCGAACAGTTCGGCAAACGGAACCTCAAGCCCGACACCGCGCATCTGTTGCCAGACCGGTTGCAAAGTCTTTCCGATCGCTTCCGCGTTCCCGGTGTCTAACGCGCTTTCAAAACGCTGAACGGCGGCCACCCGATCCCAGACAGCACCTGAGGCTGCCGGATCACGCTCGGTATAAAGGCCCAGCAGCTGATTGGGGGTTAATGCGCCAATACGGGTAAGCCGTTCCGCTGCTTCGATCTGTGCCTTCCAACCCGCGACATCGCGCAGATCCGCATTGGCAAACGCCCGCGGCAGCGGAGCGGAAGGAAGCCGTTCGCCAATTGCCTCAAACAAACGGAACGTCAGGGCATCAGGGTTTTCCGGCTGCGGCAGGTAAGCTGCGCCTTCATACAGTTCCGGGCTGAGGAAACGGTCCAGAACCGCCAGATCCTCGGGTGGAAGGATTTCAAGCGCATGTGCCGCCTCAAGCGTCAGCGCAGCCGAAGCCCAATCCCCGCGGCGGGCCTTGCAGAAGATCTGAGCCGCATAGTCCCGCGAAAGATACGGTTCGGCAATAAGGGCGGTACAACTGCGATCCTCGTCCCCGGTCAAGAGCGTCGCATCGAACCAGCGCTTGAACCGGTCCTGCGTGTCAGTGGGTCCGGCCAGTTGAACAAGCGATTGTGCCGGATCAGCGGCACCCAGTTGCATCAACCGATCCAGCCGGGCCAGCAAAAGGGTTTCTTCGGCCAGAGGTCCCGACGGCGCGCGGGTTTCAGACAAGAGCAACGTGAACAACAAACGCTGCATGGCCGGGTTGTCACGCACGTGGACGTCGGCGATCAGTTCGGCCAGGCGATCCGCCTCGCTGCCCTGCCAAAGGTCGACGGGCAGACCGGTGACAGAGGACGAAACAAGGCCCAGCGGCTGCGATAGTGCCTCAAGCGAAGTCACCTCAATTTCCGGCAATGCGCCATCTTGCGTAACCGGTGGTTCCAGCAGAACGGTTCCCGGCAGGTTTTCCGGCGGGTCTGTCAGCCATTCGATGGCGGATAAGGGTTCCTGCGCATGTGCCGACCCGGCCAGTGTGATTGCCAAAAGCAGTTGCTTAGTTGACATCCAGTACAACCGGCTCGCGAATTTCACTTTGAGGCGCAGAGAAATCCACACCAAAGAATGGACCGACATAGGCATAGGCAACCAGCCCGATGAATGTCAGGCACAGAACATATATCAGGAATTTGATCAGACGGCTCATGGCGTCACGCTGCCTCAATTTTTGGTTTTGACCAAGTTATAACTGGCATTTTTCCCAAGATCACGTCATTCACGGTGAAATGAGCGAAATTAAGCATAACACGCACTCAGCGGACGCGCAGACCCGATTTGCTCTGCACAAAACCGTGGTTCTGGTGGGGATGATGGGGGCTGGTAAGACAGCCGTGGGCCGCGCCTTGGCTGCGCGTCTGGGTGTTCCATTTCTGGATAGTGATGCCGAAATCGAATCAGCCGCCAACATGACCATCCCCGAAATCTTTGAGCGGGACGGGGAGCCGTTTTTTCGCACCAAGGAAACACAGGTCATCAGCCGCCTGCTGGACGAGAAAAAAGGCATCCTTTCAACGGGTGGCGGGGCGTTTCTTCAGCCCGACAACCGGCGTATGATCACCTTGCGCGGGGCGTCTGTCTGGCTGCGGGCAGACCTGAAAGTTTTGTGGAGCCGAGTTCGCCACAAGGACACGCGCCCGCTGCTGCGCACTGCTGATCCTTATGCGACATTGAAAGCCCTCTACGAGGCGCGTGTTCCGGTTTACGCGGAGGCAGATTTGATCGTGGATTCGGATGGTGAAACTTCGATCGAGAATATGGTGGACCGGGTTGTCGACGCCTTATTGGCGCGCCCTGATGTTTTGGAAATCAGATAATGCATCAAAGAGTACACGTTGAACTTGGAGACCGGTCGTATGACGTTGAGATCGGTCCGGATCTTCTGGCGCGCGCAGGCGATTGGATTGCACCGCTATTGGCGCGCCCCAAGGTGGCCGTCCTGACAGATGAGAACGTAGCTGGCCTGCATCTGGACGCACTACGTGCGGGTCTGAAAGCCGCCGGAATCGAAATGTCCGCGCTGGCCTTGCCAGCCGGGGAGGCGACCAAAAGCTGGCCTCATTTCGAACGCGCGGTTGAGTGGCTGTTGGCTGAAAAGGTTGAACGCAGCGACGTTGTTGTGGCCCTTGGTGGCGGCGTAATTGGTGATCTTGCCGGCTTTGCCGCAGCCGTCCTGCGCCGAGGTGTTCGGTTCGTGCAAATCCCCACGTCTTTGCTGGCGCAGGTCGACAGCTCCGTCGGAGGGAAAACAGGGATCAACGCCCCTCAGGGGAAGAACCTTATCGGCGCTTTTCATCAGCCATCGCTGGTTCTGGCCGATACATCTGTGTTGCAGACCATGACCCAGAGGGATTTTCTTTCAGGGTATGGCGAGGTGGTGAAATACGGCTTGCTTGGGGATGCGGAATTCTTTGAATGGCTTGAGGCGAACGGGCAAAGCGTGTCCTCGGGCGACTTGGCCGCGCGGGTGCGTGCCGTAACCCGCTCGGTTCAGATGAAAGCCGATATCGTGGCCCGGGACGAAACCGAACAAGGCGACCGCGCCCTGCTGAATCTGGGACACACCTTCTGTCATGCCTTGGAGGCTGCCACTGGTTATTCGGACCGTCTTTTGCATGGCGAGGGCGTGGCCATCGGCTGTGCACTTGCGTTCGAGCTTTCGTCCCGCCTTGGGCTGTGTTCACAAGAAGATCCAAGCCGGGTACGCGCTCATCTGCGGGCAATGGGTATGAAAACGGATCTGGCTGATATTCAGGGCGAATTGCCAAGTGCCGAGCTACTGGTGGATCTGATGGGGCAGGACAAAAAGGTCGTGGACGGCCAGCTGCGGTTTATCCTGGCCCGCGGAATTGGTCAGGCTTTTGTGACCTCGGATGTGCCGAAGGATGCGGTTTTATCGGTTCTGTCGGACGCTCTCGCCCCGGTGTGACGCAGGGGTTAACGACCCTGAATGACCATCAGCTCGCCGATGTTTTCGCGGGTTATGTAACCGATCATACGACCGCCATGGCTCAGAACTGCAATCGCCGGCGCACCATTGTGCAGGTGTTCCAGTACGTCCTCAAGGCCGGTTGTGAGCAAGACTGTGGGAACGTCAGCATCCATGATCGAGGTCGCGGGCGCAGTTCTGGGCTGGTCGCTTGCCAGAGCGGTGAACAGGCGATCGCGTGTCACAAAGCCCAGCAAAGTGTGATTTGGGTCCAGTACCGGAAACTCGTGCTGTGTGGTGTGAATGACGGCTTGCGCAGCTGTGCTTAGCGTATCGCTGGGGGACAGGGCATGAAATTCAGTGATCATCGCGTCACGAGCCAGAACACGGCGGACCGCGGATCGCAAAGCGACATCCTGGCTTTCTGCATTCGCTGCAAAGAACACGAATACGGCGATCAATACCAGAATTGGATTGCCGGAGCTCAGCCCTAGAAATCCAAACCCGACAGCGACAATCTGGCCACCAACCGCTGCAATTCGGGTGGCTTTGACGCGATTCATGCGCAAACAGAGAAGGGCGCGAAAAACGCGGCCTCCATCCATTGGGAAGGCCGGGATCAAGTTGAAGATGGCCAAAAGCAGATTGATATAGGCCAGCTTGTCCAAAATCCTCACATTTGGTGATTCCAATTGCGCGAGGGTCTCAAGCGGCATCCCTGCACCAAGCACGGCAAGGCCAATGAAGATAGCGATATTCACTGCCGGACCCGCAAGCGCCACCAGAACCTCTTGCATCGGTTTTTCCGGCATTCTCTCAAGTCGGGCCAGGCCACCGATGGGCAGAAGGGTGATGTCGGGGGTTTTGATACCATAGCGCCGCGCCATAAGAGCGTGACCGAACTCATGCGCGACAACGCAGGCAAACAGGGCCAGAACAAAGAGAAGGTTCTCAATCGCGGCTGGCAGGCCACCGGTCGAGAATGCGGCAAAACCGACCCAAGCCAGCAGCAGAAAAAAGGTGACATGGACCCTCAGTTCGGAACCGAGCAATCGGCCGAGAGAGAAGGACCATGTCATATTGTTACTCCGCTTTGGTTAGAACGGTTGTGTTGACCATGATAAGTGTAAACTGTGGCAGTGGTCATGATTTCAAAGGTTATAGCGGCTCCAGTTCTCTCCGCTCGGAGCAGCGATGTAAACTTTGACCGGAAATTCTGCGAAAATGCCACTGAAAGTTTACAATCTTGAAGCAACTGTGGCACCAGCTGAAAAAGCTCAGCTTTGTACGCCAAAGCTCTTTGCGTCAATTTCGGTTCACACAGCATCCAAATCACCCAACCTGTCTTGGGACTTCTCGATGTACCCTAAAGTCGACCATAATCAAGCAACCTTCGGTTTTGCTCAACAGAAGTATGGGGTGGCACTATAACGACCATCGCGTACCCCCTTTGAACTCGTCGATTCCTCCGCCAACTGTAGGTTTGAGTAACTCCTTGCACTGCGGCGCATGACAATGCGGGGAAAATTCGTTTATATTTTCAAAAACTTTGCACTCGTTTCGACCATAACTTAGCGCTTCAATTTTCAGAAGTTTTTCGCATGTAGCAAGCGTTCGTGATCGACGAAGTTCGCCCCTCCTATCGAAACTTCCGAAAGAGGCGATCCCGCACATAGCCGTCGTTCGACCTTGATCACCATCGCTGCCGTGCGGCTCATCAGAGGAGACATTCGCTGCGCGAGCAAAGCTCGAAGACAGGCGGAGTTCAGAAGAGCGAACAATGCTGTCGATTGCAAAGAAGGTGAGAAAGTCGGGGAACCATCGCGCGCCACAATTGCTTTAGAACGAAACGGCGGACATGAGTGCTCTTCCGCCCTGCGACCTACGCTTGTTCCTTCAACCAATTCCTGACTGTTGCCACAACTTCAGGTTTCCTGGGGGCTCGAGGGGCCACCACGTAATATCCCTCTTCCGTCGTCACCGAGAAATCGAACGGCTGGCAAAGCCGGCCAGATTGAAGATCAGCTTCGACAAATTCCCGGTTCGTCAGCGCCACGCCTTGTCGGGCAATTGCAGCATCAATCGCGAGCGACGTTTGGCTGAACGCCATTGTCTTGAGAGCCGAAACAGGCTGATCGCCAAGTGCGGCTTCGAGAAACAGGGGCCATTGGCCATGAGTGTCTTCCAGCAGTACCTGGGTCAACAGGTCTTGTGGGGAACGGATCGAGTTCGAGCCATCGGCAAGGTCCGGATGGCAGACCGCAATCAGCTCTGCATTGAACAGCAGCTCCGCCAGAAGGCCCGGCCCGAAGGGGGGCTTGCCCTGACGGATCGCAATGTCGACTCCATCTGTCTGGAAATTCGCAAGCGCGTTCGATGCGTCCATGCGAACGCGAATCTCGGGGTGATCCAGGGCAAGTGTCCCCAGTTTTGGCACCAGCCACTTTGTTGCAAAAGAGGGGGTTGAGCTGATTGTCACCACGGTGTCCTGAGGCGACAGATTGGCTGTTGCTTCGGCCATCATCTCGAAGGCGCGGCGGATCGGGGGAAGGTATTTCCGGCCTTCATCCGTCAATGACAATCCGCGGGCTTGTCGTTCAAACAGTTTGATTTTCAACAACTCTTCAAGCGCGCGCACCTGTTGCGCAACGGCACCCTGGGTGACACCAAGCTCTTCCGCCGCAAGCCGGAAATTTAGATGACGCCCCGAAGCCTCGAAAGCCTTCAAAGAGTTCAATGGTGGTAGCTTGCGCATGTTACTTGCTCCAAGGGAGTAGAATTTCTACAGCGTTAAGACAGAATTACTGATTGGTCAAATGCTGTGATAGGCCCGATGTTGGACCCAGACGGATACAACGAGGTTCACGGAGACGGAAAATGGCTGACAAGAAAGTAGCGATCATTATGGGCGGCGGCAGCGGCATGGGAGCAGACAGCGCCCGTCGGCTTGCGGCTGACGGCTTCAATGTCGCCATTCTGTCTTCGTCGGGCAAGGGCGAGGCTCTGGCACAGGAATTGGGCGGTATCGGCGTGACCGGCACCAACAAATCCAGCGCGGACATGCAGAAGCTCGTCGATGCGGCCATAGAGAAATGGGGTCGCGTCGATGTGCTGGTCAACTCGGCCGGTCACGGTCCGCGGGCGCCGGTGCTGGAAATCAGCGACGACGACTGGCATGAAGGCATGGAGGTTTACTTCCTGAACTCTGTACGTGCCACGCGGATTGTAGCGCCGATTATGCTTGAACAGAAGTCGGGCACGATCATCAACATCTCGACCTTTGCCGCGTTTGAACCCGATGCGGTTTTCCCGACCTCGGGCGTGATGCGAGCGGGGCTTGCGGCCTATACCAAGCTGTTTGCGGACAAATACGCCGCCGACAACGTTCGTATGAACAACGTCTTGCCGGGCTTCATCGACAGCCTGCCGGAAAACCCGGATTTCCTGGCGAAGATCCCAATGGAGCGGTACGGCAAATCGTATGACGAAGTTGCCGCGACCGTGGCTTTCCTGGCCTCGGAAGGCGGCGCCTATATAACTGGCCAGAACATCCGCGTGGATGGCGGCATTACACGCTCGGTCTGATCCGAGTTCCAGCGCGAAAGACAAAATCATGAAACCGACTTCGAAAGACTCCTCTTGGGAGATGGATCTCCCTGTGTTTTCAGCAACCCCGAAGCATGATGCCTATGACGTCGTGATTATCGGCGGTGCCACGATGGGGGCCTGCACTGCGTGGTTTCTGGCCTCGAATCCTGACTTCAAGGGCAAGGTTCTTGTGGTTGAGCCCGACCCGACCTTCTCAAAGGCCCAGACCGGGGCCTCGAACAACTGCATGCGCCAGCAGTTTGCCAACCCAATCAACGTGAAGATTGGGCAGTACGCGGCAGAGTTCGTGCGCGATTTTCGCAAAAACCTGGGCGGTGACCCGAAGGTGCCCGAACTCAGCATCCGCAACTTCGGTTATCTCTATCTCTCTGACTCCCCGGATTTGACCAAGGTTCTGCAACGGGACCAAAGCGTTCAGGAGGAATGTGGTGCAGGCACCAAAATGGTGGCGCCCGAAGAGATTGCGGCAGCGTATCCGTTCTACAACCTCGATGACATCGAAGCGGGCAGCCTGAACACCGTCGACGAAGGCTATTACAACGCCCCTCTGATGATCGAATGGCTTATCAAAAAGTCGGTCGAAGGCGGTGTCGACTATGTTCAGAACACAGTCACCGCGATCACGCGCGACCGCAACAAGGTAACCGGCGTGACCCTCGCCACAGGCGAAGTCATTGCGGCGGGCGCCATCGTCAATGCCGCAGGAACCCGTGCCGGAACGATCGCCGGTATGGCCGGTGTCAAACTCGATATTCAAGCCAAGCGGCGCTATACGTTCATTTTCCGCGCCAAAAAACCGCTGGATCGCGACCTGCCCCTGACCATCGACCCGACAGGCGTGCATTTCCGACAATTCGGCGATGATTACCTGGTTGGCTGTCCGCCTCTGGGCGAGGATGCAACCGTCGACCCAGACGACTTTTCGGCAGAGGAAACCATCTGGGAAGACAAGGTTCACCCGATCATCCGCAACCGTATTCCACAGTTCAAGGATGTTGAAGTCATCGACTATTGGATTGGGCACTACGATTTCAACACGTTCGATTTCAACGTGGTGATAGGTCCGCATGACGAGGTGTCGAATTTCCATTTTACCAACGGATCATCAGGGCATGGATCGCAACAAGGCCCCGCAGTAGGTCGGGGTGTCGCCGAGCAAATCATCTATGGCGAATTTCGTTCGATGGACCTGTCACCGTTTCTCTATGAGCGCTTTGCCAAAGGCGAACGCGTCATCGAACGCGCCGTAATCTGAGGAAGTTGATATGAGCTACAATGTGAAACTCTCGGGTGTCATGCCCGCCTTGGTCACACCGTTTGATGCGGCGAACAAGATCGACTTTGACGCCTTCGAAACCCTCCTGACCCATTTCCGGGATGCGGGCGTGACGGGCTGGGTGCCAAATGGCTCGACCGGCGAATATTTCAGCCAGTCGACCGAGGAACGGCAGCAGGTTCTGCAATTCGTCAAGGAGTTCGCCAACGATGACGAGATTCTGATCGCCGGCACCAACGCGCCCGCTACACGGCAAGTGATCGAACAGACCGCCATGGCCAAGGAGATCGGCTATGACAACGTGCTGTTGGCGCCGCCTTTCTACACCCGTCCGACGCAGGACGAACTGATCAGGCACTATGAAACTGTGCTGGCCGAGGTTGATGTGAATCTGGTGCTTTACAGTTACCCGGCCAAGGACGGCAGCGATATCAGTTTCGAGCTGATGGATCACTTCGCAGACAACCCGCGTGTCATCGGAATCAAGGAGAGCTCGGGTGTGTTGCAGCGCGCAATCGATATTGCCACTCGGTATGAAGGCAAGATCCAACTGATCTCAGGCTCGGACGACATCGCTTTGGACTTTATGTTCTGGGGCGCGGACAGCTGGATTTGCGGCCCGTCGAATTTCCTGGCCAAAGCCTGCTGCGATCTGGATCGCGCCTACAAGGCGGGTGAGCTGACCAAGGCAAAGGAAATCATGGCCAAGCTTTACCGTGCGATGAACATCCTCGAAAGCGGCAAGTTTGTGCAAAAGATTAAGTATGGTTGCGAACTGCAGGGCTTGCCGGTGGGCGAATGCCGTGCACCTCTGGGTCCGCTGACCAATGAAGAAAAGGCCGCTTTGAAAGAGGCGTTGGAGCCGATCCAGGCCATGTGACTCTTGTGCTTGGGGTGGCCGCCGCCCCAAGTCCAGCATTTTAGGTAGCGTGCCATGAGCACATCAACTGCAACAACCACAATTGTCATCGGGGCCGGAGTGATCGGCGCCGCCATCGCCTATGACCTGCAGAAGCGAGGGCGAAACGTGACGCTGATCGACCGGGACGCTCCCGGTTCAGGTGCATCCTTCGGCAACATGGCGTCGATTGCGGTGAGTGAATTCATGCCCGTGGCGCGCCCCTCGACATGGAAGCAGATTCCCGGCTGGATGATGGACCCGGAAGGACCGATCCGGGTCAGTCCGCGCTACATGCCGCGTCTGATCCCTTGGTTCATCCGCTTTTTGGCTGCAAGCCGCCCGTCCACTGTTAGGCGATTGGAAGCGGCGGGCGCGGCGCTTTGTCAGCATTCATTGGCGGACACGCAGAGCCTGATGGCCGAAATTGGCATGGAGGAGCAGCTGTCGCAAACAGGGTGCCTATCCCTTTACGCCAATGAGGCCGAGTTCCAGGCTGACCGCGAACGCATCGATATGTTGGAACGGTTTGGCTTCGACTATGAGGTGTTGGACGCCGCGGCCATCCGTATTCTCGAGCCGGAAATTACCCATCAGATAACCAAAGCCATCCTACTGCCAGACAATCGAACTTTGGCGGATCCCTTTAAGTTCGTGGAGCGGCTTGTAGAGCGTTTCGAAGGCTTGGGCGGTATCGTACGCCGCGCTGATGTGACCGGATTTGAACGCAGCGCCCGGATAACCGGTGTTCAATTGGGCGTCGCGCGTCTGCAAGCAGACGAAGTGGTTCTTTGCGCGGGCGCCTTCACATCGCGGCTCTCTAAGCTTTTGGGTGAACCAATGCCCCTGGAGACTGAGCGTGGCTACCACACCCAGATGCTGGCGCCGGGGATCGACATGGCGCATTCCATCATTTGGCCTGCAAAAGCCTTCATGGTCAGCCCGACGGCAGGCGGCATTCGAGTGGGTGGTACAGTTGAAATGGCGGGCCTTGACGCCGCCCCGGATTATCGCCGTGCCAAGATCACAGTGCGTCGGGCGCGTGAGGCCTTGCCAAACCTACAAGTCGAAGACTTCACCGAATGGATGGGCCACCGACCGGCCTTTCCCGACACGATTCCGGTCATGTCAGCGTCGGCCAAGACCCCGGGCGTGTTCTATGCCACAGGGCATGGGCATCTGGGGCTTACCTATACTGCGACTTGCGCTCATCTGATGGGCGACCTGATTACGGGAAGTCGGCCAGCCATCGACATGTCCCCATACCGAATTGACCGTTTCTGAAGGAAATCAAGCCATGCAAAATCAGCTGTTCATAAATGGCGAGTGGGTTGCGCCCGCATCTGGCCAAATGTTCGACGTGGTCGACCCCTCTGACTGCACTGTGTTTCATCGGGTTGCGGCTGGCAGTGCCGTCGATGTGGATGCTGCAGTGAAAGCCGCTCGCACAGCTTTCGACAAGGGGCCGTGGCCGCGGATGAGCGGCGCAGAACGTGCCGCCATCTTGCGCAAAATGGGCGACGAGATCACCGTCCGCACGGATGAACTTGCGCGCATCGAAGTGCGTGACAACGGCAAACCTTTACCCGAGGCTGTTTGGGACATCGAAGACACCGCAGGGTGCTTCAATTTCTACGCAGACTTGGCGGAGCGGTTCGACAACAATTCCGAAGAAGAAATCATCCTGCCGATGGATGAGTTCAAATCCAAAGTTGTCAGAGAGCCGATAGGTGTGGCTGGAGCAATAATCCCGTGGAACTTCCCGATGCTCATGGCCGCATGGAAAGTGGCACCGGCATTGGCAGCAGGATGTTCGATGGTTTTGAAGCCGTCGGAATTGACGCCGCTTACGGCACTGGAACTGGGTGTGATCGCGCAAAAAGCGGGGCTGCCAGAGGGTGTGTTGAACATCGTGACCGGCTTTGGCCCTGACGCAGGCCAACCCCTCACCGAACATCCGGGCGTCGACAAACTGGCGTTTACGGGCTCGGTGCCGACCGGTTCCCGCATCATGGCCACCGCCGCGCGGGACATCAAAACCATCTCGCTGGAGCTGGGCGGTAAATCCCCATTGGTGGTGTTCGAGGATGCCGATATCGCCGAGGCGGTTGAATGGATCCTGTTCGGGATTTTCTGGAATCAGGGCGAAGTCTGCTCGGCCACCAGCCGGGTTCTGATCCACGAAAAAATCTACCCGGAACTGATGGAGCGGCTGATCACCGAGACCTGCAAGATCAGGATCGGGCATGGGCTGGATGACGGTGTTTTGCTTGGACCTCTGGTCAGCCCATCGCAGCACGACAAGGTGTTGGCGGCCATCGCGAAGGGCGAGACCGAAGCCACCCTCGTCACCGGAGGCGGTGTGCCGGAGGGGTTGGAATATGGCTGCTATGTCGAGCCCACCATCTTCACTGATGTGCCAACAGACGCTTGGATCTGGAACGAGGAAATCTTTGGTCCGGTGGTCTGCATCCGCCGGTTCTCAACTGAAGAAGAGGCCGTGGACCTGGCCAATGGCTCGCGCTTTGGTCTGGGCGCGGCGGTTCTGTCCAATGATCTGGACCGTGCAGAGCGCGTTGCGCGCGCCTTTCGCGCCGGGATCGTCTGGATAAACTGCTCGCAGCCGACGTTCACCGAGGCGCCCTGGGGTGGCTACAAACAATCGGGGATAGGCCGGGAACTGGGGGAATGGGGGTTTAACAACTACCTCGAGACCAAACAGATCACCACATATGACCGCTCGGCCCCCTGGGGCTGGTACATCAAGGAGTAAGGCACATGCGCTGGAAACGCACGCTGCAGACCGTCGATGTTCATTGTGCAGGGGAAATCGGGCGGGTCATCACCGGGGGCTTTCTGAACATTCCCGGTGACACCATGGCAGCCAAGCTGGCCCATATTAACGAGGTCGATGACAGCCTGCGCCGCTGGCTCTGCTCCGAACCGCGTGCGGCGGCAAATCATTCCTTTGTATTGATCCCCCCGGCCTGTCATCCGGAGGCAGATTTCGGGATGATCGTGCTTCAAACAGATCAAGCCCATGCCATGTCCGGCTCAAATTCCATGTGTGCCGTGACCGCCATCTTGGAAACCGGAATGATGGAGATGGTTGAACCGGAAACCGTGGTGACATTGGATACCGCCGCCGGGCTGGTGCGGGCGACAGCGACGTGCCGGGACGGCAAGGTCACGGGTGTCAGCCTGGACATGCCAGCCTCGTTCGTGGCCGCTTCTGACGTGGTTGAGACCGAGCGCTGGGGCCCTGTGGCCTTTGACCTGTGCTACGGCGGCGTGTTCTATGCCTTGGTTGATGTGGATCAGGTTGGCATGACGATTGCCCCGGAAAACGCGCGTGCCCTTGCCGAAGCGGGGGTTGTTCTGCGCGACCAGATTGCCGAAATAACAGATGTCGTACATCCTGAGATCGCCGAGGTGCACGGGCTCGCCTATGTCATGTTCCGCTCGCGAGAAGAGGACGGGGCGATGCGCCATTGCACGACCCTGAAACCGGCGCGCGCCGACCGGTCGCCCTGTGGGACCGGCACCAATTCTACGATGGCGGTGCTGCACGCCAGGGGAGAGATTGCGAAAGGCGATCAGATCACCACCAGGTCGATAATCGGCGGGGAATTTTGCGCCGAACTGATGGGAGAGGCACAAATCGGCCCTTACCAGGGAAGCCAGGTGCGGGTGACCGGGCAGTGCTGGATCTATGGCATGTCCCAGATCGGGTTGGACCCTGGTGATCCCTTCCCAGGCGGATTTATCCTGTCAGACACTTGGGGCGGTTGACGCACATCAGCCGAGGGCGACTTTTCGAATACCGCCTTTCGCCGCGCGCAGCATTGTGCGAATTGGGCTTCTTGCAGTCGTTGGCGCAGGTACAGGATCAGATCGTAGTTAAATCTTGCTGGGATGAGGACGGCCCAAAACGGTCACTCGTTGGACCCTCCCATTCTGCGGTACGGCCCCCAAATCCGGACTTTCGCTGCAGTTGCAAGTTTCATAATTGACCGGGTCGCGTGATTGCGGGACAGAGCCTTAAATCGCGGCGACTGCACTAACGTCGGTTTTGGTGAATTTGGTAGCGTCGCGAGTGCTTGTGCTCATTCATCAGCCATTGGATGTAGCCAGATGCATCCAGGAGATACTGCCTTGTCGTTTGCCCTGCATTCACACGCTTGGGCGGAAAAGAGCTTTTCCTCAGCAACTCCGAGTTTCGAAAACCCGTGACATTCGTTTCTTTGGTTGTTCGGATATTTTCTGGAATCTCAAGATATCCCCGGAGGCTGGCAATGCGGATGTGATCGAAGTCTTCGTGATTCTGAATCGCAATTTCAATTCGTCTGCCAAATTCGCTCATTGACCATTTTTCGACCTTGCGAATGGTTCTGAGAATGTTCTGTTGCGTGTTGAACCTTCGGCCAGCTCCACGAACCATCGTCAAATTGTAAATCAACGGCGCGATGAGGGGCACGCCGTTGTCGTCCAGGAGCATTGGTAAAGGCGAACCTGATCCGAGCTTGATGGTCTGGATTCTCAGCCTCATAATTTACGCTTTCAAATGGTCAGTCATAATTTGAAAAGCTTAGGGCACTAAAAAAGGGCTGGCAAGCGCCAGCCCTTTGTTTTGATTTGTAAAAACGGTAAGATTTTACGCTATCGACATGGTCAACGTCAGAACGGAATCTCGTCATCGTCGATTCCGCCCGAGGCTGGTGCCGCAGAGCTGGAAGGACCGCCATAGGGGTCATCGTAACTGCCACCGGCCTGGCCACCACCATAACCGCCGCCGCTGCCGCCACCGCCTTCACCACGACCGTCCAGCAGGGTCAGTTCCCCGCGATAGGGGCGTAGGACAACCTCGGTCGTATACCGATCCTGACCGGATTGATCCTGCCATTTGCGGGTTTCCAGCTGGCCTTCGATATAAACCTTGCTGCCCTTGCGCAGATATTGCTCGGCGATGCGGGCCAGCGGTTCCGAGAAGATGGCAACCGAATGCCACTCTGTCCGTTCGCGCCGCTCACCTGTGTTGCGGTCTTTCCAGTTCTCCGAGGTGGCAATGCGCAGGTTGCACACTTTGCCGCCGTTCTGGAACGACCGGACCTCGGGGTCGCGGCCAAGATTTCCCACCAGAATGACCTTGTTGACTGAACCCGCCATGTAAATCCTCGTTCTGTTCTGCGTAAATGCGCCGAATCTGACGCAATGAGTTTCGTGAGACCCTATACGGCCTGCATCATGGTTGAAAACAGTTGATACAACACTGTCGAACAAGAGTCTTACTGTACTATTTACCAAGCTTTCATTTTTTGCGGGAATACCTATACTCCCACTGGTTTTGATCGAGCAGGATAAGCAAAGATGCGTTCTTGGGTTGCTGGGTTTTCCGTTGCCTGCCTTGTATTGGCCGTTGCGCCGGTGCAGGCACAAACATTGTCCAGCAAAAGCCGCAAGGATATCTTCCTGAAACAGGCGAAGGTTCTGGATTCTCGTGCGGCAACCCAGTACCGCGACTCGGCCCGGCTGAAACCCAAAACAACGCGTGATCAGGTCAGCAAACGGTATTCAGGAAAATATCGTGGAGAATATCTGGAAATCGCACGGCGTGTTGCTCGCCTTCACAACATCCCTGAAGATCTCTTTTTGCGTCTGGTGCAGCAGGAAAGTGGATGGAACCCACAGGCGAAGTCACATAAAGGTGCGTTGGGATTGGCGCAGCTTATGCCACAAACGGCCGAGCTTTTGGGCGTAAACCCGCATGATCCCAAGCAGAACCTCGAAGGCGGTGCCAGATATCTGTCTTGGCAGTACCGCAAGTTCAAATCGTGGCCTTTGGCGCTGGCGGCCTATAACGCGGGTCCTGATGCGGTTGAAAAGCACGGTGGGATCCCGCCATACAAGGAAACCCAGAACTACGTGAAGGTTATCTGGGGCGGCTGAAACTGATGCTGCGCTGCAGAGTGTCGTATTCTTGATTCAGTGCAACGCCTCCAACTAACCTGACAGGGTATCGCCCAGTAACTGGTGAGGCCCATTATGCCTGCTGATCATCCGCAGATTCCCAAAGAAACGCTGGCAAACTGGCAGCAACTTGTTGATCTGGTCGCAGAAATGGCCGACGTGCCCGCAAGCCTGATCATGAAAACCGATGCGCCGGAACATGCGGTTTTGATCACATCCGATCACCCCGAGAATCCATATCCGGTCGGTCTGAGTTTCCAGTTGAACCCCAAGCTATACTGTAAGGGTGTTCTGGAGCGTGACGGAGAGTTGGTGGTCGAAGACGCCAAATGTGATCCGGTTTGGGCGGACAACGACGACCTGGAACACGGAATGACCTTTTACATCGGCTTACCGCTGAAATGGCCCGATGGATCGGTGTTCGGCACAATCTGTGTTCTGGACCGTAAACAGAACCGGCGAGCCTTGTTATTCCGTGAGGGGTTGGCGCAGTTCGCGCGCATGGTCGAGTCGGATTTGGCTTTGTTGCAAGAGGTTTATCTGAGACGCGCGTTGGAAGAGAAACTGAACGAAACACTTGCCCAGCTTGAAACGCGTGTTTCGGATCGAACCCGAGAGCTGCAGGAGACGAACACAGCGTTGCGCGTATTGCTCTCAAGTCTCGACGATGACCGCAAGAACCGGGATCACGAAATCGTCGAGCAGGTTCGCAGCAGAGTTTTGCCGTATCTTGAAAAGGTTCGGGCGCAGCTTTCAGGGGATGAGGCGCAGTTTGTCTATCTTGAGCTGGCCGAGAAGAACCTGAACGAGATCACGTCTTCGCTGTCTGACAAGTTGACGGATGCCTTTGCGGCAATGACCCCGACAGAAATGGAAATTGCTCAGATGGTCATGTTTGGGAGAACCACGAAGGACATAGCCAAGGCCCT
Organism: Ruegeria sp. AG7; assembly: GCF_056541545.1. NCBI lineage: Bacteria > Pseudomonadati > Pseudomonadota > Alphaproteobacteria > Rhodobacterales > Roseobacteraceae > Ruegeria > Ruegeria sp. AG7. The sequence continues at coordinate 387,145 of NZ_JBQFYP010000002.1, forward strand.
GTCCCGAGAGACGTCGACAATTGATTTTCACCGCAACAACATTCGCCGAAAACTTGGACTTGAGGGCCGGGATAAAAACCTGCGCAGTCACTTGCTCTCGATTTCGTGAATGTCGAATATGGGGATTGCCCCCATATTCCACCCCTATTTTTTCGGTCTGAGCCGATGTGCTTTAGCTTGTTACCCTTTGAGATGAGGTGCGAAAAAAAGGCGCACGTCCAACAGAGAGGTACATAGATATGGATCGCAAGGATCTGAAGCCGACCATCCTGAAAGGGGACAGGGATCATCTGGCACCGGGCTTGTCTCGGCGGTCATTTTTCATGGCGGCAGGTGCTGCCGGTGTTGGCGCGACCGCTTCAGTGCTGGGGGCGAAACCGGCCGAAGCGCAATCGCAAGCCTGGTTGCAGCCAGGGAACAATAACCATGTGATTGACCTGCAGGGATCGACGGGTCAGGCCAGTGCCGGAGTTGTCGGTATCGATTATTATGGCCATTGCGCCATCAAGATCACCTCGCCCAACGGCGCAACGGTCCTGTTTGACCCCTGGCGTGATGACCCGTCGGGCGCGTGGGGGCTTTGGTTCCGCAATGAATTCCCCCAGATTCCGGTAGACATTACCCTGTCGACCCACGCGCATTTCGATCACGACGCGATCGAACGCCCAAGCTCGACCATGGTGCTGGACAGGATGGTGGGCAATTTCGAATTCGCCGATATCAGGATCACCGGTTTTGCTGATAAACATGCCTGCGTGGCGCCGGGGTGGTACAACTGGACCAATGCACTGGCCGAGTTTGGGGTCGATGCCTGCCCACCGAACAATGTGGGTCATATGGATATGGTGGTCTATCTGGTGGAAACAGGCGGCATTCGTACGCTGATCTGGGGTGACAATCGTCATAACCCGCCGCAGGAGTTTTGGGACGCCGTCGGACAGGTCGATGTTCTGACCCTGCCGGTAGACGGCTCGCAACATATCCTGAGTTTCGATCAGGGTAATGACATCGTGGCCAAGCTAAAGCCCAAGATCATTATCCCAACCCATTACCTGAACGAAGTCACGTCTTACACGCTGACCACGCTGCAATCTGCGGACGAGTGGGTAAAGGGGCAGAAAAGCTATCAGATGCTTGACAGTGCCAGCCTGAAACTGGAGGCCGGAGAGATTTCAGGCATGGATCAGGAGTTCATGCATTTCGGCAACAACGTCATGACCGGCTGAGAGTCTTGTAGGGAACCACCACTCACAAGCGTCGCCTGTCTCCTCGTGACACGCGGCGCTAACAGAAAGGGCCGGTCAACGACCGGCCCTTTCCAGTGAAGATCCGCAAACCTATTCAGCCGCGACTTTGATCACGGGTTGCATCCGTGCCAGCACCTCTTCGGACAAGTGGCACTTTACCTGATGACCCTCGGCCAATGTCTGCACTGGCGGTACATGCGACTCACAGCGGCCGTCAGGCACTTCGGACTTCCAGCGACACCGTGTCTGGAACGGGCATCCCGGTGGCGGGTTCATGGCCGAAGGGATATCACCCTCCAGTACGATGTGCTGCTTTTCGACCGATGTATCGGCGATGGGAACAGCACTCAGCAGCGCTTCGGTATAAGGGTGGTAGGGGGGTGCAAAAACCTGGTCGGTTGTGCCCAACTCGACCACGTGGCCCAGATACATCACCATTACCCGGTCGCTGAGGTATCGCACGATGGAAAGGTCATGGCTAATGAACAGCAACGTGGTTTTGTGCACGCGCTGAATTTCCATCAGCAGGTCGGTCACCGCAGCTTGCACCGAAACGTCCAGCGCCGATACAGGCTCATCGGCCACCACGATGCGCGCATCACCAGCAAAGGCGCGCGCGATACCAACGCGTTGCTTCTGGCCACCTGACAGCTGACGCGGCATCCTGTCTGCAAAGGCGCGCGGAAGTTTCACCAGATCCAGCAGTTCCAGCATCCGCTTCTTGCGATCGGCCTCGGAATTACCAACACCGAAGATCTCCAATGCCCGGATGATCTGGCGCCCGACGGTCATCGACGGGTTCAGCGTGTCGAACGGGTTCTGAAACACCATCTGAACTTCACCAACGGTCTTTGCGTCACGCTCTTCTATGGGCACTTGTTCGATATTGCGGTTGTCCAGAAGGATCTGCCCGTCCGTGGCCGTCTCAAGACCCATCAAAACTTTGGCGAACGTGGATTTGCCGCAACCGGATTCGCCCACAATGGCCAACGTCTCGGATTCATGCGCCTCGAAACTGAGCGTTTCGTTTGCTTTCACAACCTTCTTTTCGCCACCGCCGAACAGGGCGTTTGCCGCAACCTCATAGTATTTTTTGAGGTTGTCCATCTTCAGAACGACCCTGCCGATCTCACCTTTCTCTTTCTGTTCACCCACCGTGATCGGTGCGTTCCAGTCGATCTCTTTGAATTTCAGGCAACGGGTATGGTGCCGGTCATTTCCGGGCACTGCCTCCATCAGGATGTCCTTGGCGTCACAGCGACCCTCTTCGAAATAGTCGCAGCGCGGGCCGAAATTACAACCAGGGGGCCGCTCATGGGGTAGAGGAAAGTTCCCCGGTATAGCCACCAGCGGGCGCGAATTCTTGTCGGCCCCCGGCAGCGGGATCGACCGGAACAGGGCCTGCGTGTAAGGATGCTGCATCTCATCAAACACATCCTTGATCGAGCCGCGCTCGACCGCCTCACCTGAATACATCACGCAAAGCCGGTCGCAGGTTTCCAGAACCAGACCGAGGTTGTGCGAAATGAACAGCATCGAGGTGCCGTATTTCTTGCCCAGATCCTTCACCAGCTCGACCACGGCAGCCTCAACCGTCACGTCAAGTGCCGTTGTTGGTTCGTCAAGGATCAGCAGCGCCGGTTTCGACATCAAGGCCATCGCGATCACGATGCGCTGCTGTTGACCGCCTGACAGCTGGTGCGGGAACGAGTTGAGCATTCGCTCGGGGTCCGGCAGGCGCACATCGGTGACAACTTCCAGAGCGCGCGAATACGCTTCTTCTGCGCTGACGCCCTCGTGAATCATGGGCACTTCCATCAGCTGCTTGCCGATCTTCATCGCCGGGTTCAGCGAGGCCATCGGCTCCTGATAGATCATCGCGATCTCATTGCCGCGTATGTCGCGCAATTCATCTGAACTCATTTCCGCCAGATCACGACCCTTGAACTTGATCGTACCGCCAACGATGCGACCGTTTTTACCAAGGTCCTGCATGACGCCCAGCGCCACCGTGGATTTACCGCAACCAGATTCACCGACCAGACCAACAGCTTCACCGGGTTGCACACTGACAGAGAAATCCATCACGGCCGGAATTTCCCGCAGGCGGGTAAAGAAGGAAATCGACAGCTTGTCGATCTCAAGGATCGGGCCGTCATAATCCGCCATCTTGCTCATCTTGTATCTCCTCACCAGATCGAGGGGATCCTCTTCATCTGGCTAAAAATATCTCGGGGGGTCCGGGGGGCTGGCC